>NZ_JBFOKO010000003.1:0-329557 GCF_047246605.1 Aeromicrobium jepli
CCCTCCAATGCCAGTAAGAATCTTGGCTCCAGATTCCCTCGATTTTCTGGAGCCACGCTGGAGCCACTGGAGCCAAGGTGTAACTCGCTGTTTCCCGGTGGTGTCGTGTCCGGCAACCGCATAGAGCGGACATGCGCAAACACGTCACCGACTCCGGTCTGGACATCTTCAACGGGGTGGACACGTTCCCCACCCCGAAGCGCCGACGACTTCGCACCATTGCGCTGTCGTTCGTGACTCTGCCCCTGTGTGGTGTCCTCCTCGGCGCCACCACCATCCCGCTCGCGCTGACCGCCAGCGGCACCACCAAGGCAGCCCTCGACACGTGGGAGAACATGCCCCACGACCTCGGCGCCATCGCACCGGCCCAGAAGTCCATCATCGTCGACTCGACCGGCAAGACGTACGCGACCGTGTTCACCCAGAACCGCACCGTCGTGACCCTCGACCAGATCGCACCCGTCATGGTGCAGGCCCTCCTCGACACCGAAGACGCGCGCTTCCGCGAGCACGGCGCCGCCGACGTCAAGGGTCTCGGCCGCGCCGCCACACGCAACCTCCTCGCCGGTGCGAGCGAAGGTGGCTCCACCATTACCCAGCAGTTGGTCGAGAACCTGCGCGTCCTGTCCGCCACCAACGACACCGAACTCGCCGCAGCGAAGCCGTCCACTATCGCAGGCAAGATGCAAGAACTCCGGTACGCCGTCGAACTGGAACGCACCTTGACCAAGGACCAGATCCTCGAGCAGTACCTCAACAGCGTCTACTTCGGTAACGGCGCCTACGGAGTCGCCGCAGCCGCCGACCGTTACTGGGGCACCACCGCCGACAAGTTGACCATCGACCAAGCCGCGACCCTCGTCGCCATGCTCAAGAGCCCCACGGTCTACGACCCCATCCATCAGCCGAACAACTCGATGGCACGTCGCAACGTCGTGCTCGGGCGGATGCTCGCCGAAGGGCACCTCACCCAGACCGAGTACGACCGCCTCTCGGTCGCCCCGACGAAGTTGAAGCCCAAGACCCCGAAGTCCGGTTGCTCCGCCTCGAAGTACCCCTACTACTGCGAGTTGGTCATCAACGAACTGCTCACCAGCAGCAAGTTCGGCAAGACCAAGACCGACCGGCAGCGTCTCCTCGCCACCGGTGGCCTGCGGATCACCACCGCCTTGAACCCCAAGGCCATGCGATCGGCGAACCGTGCCGTCGCCCGCGCAATGACCAACGGGAACCGGGTCGCCGTCGGCGTGGCCGTCGTGCAACCCGGGACCGGCAAGGTGCTCGGCATCGCCCAGAACCGCACCTACGGCAACAGCAAGGGCAAGACACAGATGGTGTACCCGGCGTCGAACTTCCAGATCGGGTCCACGTTCAAGCCGATCGTGACCGCCGCCGCTATCGAACGCGGTATCGGCCCCAAGACTCGCTACAACTCCCCGTCTGGTGTTCACCCGCGTGGCGTCGATGCACCCCCGGGTGGGTTCCGTAACGACGGGTACGCGAACTTCGGCAGCATCGACGCGTACGAGGCGACCAAGAAGTCCGTCAACTCGTACTTCGTGCAGATGATCGCCGAAGCCGGAGTCAAGAACACCGCGAACATGGCTCGCAGGCTCGGGATGACGTCCATCCCGGAGAAGTTGACCGGCCGGGAAGCGTCACTCGCGCTCGGCGCGTTCGAGACCAGCCCCATCCAAGTCGCGTCCGTGTACGCGACGTTCGCCGCCCGAGGAGTCGCCTGCACCCCTCACGTCATCACCTCGTACGCGCGCCTCGACGGCACCGGCAAGACCAAGACCGACGGCGACTGCCATCAGGCGATCATGCCGACCATCGCCGACCAAGTCGCTGACACCCTGCAAGCCCCGTATACCGACGGCGGAACTGCGACCGGGTTGAAGCCCAAGGGTCGCAAGGCCGCAGGTAAGACCGGCACCACCAACGGCACGTCGGCAACATGGTTCGCCGGGTTCGTCCCGCAGGCCGCGACAGCCGTGTGGGTCGGTGACCCGCGTGGCGGTAACAAGTACCCGTTGGAGTCCGTCGTCGCGTACGGGAAGTTCCAGTCCCCGGTGTTCGGTCGTACCGTCGCGGGCCCGGTGTTCGCTGACACGATGAACGGCTACCTGTCCGGGATGAAGCCCCGATGGTTGCCCGCGCCGAAGTCCGCGTCCGCGACCCTCACCACCCGGACCGTCCCATCAGTCGTCGGGTTGAGCGTCCCCGCCGCCATCTCGTCACTGACCAACGCCGGGTTCAAGGTGACCGTCGCGAAGAACGCCAAGGAGGCCGACAAGTGGGTGACCGGCCCCGGCTACGTCATCAAGCAGACCCCCGACCCGGGCTTGAACACCGGATGGGGAACCAAGGTCACCATCACCCCGACCGCCGGAACCGCCCCCGTGAAGGAGACGCCGTGAACGCCCGCACCGTCATCGCCAAGACCACCGCCATCATCGCGGTCCCGGCCGTCATCGCCGGAGTGTGCGTCGGCCTGTCCGCGTTCGGTGTCCCGGTTGACCTGCCCACCCGAGACGACGAGACGGCGCCCGCATCGACCGTCGACACGACTGCCGCACCCGAAGGGCTCGTTCCGGCCCCATCACCTGCAGCGGTGGCAGTCAAGGAGATGTTCGACCAGATCGACACCGCATGGAAGCCGCAAGGGCGCCGGGTGGCCGCAGCAGGGCTCCCGCACCCGCTCACCTGTGTCACCCCGGCGCCGAGCCTGTCCCTGTCGCAGACGTACACGACGAAGACCGGTGTCGGCACACAGGTCACCATCACCTCCTACCCGGCAGGTCTCGGTGCGTGGGTGTTCGACCAGATGCCCGCCAAGGCTCGCGACTGCAAGCCGTCCTCGACGTCGATGACAGTGATGCCGTCGACCGGGATCGGTGTGCAGTCGGCTCGGTACATCGTCTCGTGGTCTGGGAACCGTGCCTCAATCGAGGTCGTCCGTCGAGGAGATGTGCTCACGTTCGTCGCAACCACGAGCCCCGCACCTGCGACAGCGAAGGCCGTCGACGGTGTGGTCGCTGCGCACATGAATCGGTGCGCAACGCAGGACTCCACGGTAGCGGCGGCGTTCCGTAACCCGGCCACCGCGAAGACCAAGTACAAGCCGTTCACCACCGTCGAGAAGGTCACCCGTGAACCGGCCGCCACCCCGAGCCCGCCTGCGGGTGTGGACGCCGTGGCGGTCCCGGCGAAGACGTACAAGGTACCGACGGTGACCCGCCCAGAGCCGCGCGCGTACCCGGTGTGGCCGGACCTGCCGAAGGACCGCGCTGTCCCGAACCCGCCCGAGGCGCCGAAGCCGCAGAAGACCGTCGCGAGCATCGACACGCTCACCGCGGATGTGACCGGACCCGGATGCGGGTGGGCGTGGATGACGTCAGCCGTCGCACCGTTCGACGAGGTGAAGGCTGAGGAAGTCAACGACGCGGCGTTCGCGAAGGCAACCAAGAGACTCGCCAAGGACGAGAAGAGGTGGCTGACCGAAGTCGTCGGCTACTGGGTCGCGTACGCCGACTACCGAGCCACCGTCATCTCGTACCGCGATTACGCGCAGAAGGTCGCCGACGTCGAGAAGGCGTGGAAGGTCATCGACGCACAGTGGGCGACGTACTGGGCTGAGCATGACGCGTGGACGAAGCGGAAGGCGGCACGGGAGCGGTTCGACTCGCAGAAGAAGACCGCCAAGGACGCCTACGACGAACTCCTCGACCAGTGCCTCGAACTTGCCGAGACGCCCATCGAGCCGGACGTCGAGGAGGACGAACCGGACATCATGTGCCCGCCGGAACGTCCCTCGATCCTCGACCAGAAGGCGCCGAAGGTCGGCAAGGAACCGACCAAGCCCAAGAACCCCCGCCCGGACGCCTGATGTGGGCCGGGGGACAGGCATAGGAGTTCACATGACCGACTACACCATTCCCGAGGCCGGGATCGAGTTCCCGCCGCCGCCTGCTGGGCTGTGCTGGGACGCCGCACTGCACGTCACTGGAGACATCCGTGTCGGGCTGCTGAACGACTCCTGCGAGGAGCGGTACTGGGCGCTCGTCGATTCGAACTCGTTCCGCACGAACCCGAAGGCGGCGCTCGAAGGTGTCCTGAACAAGTACCAGCAGAAGATCGAGGACGACGCCCACAAGGCCGCGTTCGATCAGGCGCTTCGTGACGCGGCCGTCGCCGCCAACAAGGCCCGCACGGTCCCTCGATGACCGCCGCGTTCGAGTTCCCCGCCCCGCCCGACGGGTACGTGTGGCTCGTCTCTCGGGAAGGCGATACCGCCGTGTTCGCCGTCAGCCCCAAGGGTGGCACGCCCGGTCACCAGCACCGGGTCACCATCGGTTTGGACCAGTTGCAGGAGAACCCGCAGCACGAGATCGACGCGATCTGCGGGTTCCTGACCAACGAGGTGCACAACGACGCCGTCGCCCGTGACTTCATCGGTACGGTCAGCGCGTCGGCTGACGCCGCCAACAGCAAGGGCGCCTGTGGCTGACGTCAAGGACTGGCACCAGTCGTACGACGTCGACCTTCCGGTTCCTCCGCCGGGTCACAAGTTCGACATCGAGAGCATCGAACCGATCATGCTGACGCTGCGACCCATCGACGCGACCCTCAGTGGCCGCCCACGTCCCACCGTCGTGACCTTCATCGACCCCGACGAGTTCGACGCCGACCCTGTGGCTGTGCTCGAAACAGCCGCCCGCGATCTGGTCGAACAGTGGGAGAGGACCGTCGCGAAGTACCGCAAGATGCTCAAGATCCAGACCTCGTTCTTGAAGGTGAACGCGGACGCGAACCCGACTCGTTACCGCTGATTCTGGAGGGCATACTCGGTAGACTCCCGGCGTGCCCTCCACCTTCAAAGCGCTCGTCATCGCCCAAGACGGAACGACCACCGTCCAGACCGCCTCGAACGACGACCTCGACTCGTTCCAAGCCCTCGTCGGTGGCGGCTATGTGGAGGCGTTCCGGCTCAACGACGACGGCGTGTACGCCCTGTTCGACGAGGAGGGCCGGTTCAAGCCGGAGTTCACCGTGAACGTCAAGGCGACCGTCCTGTGCGCCCGCCTCGGGGTCACGTTCCCTGACGGACTCGTCGGGCCGGTCGCGTTCGTCGGCACGGACAAGTTCGACTACGAGCAGTTGGGTGATGTGCCCGACGAGGTGGTCGACTGGGCTGAGAACTGGGAACCCGCCGCGACACCCTGAACTTCTTGACGGCGCGTGCCAAACCCCGCACACCAGCGGTGTATGAGCACGCTGACCGCCACCCAGACCTCGACTGTCGCACGCCAGAAGGCGTCCGGTGAGCACGGCAAGTTCGGAGAACTGGACCGTCCCGAAGCGCGCGGCCTCGACAACGCCGACACCGGCGAGACGAAGTTCACCAAGAGGTACGAGCGTCTCGAGGACAAGGTCGAGATGCTCAAGGACGAACTCGCAGGCGCCATCGCCGGGCTCGACTCGGACACCGAATGGCGTCGCGCGCTCGACGCCATGAGCCAACTGCACGGCTACTCGTTCAACAACACCCTCCTCATCATGGTGCAGAACCCCGACGCGACCATCTGCGCCGGAGCCAAGACGTGGCGCAGCGGCTTCAACCGCACCATCAAGGAAGACCAGCGCGGCAAGGGCCTCGCGATCCTCGCACCCCGGATGGCGTGGGTGACCAAGAAGGACGCCGCCGGGAACGAGATCAAGGACGAGAACGGCAAGACCAAGCGGGAGTTCCGTGTCGTCGGGTTCACCACGACCACCACCTACGACGTCTCCCAGACCGAGGGCGACCCGCTGCCCGAACTGCGGCCCGCCCTGTCCGAGACCCCACCGGAAGGTCTCATCGACGACCTCGAAGCCGCCATCGCCGCCAAGGGGTACACCGTCTCCTACGGGCGGATGCCGAGCCCTGAGACGCGCGGGTACACCACCACCGACGGTCACGTCGTCATCCGTGAAGACCTCGGTCCCGCTGACCGCGCCAAGACCCTCGCGCACGAACTCGGACACATCCAGTTGGGTCACCTCGACCGGACCGACGAGTACCACACCGGCGAGACCGGTTGCCGTGGCGAGATGGAAGTCGAAGCCGAATCGTTCGCGTACGTGCTGTCGCGCCTCAACGGGATGAGCACCGACCTGTCCACCAACTCCTCTCGCTACCTGAACTCGTGGGCCGCGAAGGGGAAGACCGACACCGAATCGCTCGATGCGACCGTCGGCGCGATGAAGAAGTCCGGCACCGCCATCGCCAAGGGTGTCAACGATGTCGTCAAGGAGCAGAAGTTCCGCAACATCTCCACCGTCGTCGAGCAGGGCAAGGCGAAGGCCGCCGAAGCCGCCGCTGAACGACGCAAGGCCAAGGCTGCAGCGAAGAAGACCACCGCCAAGCGCAAGCCCGCCCGTAAGCGTGCAGTGTCCAAGGCGTGACGGGCATAGAACTGACATGACAGACCTTCGAGGCCCAGACGAGTTCGTCGCCGTGATTGACGAAGCCGACGGCATCTGCTACCTCTTCGCGAACACGGGAGCCGCGACCCGATGGGCTCAAGGCGAAGACGTCCGACCTCTCGCGCAACTGGACGCCACCAGCGACCAGTTCAAGCAGATGATGGCCGAAGCCGAAGCCTGAACGACCGCACACCCACCCGTCATGAACGCGCCCAAGAACGCTGCCCAACCCCGTCGCGGTGACGGCCGATGGAGCACCGTCGTCAAGCCCGCACCTCACAAGGGCCTGTACGACCCACACCCGGACGTGGACGACGACCGTGGTCGCCCCATCAAGGAGTACTTGCCGTACGTGAGCCCCGACTCGCGCACCGGCAAGCCCATCACCGCGTCCGCGCAGATCGACACCCTCGAGAAGTTGCGGGCCGGAGCAGCCGAGACCCTAGAGAACACGGCCGAACGACTCCGCAAGATCGAGGTCGGCATCTTCGCCAAGGTCGCCGCCGAGAACCCCGACATCCGCACTGTGGACCTGCGCATCCGTGACCTCGGCCTCGGTGAACTGGCCGTCGAAGGGCGCGCCTACGACCATCGCGGTGAACTCATCGAAGAGACCCCCGACGTCACGATGCTGTCCGACAGCACCCTCGCCCGGTTCCTGTCTGAGCAGCGCGACGAGTACGAGAACGCCGACGAAGTGACGATCTCACTGGTCATCGACAACTGGGTCAAGAACCACCGCGCCTGATCGTGTCTCAGCCGCGGTGTGGGCTTAGATGTGGTGAGCGAACACCGAAAGGGCGACCCACTGTGACTGTCACGACCAAGCCGTACGCTGGCACCTACATCGACGCGGGACACATCACCGGTTACGGCGCTCGCCTCGACACGTATCAGCCCGGTGAACCGACCGCGAACCAGCGAAGCATCGAAACGTCGTCCGCTGAGTTCGTCGCCGATGTGCTCCGTCAGCAGGCCGCCGTCATCGAGGAGCGGCTGCGTCAGGCCGAGACCGCGGTCGTCATCCGCAAAGTTCACGCCCAGTACCCCGACGCTGCGAGCATCGACGTGGACTTCAACTACGACGGCGCCTCCGGGTACGCGCGGGTCACCGTGTTCGACGCCGACGACAAGTGGGCCACCTGCGACGCCGACGGATCCGATTTCAGTGAGTCAACGATCCGTCGATATGTCCTCGACGCCCGCGAACGCGCCAGCGACCGGTGGGTAAGTCAGGTGTCGCTGAACTTCAAGATCGCCGACTGGGTACACATGCCCGGCGACTGATCGTGGCTCACGGCCCGTAGGGGCTTAGATGGGTGAGCGAAACGAAAGGCCCCTCATGACCATCGAGCACACGTGGACGATTCAAGGCGACACCACGCCGGACGCCCTCAACGAGTGGCACCTGTCGCCGAGCCTCACGGTTCGCGCGATGCTGTACCGCGCCGACGACACCCTCTCGATGGAGCCGCTCGACCTGATGCGGAACCCCGACGACCAGATCGTGCTGCGCATGGACGTTCAGGTCCAAGACGTACACCCGCTCGCCACCGAGAACCTCCGCATCGAGCCGGGCTCGTGCTGGCGTTGGATGGGTGAACACCAGACCTCCGCGACCCTCATCCCCGCAACGACCGGCCCGGACCTGTTGCGACGCATCCTCGACCAAGCCCTCGTTCGCATCGAACGGATCCTCAACGACGGCGACCCGCGCGCCGCCATGAGTTTCATCGAAGACCTCACCCCCGAGTACGGGCAGCGTCCCGACCCAGTGACCGCGCACGAGGATGCCCTCACAGAGATCGACGACGAGGTCACCGAAGCGCTCGACGAACTGCGCGCCGCCAACGCAGGCCTGAACCGAGCCCTCGACACCAAGGTGGAGGCCATCCTGCGTCACGCTTTCCCGGGTGCGGAGCCGGGCGACAGGTTCGAGTTCACCGACTACTGCTGGAAGGGCACCGACGTGGACTTCATGCTCCCGCACCTGTACTCGCACACAAGCCGTCACGGCGACGTCATCGACAAGTGGGACGCACCGAGCATGGTCAAGGCGACCGAGGCGATCCGTGCCGCGTTCCCTTCGGGCTGGCACGACAACCCGTACCTGCGGGCGTGGGGCAAGTCCCTGCTGAGCCGCGAGTTCACGATCTGAACCCCGCATACCCTCTCAATATGACAGGACGACAGGGACACAACGCCGCATCCAAGCCCGGCGAGGTGGGCTTCCAAGAGACGAAGCACGCCGAGCCGATGGGGTTGACGCTCGACAACGAGCCGAACCTGTCGGACTGGACGCCGGTGCAGGTGGATACCAAGTTGGCCGACCTGTACTACACGTACATCAACAAGTCCGCTCGCGCCGAGGGGCAGCAGCGGCACCTCGAAGACCTCGTACGGCGCAAGACCGGCACTCGGGGGCGTCTGTCCACCACCGAGATCGATGCCGTGGTCGCCGAGTGTCGCGCCGTAGAACGGCAGACGTACATCGAGCACGACATTCTGCGCGCCTACGAGAACACGATCGTCGCCGACGAGGAAGTCATGGCAGCGTCGGAGGCCATGCTGCCGTACGAGGACGAGTTCAACGCCCGCGGCGGATGGACTCGCGCGTTCCTCGTGACGAACGCAGGCGGTCACGTGCATTCCTCGATGATGTGCTCCACGTGTCGTCCCACGACCCGTTACCACTGGGTGACCGAGTACTCCGGCGGTAAGGAAGCCGACGTCGTGGACGCGGCGGGGGAGCGGGCCTGCACGGTCTGCTACCCGTCCGCCCCGGTCGAGACGTTGAACAAGCCGACCAAGATGTTCACGCCGGATGAGATTCAGGCGGCCAAGGACCGCGAGGCGCGTGCTGCCGCGAAGGTCGAACGTGACGCGAAGAAGGTCGAGAAGGCCCTCACTGCGGACGGCAGCGAGTTCGAGATCGAGTTCATCTCCTACGGTCGACCGGACAAGGAGCGGTTCAAGACCGAGCAGGCAGCCACATCATGGCTGGTCGGGAAGTTGGTCGACGAGCGGTACTGGACCGAGAAGACCCCCGACCCGACGCTCATCGACGCGCAGAACAAGGTCAAGCAGGCCATCGCTGACAAGCACAACATGACAATGGGCGAGGTGGACGAGATGCTCGAGAAGAAGATCAAGGCCAAGGCCAAGCGAGACGGATGGATCTGATGGGGCACGACGAGGTCAAGCACCCCCGTGAGTCGAGCGGCCGGTGGAAGGAAACCACCAAGCCTGTCGCGTCCGTCGGGGTGACCGACGTCCCGGCTGAGGCTGAACGTCTCGGACTGTCCGCTGACCAGTACGCCGACTACCGGATCTTGCTCGCCGACCCGGACTTCAAGGTCAAGTACCTGCACAACCCGTTCCGCAAGGGTGAGACAGTTGTCATCCCGGCAGGCACTCCGTTCCGTTCCATGAACCCGTCCATCAAGGGTCCACAGGTCACCAAGAAAACCCAGACCGTCGTCGCTCACATGACCAGCCCCGGCTACCGTCCCCAGTCCGGTTACGACGGCGCCGCAGCACGCGTCACCATCGCGGGCGGTGGCGGCTACTGGAAGGACTTCGAGGTCACCGAGGAGATGCTCGAAGCGAACGACAAGCCGGTCGCCATGATCCCGCGAGACTACTGGAACACCGACATGCCCATCGAGTCGGACTTCCACGACACGGACACCCCCGTGAACCGAACATGGCGAGACCATGTAGCCAACGGTGGCGATTGACCGTTCCCGCGCGGTGCGTGTTCGACCGACCGCACACCACAAGGACATGACGCACATGAGTCCCGAAGCCCTCTCAAACCTCGCAAAGTTCCGACGCCCGGACGGCAAGTTCGGTGAGCAGCCACTTCCTGAGTCGGAGAAGGCCGCGTTCGAGGCAAAGATGATGTTCCCGTGGCCGAAGGACGAGCCGCTGACCGTCAACCGGGCCCGTATCGCCGACATCGTGCACGCCGACGACTTCCTCGCTCGGGACATGGGCGCGTTCTGTGTTCCGGTGCTTGGCAAGACCGACGAGGAGAAGGCGGACAACGCGAAGTGGGAGATGCAGACCCTCGCTCTGGCTCTGTCCCGTCACTACCGTCGCGAGGGGATGCCCCCGATGGAGGTCAAGGACGGGTTCCTGTTCGTCGGCGACCACAAGACCGGCATCAAGGCTGTCCCCATCGACATGAACCCTCAGCCCGCCACCAAGGGTGCTGTGCTGTGGGACGACGTCGCCGCGACGGTGAAGGCTGACCACCTCGACCGCGTCTACCGGGAGGTCGTCGCGCAGATGGAGGCCGAGTCGCCGTACATGCCGGACACCTCCCGCGAGAACCTCAAGTCGGCCATCGCCGAGTTCCGCGCGCACCCCGTCGCCCGACAGGTCGATGTACAGAAACTCGCGTCCGTCGTGACGAACGAGTTGCCGTCCATCAAGGAAGGGTTCGCCCGCGCGAAGGTCGAAGCCATTCTCGTCGAGATCGAACAGTTCGAGATGCACGGCGCCTCCACGAACGGTCTCGGCTGGGAACTGACCCGCCTCCTCGACGACGTGATCGAGCACCACCGCTGACGAAGGCTTGAACCGGGTGTAGACAGATACCAGCAGTCCACTGTTACCGGAGCGAGCCGAAGATGAACGACATCCAGTCCAGCGACATCCCCGCCAAGGGCGGCCGGTTCGTCATGCGCCAGATCAACGACTTCGAGGTCGAGTTGATCCCGCGTAACGACTTCGATGTGGATGCCGCGAAGGTCATCGTCGCCAAGGGTGACCCGATGGACTTGGAGCAGTTGGAGGCTCACCGCAAGCATGAGAAGCACGCGCACGGCTCGTGGTTCGAGAACATGACCGAGGCCGAGATCCGTTCCGGCGCGTTCCTCTACGGCTGGCACGATCGCAAGGCTCAGTACCACTGCAAGCCGGTCGATCAGTGGAACGGTGACGGCTGCCACTGGGTGATGCCTGACGGCACCCCGGACATCCGCGAGTACACGTACTCCATGTTCGGCGACACGATCCGCGGTAACGACACCGAGGTGGGTATCGAGTTGTCCGGCGTGTCGTGCGCGTGCGGCCAGTACGAGAACCAGACGTTGCGCATCGAAGGCACGGTCGGTGACCTGTTGGACCGGATCCTGAACGCCTGAACTGTCGAGTGTGAACCCACCTCTGTCGCATCTGACCTACATCAAGGTCAACCGGCAGACGGGGGGTTCTCATGTCCAGCACGCAGGTCGTCGCAGCACAGGCACGCGAAGCGCGGCGGGAACGAACTCGTCGTGCGGCCACCGCTGCCATCGCGCGGTTGTCGCCGGGGGAGAGGGTACGGCTGCAACGCGACTTCGACCGCGCGACCCTCGAGGCGCGCTTCATCTCCAACCGTGGCCGCCACTGAGATGGGCCGATTCGACTCTGGGCTCACCGACCGTGAAGCGTCGGATGTCGTTGCAAAGGTGAGCGTCGGCCCGGTGACCGGGGCGCCGGTCGTGCGGGTAAGGAACCCGTCAGCCGCCGAAGAACCCCATGATGCCGCCGTGAGACCCACCTGACGTTCGACCCTTCGAGCCTTCTGAACGCGCATCCCGTCGTGCGGCCTGACCAGCCTGCAAGATCTGTCGCTCCTCGGCCGTCAACTCGGCGGGCTTGCTCTTGCGCTTGCACATCGGTGCCTCCACACGGGTCGTTCCCTTCCCACATGCGACGTCGTACCATCCGATCTCTACGCCCACACACCTGACGGACATGGCCACTGACAAGCACGGCAACCCGATCAACGCCAAGAAGGGCGTTCAGGGGTTCATCGAGACCAAGAAGACCGAAGCGACCGCCGACATGAAGATCGGTGCGCTCATTCCCGACACGTTCGAGATGACTGAGGACCGACAGCGGCTCCTGTCCATCCTCACGAACCCGGACTTCGGCGGTCAGCAGTTCGCTCACGGGGAGGACAACCCCGAGATCATCGCCGAGACCATCGACACGTCCTTCCCCACGAGCCACGACGGGCTCGAGGAGTGGCACATCGACATGCTCGCGAGCGCGCTGAACGACGCCCGCTCCGCCGACGGCAAGAAGGTCGACATGCTGGTGGACACCCTCACCGACGGTGACGGTGCACCCGGCGGTGTCGAGGTCGGTGTCCATCTCGCCGACAACCAGTACCTCAAGCACTACTTGGACTGGCGCACTCTCACCCCAACGGACCGGGTGAATTCGTCCGGTCTGGCCGCCGCCATCGAGACCGCCGAGACCATCGAGTACGCGTTCAGCCGGACCTTCGGCACCGCGAAGCGGCACGGCCTCATCGACGAGGACGACAACAAGACCCTCGACTGGAAGAACATCCCGCAGAAGGAGCCGATCACACCCGAGGACGCTCTGGCGCGCGCGGAGGACAACCACGTACTCACGTCGGTCGTGCGTGTCCCCATCCATCAGGTCATCGGCGTCGCGGAGGACGACCTCACCGAGAACCTCGCCGCCGCGCAGGTCGAGGGCGGACGGCCGTTCGATCTGGCGTTCAAGATCCTCAACCTCGACTACGAGAACGGCACCTGCGACGTGAAGGTCACCAACGACCTCACCGAGTGGGCAGTCTCCGACAACTGACCCTCACCTGAGAGACCGCGCGACCCCTACTTCTTTGCCGGAGACGGCAGGGGAGTGGGGGTCTGCTGGTTCTGGGCAGCCAACTCGCGCGCCTCGACCGAGGCCCGCCATCGCGACGACAAGATCTGGCGTTCCTCGCCGGTCAGGTCGGCGTGTGGCTTGACCTTGGACAGCCGGGCGAACATCAACAAAGCCTCCATGCGCGCGGGTGGGTCACCCCTTCACATGCGACACCCGAACCCGAACACCCGGCCGCACCGAACGTGAACTGCGTCGCACCTGACGAGGGCGTTCGGATCTGGTCGGATCCATCGGTGAACGACCGGATCTTCGACTGAAATCCCAAGGCTGACGACCACTACTGTCGACCGACTCGCACGCATAGAACAAGCATGCGTAGCCACGATCTGGTCCGGAGCCCCCTGAACTACACCGGCGGCAAGTACCGCCTCCTCCCGCAGTTGATGCCGCTGTTCCCCGCGACGGACACCTACACGACGTTCATCGACGCGTTCGGTGGTGGCGGCAACGTCGTCGCGAACGTCCCGGCCGCGCGCAGCATCTACAACGACTTCGACAAGGCCGTCACCGACGTCCTCACGTGGATGGCCACCACCACTGTCACCACGGCTCTCGGACAGGTCGATGCCGTCATGGCCGAGTACGCGCTCGACAAGGAGAACTCCGACGGCTACTACGACCTGCGCGCCGCGTTCAACGCCGACCCGTCCAACCAGCCGATGTTCTACACGCTCGTCGCCCACGGGTTCAACAACCAGATCAGGTTCAACCGGCACGGCCACTACAACATCCCGTTCGGCAAGCGCACCTTCAACGGCGCCCAGCGCAAGAGGTTCACCGACTTCGCCGAGCGGCTCCAGTCCCTCGACCTGACGTTCGTCAACGGCTCCTTCGACGAACTCGACGTCCCCGACGACGCGTTCGTCTACTGCGACCCGCCGTACCTCATCACTCACGCCACGTACAACAAGGAGACTGGCGACTCGGTCGGTTGGGGCGCATATCAGGAGACCGCGCTCGAGAAGTGGCTCGACGGGCTCACCGACCGTGGCGTCAAGTGGGCTCTGTCGAACGTGACCCATCATCAGGGCAAGGAGAACACGTCCCTCATCGACTTCGCGAAGCGGTACACGCTGCACGAGTTGGACTTCGACTACAAGAACGCCTCGTACCACAAGAAGGACCGCGACTCGAAGACCATCGAGGTTCTCGTCACAAACTACTGACAACCCACACACCTGTGTGGTATGGGAGCCACACAGACGATCGTTCGCAAGGGACAGACCGGCGAAGCCACCACCAACCCCGGACAGTTCGGGTCCGTCAAGCGGTCCGAGACGTACGGTATCGCCGCCGGTGACCCGATCCGTGACATCGTGCTCGGCTGGGAACCCAACGACGGGTTCCCCCTCCCGCAAGCCAACGATCTGGAGAAGGTCATCGTGGTCGTCGATGCCGTCGCTGCTGGCGCCGACACGAACGAGGCTTCTGCGGACGTCCTTGGCGTCGGCGAACGCAACGGCCACTACTACATGTCCGCCGCCGGATATCTCGGACTCGTGGACAAGAACGTCGATGAGTTCGGTGTGGACACCTACTCGCTCACCGAGGTCGGCCAGTTCATGGCCGAGCAGACCCCCGCCGACCGCTCCCGCATGATCGGCGCGATGGTGGACCGGATGGACGACGTGCAGTACCTGCGCGAGCACGGCGACGACGCACTCGTCGGCGAGTACGAACTCCACGAGGAACTGTCCGAGAACACCGCCACCCGCCGGGCCGCCTGTATCCGCTCGTGGTCACAGCAGGCGATGGACTCGGCTGTCATCGAGTTCGCGTACGGCAACCAGACGTCCGATCTGGCGCAGCGATGCGAACGCGGCTCCGCTCGCGCTCAGGCGCAGCGTGAGGAGGCCCGCCGTATCGCCGCCGCACAGACCGTCAAGGTCGGTGCCGTGTGCCCGCGCTGCTTCATGACGATGCCGTTGACAGGCATCTGCGACGACTGCGACTGAACGCACCACATCAGCCCCGGTCTGGTCTCACATCGTGGGATCGGATCGGGGTCTTGTCGCATATCTGACTTGAACCAGACGAACCATCACTCAGTCTCAGGAGCCTTCCCCGCATGTTCGGTTTCATCTTCCGGTCCATCGTGGCCGTCTGTTCACTCTCGGTCCTGTGGGGATACGCGAACCTGACCGGCATCACTGACGAGATCAACAAGAACACCGACCTGACCATCCCGTCGAGTTTCACCATCCCGGGCATGGACAAGGTCATCACGCCCGAGACGTTCGGCTACCAGCCGCCCGCGCAACGTCGAGCCGTCGAGGCCCTCATCGCCGGTGGAGCGAACGTCCAGACCGCCAAGGACGTCAAGGCTCTCTACGACAAGGGCGCCAAGGCTGGCCTGTCCACCGACGAGATCAAGAGGGCCATCGCCGAGGGCCGAAAGAACGCCCCCAAGACCCCCGCACCGAAGACCACCAAGCCGAAGCCCGGCACGACCGACAAGAAGGTCTACGTCGCCGCTCTCGCCGACGCGAAGAAGTTGACGGTCAAGGGTCGCGCCCCCAAGACTGGCTACAAGCGTGAACTGTTCGGGTCCGCGTGGACCGACAACAACACCGCCAAGTGGGGCAAGAACGGCTGCGACACCCGCAACGACATCTTGAAGCGTGACCTGACCAAGGTCACCTACAAGGACGCGAAGAAGTGCGCCGTAGCGACCGGCACCCTCGCCGACAAGTACACCGGCAAGACCATCCACTTCGTCCGCGGACCCAAGTCGTCGGCCGTCCAGATCGACCACATCATCCCGCTGTCGGACGCGTGGCAGAAGGGCGCACAGTCGTGGGACACCACCAAGCGCACCAAGTTCGCGAACGACCCGATCAACCTGATGGCGTCGGACGGACCGACCAACGGCGCGAAGGGTGACAAGGACGCCGCCACGTGGCTGCCCCCGAACAAGGGGTTCCGCTGCGAGTACATCGCCAAGCAGGTCACCGTGAAGAAGACCTACGGCGTGTGGGTCACCAAGGCCGAACAGGACGCGATGGTCAAGATCCTGAACGGCTGCGCCAAGTGACCGCCCGTGTGAAGGGACACCTCGGCGAGTTCGTCTGGTCGCTCATCGGCGTGGCCACCGTCGGCCTGTCCATCATCGTCGGCAAGTACCTTCGACTGCCCTGATCGAGGCCGTGATGGTTGAGGGCTTGGACCCGATGTAGCCGTCACGGAACGCATAGAGGGGTCATGGCAGTAACCAAGAAGCCGAAGTGGAAGCCCGGACTCGTCACCGAGCCGGGGCTACCCGAGGTGGCCGTCGTGGTCAGTTTGGGGCTTCGCCTCCTCCAAGAGGGAGGTTGCTCCACGTGGGCTGAACTCGTTGGTGACGACCCGCAGTACCGCGAGAAGGCCATGAAGAAGGTCACTCTGTCGCCCGTTCAGGCCGCGCTGCTGGACCGTAACACCGACGCCCTCACATGGATCGCGAAGATCCCCAAGCCCGAGGGTGGCACCGCGACCAGCACCATCGCCATCTGCTCGATGTGCTCGGGCTTCACCATCCTCACCGGCGCGGCGCCGTCGTCGTGCAAGTTGACCAAGCAGTGCCGCGACGCTGTGGAGGCCGCAGCGGACGCCGAGGAGAAGAAGGCGTTGAAGCCGGTCAAGATCAAGGCCGCGACCCGTCAGAAGACCCCCGAGGACCCCCTGAACGAACCGGCCGACGTTGAACCCGTCACGGTGACCGTCGAGACTCCTGCGGTTGTTCCATCCCCGGCCGTGACTGTTCCGGCGCCCTCTACTGGCCGCGCCGAGGCTGAGGTCAGCAGTGACGGTCTGGTTCGTGCGAAGGCTGTCGTGTTCGGTGACGACATCGCTGACGAGTTCTTCAACGACGACCCCACCCCAACCGGTGTCCCGTCCGTTCCGGTTGTCGAGTCGGCTCCCGAACCGCTCCCGGCGCCGACGGTGGACGCGCTCGCACCGCCTCCGCTGGACACGTTCGACATCCCGGTGAACCCGGCGGACGTGACCGAGGACTTCTGAGTTGTGAACCCTGCTCGAATGCCCACACACCGATCGGGCATGAGCATGTTCAAGCGCAACAACGATGGCGACCGCCGCGACCCGCTGTTCCGTGTCAAGCACAAGCAGCCGGGCGTCCCGCACAAGAACATCGGCCAGACCGCCGAGTTGGAGCGCGGTGTGTCCACCAAGTCGCTCATCCCTGACGCAGACCCGTGGCAGGAACGTCAGAAGGAGTCCGTGCGGGCTCGCGCCGAGCGTCTCATCGAGGACGGTTACGTCGCTGCCGGTGTGCTCGTCAACTCTGGCGACGTCCGCTCCACCCGTGACCGTGAGGACTGGTGGGATAAGGCCCGCCTGACCGCCGAGTACGCGCCCGCCGGTGTCCCGCAGATGCCGGACGACAACACACCCATGCAGACCGCTGGCGCCGCCCTGTCAGGCTCCCGACGCACCCACCGCGTCAAGTACGAGGGCAAGAACGGGTTCGCGTTGCGTATGCCGTCGAACACCGCGCTCAACCGGTACGCCGACGAACTCGAAGCAGGCGGCAAGAACTCCACGTTCGACGTCCCGGTTCATGCGGTCGGACCGTCGGGCAACACCATTCAGGGCTGGGTGCGTGCGTCGCGTCTGGGCCCGAACCGCTGGTCCACGTCGTTCGTGACCGACCCGTCGCACGACTCGAAGGACGACACGTTCCGCACCAGCGTCGCCGAGGCTGTCTCCGCCATCGCTGAGGCCCGCCGCGGCCAGATCCAGTCCGCGCTCGTCAAGGTGGACGACCTGATGGAACGTCACGCCGAACGTGAGCGCACCAAGGGAGTCACCTTGCAGGAGGTCCAGTCGAACTGGATCACCGGCGCCGCCTACGACGAGGCCAACGCCCAGATCCACATCGCCGCGTCCGGCAAGGACTACGTGTACAAGGACGTCAGCCGTGAAGAGGCCGAGATGCTCCTGACCGCACGGTCGGCCGGTTCAGTGTTCCACCAGATCATCGGCCGGGGTCGTAAGCAGGTCAAGGAAGGTGCAGGCGTCTCCACCCAGTGCGGCTCGTGCAAGCGATTCGCACCGCCGAACGCGAAGCACATGTGCCCGTCCGGCCTGCACGCCTCCCCGACTGCCGCTGGCGCCGAGGCGAACGCGCGCGCCCGTGAGGCCGCCAAGCGCACCGCCATGTCGAAGGGTTCGCTTGCCGCTGCCGCCCGCATGGTCCGCCCGGTCAGCAGCGGACCGTCAACCATCCCGACGGCCGAGTAAGCGCAGGGGACTGTCATGGCCGTCCGTGACCTGATTCGTCGCCGCGACCGTGGCGGACGACCCAACGACACTCGATTCGCCGCGTTGCGACGTGGTGAACCCGGCCGACCGTTGGGAGCGCCCCGGACAGTCGATGTCGTCTCGGCCGCGCTCGTCCAGTACGGCATCGAGGAGACTCCCGAGGCGTTCACCCGCGCGTGGGAGCATCACCTGTCCGGGCTCGACGAGGATTCCCAGCAGGACTTCATCGAATCGGTCATCAACGGCTCCATCCCGCCGTGGGAAGTTCTTCCGAAGAACCCTGACACGGTCGCCGAGATCGAAACGCTCAGCGACCGGATCTCTGCGAATGCCGACCAGCAGGCCAAGGTCGTCGAAGCGTTCGCCGTCGATTACGCACCCGGCGGGACCGTGGACTACTCCGGTGTCTTGCACGTCAAGGACGGGTTCGAGAGGCACGCCCACGACATCGAGGGGTTCTATCTGCGAGCCGTCCACACCGATGAGCGCGTCCACTTGTCGTCGTTCGGACCTCACTGGGGTGACAGTCTCGGTAAGCGACTCATGCTCGAACGCATCAACATCGCGTCGGGGTACGAACGCACCGCCGCCGAACGTCTCCGCCTCGCCGGGATGCTAGCCGACCCGACTATCGACTCGGCAGCCCGGGAAGCCGCTCGAGCCGAGTACGACACCATCGAGCGGGGCCGTGACGCCGCCGAGAAGGCCGATGCTGAGATCGTCGAGATCGTCAACTACCTGTACGAGCGTGAACGTCTCGTCGCCGAGTGCACCGGCCTGCTGAACCGTCTCGCGCTGGCCCGTTGGGCTGAACGGTGGCCCGGACCTCGTTCGACGTGCCCGGCACCGCTCGCGGACCTGCGCGCACCCCGCTGGTACTACCTCGACACGTGATGTCGGGCACCGGTTGACGCATAGAAACCTGCAGGACTTCGAAACCCCCACACACCCAACAGGTACGCAGGCGGTTGCCCATCCGGGAGCCGCCTGTTTCCAACCCCGACACTCTCAAGGAGAACATCGTGAGCAGCGCCAAGGTCACCGTCTACGGATCGCCCACCTGCATGCCGTGCCGCAGCACCAAGAAGACCCTCGACAAGATGGGCGTCGAGTACGACTACGTCGACGTCACCGCTGACCCCACCGGTCTCGACACCATCAACTCGCTCGGCTACAGCAGCGTCCCGGTCATCGTCACACCGACCGGCGACCACTTTCAGGGCTTCCACCCCGACCGTCTCTCCGCGCTCGCGACAGCCTGAGCCGCACGACCTCCGCCGAACCGGACCCCACCGCGGGGTCCGGTTCTTCATTTCCGCCGCATGTGTTCCTAGGTGCACGCCACCGCGTCACGCCCGTTCAGAGCCAGAAACCAAGGAACCATGCACACCCCTAACCGCATCACCCTCTTCCGGCGCCGCGCCACCAGCGACAGAGGATTCGGCATCGTCGAAGTTCTCGCCGTCATGGTGATCGTTGGCCTGCTCGCCGCCGTAGCCGTCCCGCAGATCGCCAAGTGGCGCGAGAACGGTTACGTCACCGCGATGGAGTCCGACCTACGCAACGCCAGCAACGCCATGCAGATCGCAGCAGGAGACGAGGGTGCATTCCCCACGAGCCTGAACGGCCTCTACCGACCATCACCGGACACCACCGTCACCATCGGAGGCGGGGGTGCACCGACCGTCGCCCTCCCGGAGGCCCTGTCCCACCTTCGACTGGCTGGGGCGCCCAGTTCCGTCACCGTCAAGGGAGTGAACATCTCCGTGGCTCCCGAGGGCGAGAGCACGTTGAAGGTCACCGTGTCGTGCCCGTCCTCCGTCCCGAACGGGTTGCAGTCTCTGCGCTGTCGAGGCACCGACGGCGTCGAGTTCGTGCTGTGGGCCGACGCGTCGCCGGGCCCAGCCCCGGCATTGCTGTGCCAGACCCCCGCTGGTGTCGTTCAGACCGTCGGCCAGTTGAACAACTCGAACATCTCGGTCCGCACCACCCGCGCTGACACACCCGGCTACGTCACCAACGGGCCCATCACCGTCGTCACCGGCACCTCCACGTGTCCTTCCGGCGGGAAGGCCGTCGGGTTCTCCTACAACGGCGCGAACATCACCAACGCCACGTACGTGAACCGCAGGTTCCAGATGGCGTGGGGCATCACCGCTCAGGCGGCTGACAGCAGCCCCGCCCCCAGCACGGGTCTGTGCCTCGAAGCAACCCACGCCAAGACCGACAAGGTTCGTTCGTGGACGCCCGAGACCGGACTGAGAAAGACCGCCTGCTGACCCGAGCCAGCACACCACCAGACCCCGGAACCACCTGCATGGTCCGGGGTCTGGTGTCTCCCAACTGGTTTCCCCTTCAACTGTCGCCGCATGTGTTCATTGGGTGTACCAAGACCGGTTCGCCCGCCCACCCGGGCATCATCGAACCGAAGGATCACCGTGTCGTTCCCCAAGTCCCGCGGACGCATCTCCCGCGCCCGTGACCTCATCTCCCGCGACGGCGGCTTCACCCTCATCGAAGTTCTCGCCGTCATGGTCATCGTCGGCCTGCTCGCCGCCGTCGCCGTCCCCAGATCAGCAAGTGGCGTGAGAAGGCAGCCGTCACGTCCGCCCAGCAGGACGCCCGCAGCGTCGTCAACGCGACCCTCGCATGGACCGTCGACCACAACGTCGACAACTTGGACCTCGACACGATCACCGACCCGGAGATTCAGGCGTACGCCGACATCATGTACAGCGGCACGGGAGGGGACGCGTTCGCCGACGTCATCGGCGCGAACCTCAGCAAGAACAACTCGCTCGCCATGCTGATCGCTGGCGACTCCGAAGGCGGTAACGACTTCGGAGCGTACATCACGAACGACAAGTACGACTTCGCGCTCATCTACGCGCCCGGCGGCGGACTGACCGGCGAAGAGGGCAACTACGGCGCCCAGTACCCCGCCGACCAGTGCGACAACCCCGAGGTCGCCGCGTGGAAGCAGTCCCTGCCGACCTCGGCGAAGAAGGACGGCAGCACGGTTCTGGTCAAGGGAGACCTGACCAACATCGCCGAGCCGCCCGCCGACTGGACGCCGATCTGCTGATCGGGGCACCAGCACCCCTGACGGGACAGCAGGACCGAAGGGCCACACCACAACACGCGGTGTGGCCCTTCGCCATGTCGGCCCCCGGGACTGCATAGAGAAGACGTGCACATCGTCTACTACTCGAACGTCACGAAGAACACCGAACGGTTCGTCGCGAAGTTGGGTCTGCCCGCCACCCGCATCGAAGCCGGTGTCCCTGAGCCGTCCATCGCGATCATCCCGACCTACGGCGACGCAGCCGTCCCGGTCGTCGTTCTCAAAGCGCTCAAGGACAAGGCCGACCGCGACAACATCGTCGCGATCATCGGCGCCGGGAACATGAACTTCGGCCGGAACTACTGCGCCGGAGCCCGGAAACTCGCCACCAAGTTGGGAGTCCCGGTCATCTACGAGTTCGAGTTGCAAGGCACCCCAGAGGACGTCCGCGAAGCCCTCGCCGCCATCGACACCTTCACCACCGAACTCGCCAAGGAGACCGCATGACCAGCAACGCCGCCACCATCGCCCGACACGAGGCGCTGCTCGACTTCCACCGCACCTTCGGCCACCCAATCAACGAGCGCCTCCTCGAGACCTCCACCATCGAACTGCGACGCAGCCTGATCGCCGAAGAGATCTCCGAACTGCTCACCGCCATCCGGGACGTCGATCTGGTCGAGGTCGCCGACGCGCTCACCGACATCATCTACATCGCTGAGGGCACCGCCGTCGCCTACGGGCGCACCATCAACCCCGCGTTCCACCAGTTCGTGCCCGTCGAGGACACCATCGGGTTCCCCAACAGCGACGTCACCGGCGCGCTCCTTTCCCACATGGACCACCTGTACGGCGAGTACGTGACCGCTGCGCTCGCCGGGGGAGCAGCCCGCGGCGCCGTCGCTGACACCCTCGAACAGATCGTGGACCTGTGCCTGTGCGCCGGAGCCCGCTTCGGGTTCGACATGGACGCCCTGTTCACCGAGGTGCACCGGTCCAACATGGCCAAGGTCGGCCCCGACGGTCAGGTCATCCGACGCGAGGACGGCAAGGTGCTCAAGCCTGAGGGTTGGACCGCACCCGACATCGAGAGCGTCCTGTGGGGTTGACATGAGCACCCCTCACAGCGACGACTGCCGGTTCTGCGAGTTCGCCAACGCCGAGTTCGCCACCCGGTTCGGGTCGGTCTACTACATCGAGGACGGTTACGCCGTCACCCCCGGGCACCTGCTCATCATCCCCGTCACGCACCGCGAAACGTACTTCGACCTGACCGACGAGGAACGCCGCGACACCGAACGCGTCCTACGCCTCCAATCCGACCGGCTCCGCGCCAACGGCGCCGACGGGTTCAACATCGGCTGGAACGCAGGAGAGGCGGCAGGGCAGACCGTCATGCACGCCCACTGCCACCTCATCCCACGACGCCACGGCGACATGGACGACCCCCGCGGCGGCGTCAGGGGCGTCATCCCCGAGCGACAGAAGTACTGAACCCATGCGTGTCGAACTCACCCGAGCGACCATGCAGCAGGTCGAAGCCGCCGACCCTCGCCCATCCGTGGACTTCCGGTACGAACTGGTCGTCATGGCTCACCGCCTGTTCGACCACGTGAACACCGTCCCCATCGTCACGGTTCACGACCCGACCCGCGTCACGTTCACGTGGCTGCCCGAGACCGGAGGGACCGTCCGGCTCACGTTCATCGACGGCGCCGACTTCTACGAGGCTGAGCACACCACCGACGGTCAGAACGTCACATGGGTCATCGGATCGGACTGGGGCGACACCGACGTGTTCGAGACGATCACTCGACTGCTCCGCACCGAATGATGTTGGCCCTGCGGGGCGCATAGAAGCACCTACAGACCAACGGGGGAGTCTCCCGCGAACGGCACCCCAACCCGGGAGCCCCGCACACCTACTTGCTCCCACCCCAAGACGAGCAACCACGAAGGAAAGACGTTGAGCGACAAGACGTACATCGGCCTGAACAGCGAACTGAACCTGTACGGGGCCGACCGCAACATCCAGTTCGAGAAGGACACCGAGGCCGTCCGCGCCTACTTCCTCGAACAGGTCAACCCCGACACCATGTTCTTCCACGACCTCGAGGAGAAGTTGAACTACCTCGTCGAGAACGAGTACTGGGAGGCCGAGTTCCTCGCCAAGTACGACCCCGCGTTCGTCAAGCGACTCTTCAAGCGCGTCTACGACCAGAAGTTCCGGTTCCGCACCTTCGTCGGCGCGTACAAGTTCTACCGCCAGTACGCCCTCAAGACGTTCAACGGTGAGCGTTACCTCGAACGGTACGAGGACCGCGTCGTCGCCAACGCCCTCTACCTCGCCGACGGCAACGAGAAGTTCGCGACCACCATCGCCGACGAGATCCTCGCCGGACGCCTCCAGCCCGCCACCCCCACGTTCCTCAACAGCGGCAAGAAGTCCCGAGGCGACCTCGTATCGTGCTACCTGTCCGAGGTCGCCGACTCCATGAGCAGCATCGGTCGCGCCGTGAACACCGCCCTCCAGTTGTCCAAGCGAGGCGGCGGCGTCGCGTTCAACCTCACCAACCTGCGCGCACAGGGCGACCCCATCAAGAAGATCGAGAATCAGGCCTCCGGCGTCATCCCGGTCATGAAGATCATCGAGGACGCCATCAAGTACTCCAACCAGTTGGGTCAGCGTGACGGCTCGGCCGCCGCGTACCTCAACCTGTTCCACCGCGACATCGAAGTCTTCCTCGACTCCCGCCGTGAGAACGCCGACGACGCCATCCGCATCAACAAGTTGAGCCTCGGCGTGGTCATCCCCGACATCTTCTTCACCCTCGTGAAGAACGACGAGGACATGTACATGTTCTCCCCGTACGACGTCACCCAGAAGTACGGCAAGGACTTCGCCGACGTCAACATCACCGAGGTCTACCGCGAACTCGTCGACGACCCCGCCGTCAAGAAGTCCAAGATCCGGGCCCGCGCCATGCTCGCCCGCATCGCCGAGACGCAGGTCGAGTCCGGCTACCCGTACATCATGTTCGAGGACAACGTGAACGCCCAGTCCCCGATCGCGGGCAAGGTCAAGTTCTCCAACCTGTGCTCGGAGATCCTGCAGGTCTCGGAACCGTCGGTCGTCGGTGAGGACGGCAACTACGAGGTCGTCGGCAAGGACATCTCCTGCAACCTCGCGTCGCTGAACGTCGCGAAGGTCATGGACGGCGCCGAAGGCTTCGGCAAGACCGTCGAGACCGCCATCCGTGTCCTGTCGCAGGTGTCCGACATCAGCGAGGTCGTCAACGCCCCGGCCATCGACCGAGGTAACAAGATCAGCCACGCGGTCGGTCTCGGCGCCATGAACCTGCACGGCTACCTCGCCGGGAACAAGATCGAGTACGGCTCCGATGAGGCGCTCGACTTCGTGGACGTGTTCTTCTCCGCGCTGAACTACCACTCCATCGTCGCGTCGAACAAGATCGCCCGTGAGCGCGGCGAGACGTTCGCCGGGTTCGAGGACTCCAAGTACGCGTCGGGGGAGTACTTCCAGACGTACATCGACGCGCCGGTCGTCCCGAAGACGAAGAAGGTCAAGCGTCTCGTCGCCGACCTGTTCATCCCCACGTCCGAGGACTGGGCGAAGTTGGCCCGCTCGGTCGCCAAGCACGGCATGTACAACCAGTACCGGCTCGCCGTCGCGCCCACCGGCTCGATCTCGTACATCAACGATTCGACCGCGTCCATCCTGCCGGTCACCGCGAAGGTGGAGACCCGCAAGGAAGGCATGATGGGTCAGGTCTACTGGCCCGCCCCGGGCATGACGAACGACAACGTCGAGTACTTCAAGGACGGGTACGAGATCGGCTGGAAGGCCATCATCGACACGTACGCGACCGCGCAGAAGCACGTCGATCAGGGCATGAGCCTGACGTTGTTCTTCGACCAGAACGCGACCACGCGCGAGATCAACAAGGCGCAGATGTACGCGTGGACGAAGGGCATCAAGACGCTCTACTACGTGCGCATCAAGATGAACGTCATGGACGGCCTCGACAACGACGAGTGCGTATCCTGCGCGGTCTGACCAAGGCTCGGGGGAGCCTCTGACGGGGCTTCAAGAGAAGACGGCGGGCACACCGGCTACATGGCTGGTGTGCCCGCCGTCTGGCGTCTGCGCGGCGTGGGTTACTTGCGCTGCCAGTTGGTCTTGCTGAACTGGGTGTGCTTGTTCTGCTTGACGACGATCTTGGTGACGTTCCCACCGATCGTGTAGGTGCGGTCTCGTTGGTCGGTCGCGGACCACACGTTCCGGCCAGCGTTGTCGTAGAACTTCACCGAGTACTTCGTCACCCCGATTTGGATCGGCCCGTCGATGGACGTCCAGATGCGAAGTTTGAAGTTCCCGTGGGCCTTCTTGTAGTACAACGTGGTCGACGAGGCGCGATCACTGCCCGACTTCGACTCGTTGAAGGTGCCCGCGGTCGCGGGGGTGGCGGACACGAACAACATGGCGAACGCCGCGAACAGCGCGACGATCATGGTGCGGTAGGAGGACGAGGACGGGCGGCGGGTTCTCACAACAGGGCTCCTCACGGCGGGGTTCTGGCTGATGACCAGAATCTAGGGCCCGAAACGCCCCATCGGGTGGCATATCCTCCAAGTCGTGACAGGTGGGGGAGACGAGTTCGTTGAGGCCACACACCAGCCCCTCATGAGCAAGCCAGTGAATGTCACCAAGGGCAAGCAGGGGTTCCAGACCGTCGAACGGTCCGAACCTGCCAGCCTCGGACTCCCGCACACGCCAACCCGGGTCACCACTGGAGGAACGATCACGTCCACGTGCGGTGTCTGCGGTGAGACCGAGACCGCACCCGACAAGGGTCTCGGCCGGGCCAAGGTCGCCGCGTGGGAGACCCGCCACCAGCACTGACCCGCCCGCACACCTAAGGTCATGACCATCGACGACGACGACTGATCTCGGCAGCGGGGGACGCATAGAAACCATGTGCGTCCCCGTTACGAAACCGACCGACACCGGGCCCTCGAAGCCTCCGCTTGCGAGGCGTTCCTCGCTACACAGAAGCCCGGCTTGACCGCCGTCAAGACAGCGGACGCCGACCACGCCGACTACGCCTTGCATCGCGACGGTCGGCTCGTCGGACACATCGAGATCAAGACCCGCACCAACCGCCACGACGCGTACCCGACGTACATGCTGTCGCTCGCGAAACTGGACCACCTGCACCGGCGCGCCATCATCACCGGCGTCCCCAGTGCGGTCGTCGTCCAGTGGACCGACAGGCTCGCGATGATCGACGCGACCATCTTCCGCGACAAGGCCGTCATGCGGTCCGGCGGCCGATGGGACCGCGGCGACGCCCTCGACGTAGAGAAGGTCGCCCACATCGGCATCGACCAGTTCATCTTCCTCACCTGATCGGAACCGCCAAGATTGCGGGCTTGACGGGTTCAAGCAACCGAGAAGGAAGCACCCATGACCACCCGATCCTTCGCGCCCGCGCGCGGCACCGTACTCCTCCCGCCGACCACCGGGACCGGACTCATCACGCCGAAGACCAGCCTGTCCATCGGCATGGATCTGGACGGCGTGAACTACAACTTCGCCGCCAGCCTGCGCCGCTACCTGCTCACCGTCGACCACCCGCACGAGATGCCCGACCCGACCATCTGGGACTTCTTCGGCACCCACGGTTGGGGCAGCCTCACCCCCGCGGAGTTCGTCAGCCACGCCCACGACGGCGTGAACGCAGGCATCGTGTTCAGGTCGATGGACTGGTTCCCGTACGTGAACGAGGCATGGGAGATCATCCGGAGCCTCGGGCACACCATCGACGTCGCCACCGACCGCACCTTTGGCAACCCCGGGCAGTCCCAACGCAACACCATCGACGCGCTCGCCGAGAAGGGCCTCTCGTACGACACGATCACGTTCACAGCCGACAAGACCAGCATCAACCCCGACATGATGCTCGAGGACAAGGCCGAGAACTTCCTCGCCCTCGAAGCCGCCGGAGTGGACGCATGGCTCGTCACCCGCCCGTGGAACCAGCACGTCAAGACCGACAAGCGAGTCCTCGACGTCCTGCACTTCGCCGAGGTCGTCCGTGAGGTCACCCGACAGATGCGAGCCGCCTCATGAGCCTCCACGCCAAGGTCGAGCCGTTGGACCTGACTTTGCCCACCGAGGCGTTCCTCGGCCCGGGCCCAACAATCTTCATGATCGTTCTCGCCGTCGTCGCCGTCGCACTTCTCACGGTCGCGTTCCTCATCGGCCGCGCACGGCCCTTCCTCAGCGTGTTCATCGCGGTTGTCGGCGTCTGGATCGGCTTGTACGGCATCGCCGCCAAGAACGAGGTGAACGACGCGCGCGACTCCGCGATCTCGTCATCGGTGAAGGAGATCGAGTCACGGACAGGGTTCAAGGCCAACTTCGAGGACGAGTTGGAGACCGAGATCGCCCAGTTCATCGACAGCGACGAGGACACGTTCATGCGGTTCATGGGCCGCCTCGACGGCAAGCCCTCCCTCTTGCGTATCGATCGCACTGACAAGACGGACGTCGTGACCGTCACCGTGAAGAGACCACACCTCAAGAAGCAGCAGTAACAGGGGCGAGAAGGGAGGCCTCCATGACCGGCATCGAACTGTTCGACGCCGTGGTCTGTGGCGACCTCGACATGCATAGAGAAAGCGTGTCGCAGACCACCCATCATCCCGTGTACGTGCACGCCGACCGCACCTTGTATGTCGGGCCCGGCGTCTGGTCCACGAACCCCGACACCATCGCTGAGGCGTCCCGCTGGACGACTGGCACCCGCGCCCAGCCTGTCACCTTGGAGGAACTCGACGGCAAGGATTTGACCGCGTTCGTCATCGCCGCGTTGAAGACCGGCGCGTCCGTGCTCGCCATCGCGTCCCAGTCGTCCGACACGCTCGCCGTGCAGACCGTCGTCAAGGCTGCCTCGGAGCAGATGGGTCAGTCCCTCAACCAGTCCGTCACCGCGCACGACAACGCCGTACAACGCGCGACCGAGCAGATCAGTCAGGCCGCCCGGCATGTGCAGGAGTCCCTCACCGACCAGATTCAGCGTCTCGTCGGCGGGGAGAACCCCGAACTCATGGAACGCCTCCGACCACTCCTCGAAGGGGTCGGATCGAACCTGCAAACACAGGTGACCGAAGGGATGGCCGCTGCGCACGCCGCACTCGTGGAGGACTCCGAACGACGTCACAAGGAACTCGCCGATCTGGTCGTGTCGGTCCGTCAGGAGGTGGCCGTGAAGGTCGCCGAGGACACCGCCGCCTCTCAAGCGATCGACGGGTTGAAGGGTGCAACCACGATCAAGGGCCTCGACTACGAGGCCGACATGGACACACTCTGCACCGAGTTGGCTGCCCAGATGGGGGATGAGTACCAGTCCGTCGGCCAGTTCGCTGGACGTCTCGCCCGGAACAAGAAGGGCGACGGTGTGTTCAACATCGCCGGGGGAGTGGCCCGGTTCGTGCTCGAGTACCACGACGGTTCCTCGAAGGAGTGGGGTTCCTACCTCGCCGAAGCGGAACGGAACCGTGGCGCATCCGCGGCGCTCGGTGTGGTCCGCTCGATCGACGACAACGAGGGACGCCTGCTTCGGGTGATCGGCCCGAAGCGGATCATTCTCGCGTTCGACCCGGCCGACGGTGACGTCGAACTGCTGCGGACGGTTCTGTTGTTGATGCGGACCCTCGCGATGACGTCGAGCGGCCAGTTCTCCACGAGCCAGATCTCCACCGCGAACGAGTCCATCCGTGAAGCCATGAGCATTCTCGAATCGCTGGAGGATGCCAAGCGGTCCGCGTCGGCGATGCGTGGACACGTGGACAAGATCGAGCAGACCATCACCAAGGTGATCTCGTCGGTGAACCGTGAACTCCACCGGGCCGTGGACGCACTCGCTGGGGTGGACCCCGAACCAGTAGCCGAATCCGAGGACGAGGCAACATCCGGTGACGAACCGGATTCCACGAGCGACGCAGGACAGGACGGATCGTGAAGACAGCCCAGTTGGTCGCAGGCGCCGACTTCGAGGCCAGCCGCTCACAATGACCTGATCGAGTTTCGTCCACTTCGCGGTCTTGAACAGGGTGAGCGAACCCCACAAGAGAGTGAAACATCATGGCGAAGTTGAAGGTCTACGGGCTCACCACGTTCAGCCGACGCGTCCCCGGACCGGCGAACGGCAGCAATCAGTGCAACGCGGTCATCGCGTCCACTTCCAAGAAGGCGGCAGCAGAAGCCCTCGGCATGAACGTGTACAACTTCAACCAGTGGGCGTCCGAGACCGGGAACGCCCTCTCGATCGAGATCGCGATGAGCGACCCGGGCGTCGTGTTCCTCGCCCCGCTGGACCACGGATACCGAGACGCCAGCGAGTGGGTTCGAGTCCCGCCGGGCGAACGACCCTGACCCCTCCGAACATGACGAAGCCGCCCAACCCTTCGCGGGGTGTGGGCGGCTTCGTCGTTGTGTCACTTGTCGTTGAGCAGGGCCTTGATCTCGTCGGCCATCTTCGCGGCCGGACCTCGCACGTGCGCCGAGTGGAAAACCCTGATCTGCCCGTCGGTCATCCGGTCGAGCATCCCGGACGGGACACTGGATCCCTCGACGCACTCCCAGATGGAACCCAACGCCTTGGAGCCAGTCAGGCTCTCGCTCCGTACCCGGAACCGTTCCATCTCGTCCGCTCCGATGGTCGAGTCGGACTCGTAGTGGCTGTACCCGCTGATAATCGAGACGATGGTGGAGCCGACGTACCGGTGTCCGAGGTCGTTCAGTTCGTCGTCATCGAGTTCATCGAGGTGGGAGTCGTTGATCAGTCCACGGCTCTTGGCATCATCCATGAGGCCTCCGAGGCTCGGCCAGCCGATCGCTTCGGCGCGGCTGGCGGGAGGGTTCGCGATGCCGTCGAGGTAGCCGGGCTGGGATGCCTCGTGCAAGTCGATGACCTGACCTTCCACGTGGTCACCGAAGCCGATACCGAGACCGCTACGGAAGTTCCTGTTCAGGTCGTCGGTGATCATCTGGGGGAGTACCTCTCCGTCGACGTCGAAGGTGGCGGCGAGCGGCGGGATGATCGTGTCGGGGTTCTCGCGCCACGCGTACTCCAGCGAGGCAACCTCCGGGTACTGCTCGTGGATCTGGGTGGCCAAGGCGGCTACCTGCGCGCGACGGAGCCGCTTCTCGATGCGAGCGTGCTCGCTTTCGAGGTCGTCGACCAGCGCGTACACGTCGAGACTCTTGGACGGCTCGCTGCGGGTGACGGGCTGGAAGCCGACCTCGCCGGGCTTCGATGCGGCGTTGTGTCCGCGCTTGGTCTGATTCATGCAGTGGAGGTGTGCGGGGCGACTCGACTACACCCGGGCTGACACACAGCGAACGGCACGCCGGTGAGGACATGCCGTTCGCTGCTGACGGGGCGAGGAGTGGTCTGTGGTTGTACCTAGAAGGGTGTGTGGGGGATTCTGCACATTCGTGAGCCCAGTCACATCACGTGAGCCGCACACCCTCCATCCATGCAGCCACGCAAGGGACAGGTCGGTCAGGCCACCAACAACAAGGCCCACTTCGCCGCTGTCACCAAGGGCGAGGCCGCCGACAAGCCACTCGACGAACACCAGCCCGCTCATCCCGACGGGTTGAAGACCGCATCGGTTGACGACTCGTTCATGGACGATCACGGCAAGGGCACCGAGGTCACCACCTACACCGCCGACGAGGCGATCGCGGTCGCCATCCGTCGCGCATTCAGTCCGTACATCGACGACGACGCACCCGTGGAGATCATCGAGGAGAACACCCACTCCGGCACCGACTGGACCCCCGAATGGGACGGCTCGGTCACATTCAAGTGCGACGGGTTCACCGAGACCTTCGAGACCGGCAGCGGGCGCGGGATCTTCACCCCGATGGTCGCAGCGTTCAACTGGCTGAACCGACCCAACCGCGAATACCCCTCCGACACGTGCAAGCAGATCCTCGCCGACCCGAACGCGTCCCGGGACATCACGATCCACTTCTGGGAAGACTCACCGAAAAAGGTCCGGTTGTTGAACGCGAACCACGTACGGATCCTCTGGCGCGAAGAGAACGGTCAGGAACGACGGGTCGACTTGTCGCGAGTCATGTGCATCACCCGCGACTGACGGGTCAGCCCCAGCACATGGTTCGTTCGTGCTTCGCGGCCCAGTCGGCGACGTCCGCCAACTGGCTGAGCGTCCGCTGGATGTAGCCAGCCTCCCGGCCGCCCTCGAACATGGTGGCGCCACGGCCCGGCTTCTCGTGACCGATCTTCTCAGCGGACTCCGGCGAGATCGCCTGAGCGACCATCACCCGACCGAGGAAGTCCGACGCGGCCAGTTCACCAACCCACTGGACCTCTGGCTTGAACAGAGCGGGATCCTGACCGGGCTCGATGAGTCCGAGGACGCGCAGGATGTCGGCCGCGTTCTCGTTGTTCAGGTTGAGGCCCTCGTGGTGGGCGTCGGCGTACACGTTCATGATCTGTGGGTACATCGGGCAGAGTTCATCGGTGCATCCGTCCAACTGGTACGGATCGTCCTTGTAGATGGACAGGAACCCGTGGGCGCCTTCGTACGTCTCGAACTCCGCGGCGACGACACCGCAATGGCACTCGAACCGGTACCCGACGACGGGGGACTGGGACGGGAAGAAGGTGACGCTCATGCCGGTTCGCTCCTTGGGTGGCTCGCTCACCCAGTTCAAGCCCTCGAACATGCCGAGGATCGATCAGGGCCCGGAAGAACAGTAAATCTTCCGGGCCCTTCTCGTGGCTGTTTCCGACCTACATGCCGGGCAATGAGTGGCAGGTCACTCGTTCAGGAAGATGCGCACGTCGTTCGCGAGTCGGTCGAGGGCCCGCTCGGTGTGATCCTCGAGGGCGTCCATCGTGTCGCGGGTCATCGAGTCGAGTGAACCTGCGGGGATCTCAGCGCGGTCCATCGCGGCTTCCAGCGCCTCCATCGTGGTCGTTGAGGCGCCGAGTTCCATCACACCGCGGCGCTTGAACCGGTCGAGTTCAGCCTGACCCAACTCGTCGACACCGACCGTGGGTTCGGCCGGTTCGAGCGTGTCGCAGAAGCGGTCCACGAGGCCGGAGAAGTGACGCTCCCCGAGGACAGCCAGTTCCTCTGTCGTGAGTTCGGCACTGTCGGTGATGTCCACCTGACCGCGATCGTGGAGTCGCTCGATCATGTCGGTGAGCGAGTTGTACCCGATGTGGCGGCAGTTCTCCTTGACGATGTCGAGCGCTGCTGACTCGCCCTTCTCGGCTGCAATGGCCTCGCGAGCGCCTTCGGTGTCGCCGTGAACGTAGGCGGGGTGACGGGCAGGGATCAGGCTGATGGTTCCTCCCTCCACCCAGTCGCCGAAGTCCCGCTCGTTGTACTTGGAGACGAACTCGTTGCGGATGACGTCCACGACCTCGCCCTCAACAGGCCGCTCGTTGGCGTCGAGAACATCGGTCATCCACGGGACCACCTCGGGATCGAACTCGCTACGCATGTCGAACTCGAGGTAGGCCGCCTCGGGATACTTCTCAGCGATATCGGTAGCGAGTCGGTGCGCGAGGGCGCGACAGTAGATCGCCTGCGCTGCATCGGCCTGATCTCGCAGGTCTTCCAAGTCAATCGCGGCCGCCTCGGCTCGACGGATCTCTTGGAAGCCCTGAACGCCCTTGGTGACGTTGACGGTCTTGCCGTTCTTATCTGTGGTGGTCATGCCCGACAGGTGTGTGGTCACTGGTTGAGAACGGTCGCGTCGTCCGTGAGTTCCAGACCGGTGACGCGCTGTTCGTCAATCCGGCCGATGTCACCAGTGACCCTCACGTGACCGTCTGCCGTGACGATCCCGCTGACGGTCCCGTTGATGGTTGCGTGACCGCCGTCCTCGACGGTGACGTTCCCGTGCACGAGCCCATTCACGATAAGACCAGCCTCGGCTCGGACGGCGATGTCGCCGCGTAAGACGCCGTTGACGGTCACCGTGGACAGACGGCGGATGTCGAGGTTGTCGGTCTCGATGCCGTCGATCGTGCGAGGGAAGACGACCCGGACAGGTTCGGTGGCAGGTGCTGGGGGAGTGTCGGTGAAGAGTCTCATGCGTTCGCACATGCGACGGTCCTGCAAGGTCACTGATCGGTGGGTGCGGTGTCGGCGGGCTTGGTCGCATGTGTGCAAGAGAGCGCCCGACAAGCGAGGACCAGTGTGAAGAACGAATCGACCCTCGAGCAGGCTGCACTCTCACCTGAGCAGGCGGTCCGGCACGCTGTCGGTAGCGCCGCACTGGAAGGGCTCACGATCACGCCAGAGTTCGAGGCGACGCTGCTTGCTGTCGCGACAGGGGAGCGGGACGTCGACGACGCGGTCGCTGAAATCAAGGCAGAGTTCGCCGCATGTGAGTCCTCGTGAAGACCCGAATCCTCGCCCTGCTCGCGATCCCCGCGTTCGCCCTCTCAGCCTGCACCGTCACGGTCAGCGATCCCGACACGACCCCAGAGATCACGGTCGACCGGCAAACCGACGCCGAAGACGCCGCAGCGGGGGACTTCCTGACGTGGCTCGATGCGGTCCTCGCCGGGAACGTCGACCACGCCTGCCAGTACCAGAGCGAGACGGGCACCATCTCGGTGAACGTCCAGCAGAACCGCCCGGAGAACGGATCATGTGCTGACACCATCGAGGGCCTCATGGGCAAGGCGAAGGCGTACCGGTTGAACGCCGATGATGTCGTTGCCCGGGCAGAGGTGTCCGAGTCTGAAGACACGGCCGTCGTGACGATCGAGGAGTCGGTCACCCCGCTGGTCTTCACAATGGAGCACAACGGTGAGCACTGGACCGTGGATCCCGCCGGCTTCTACATCAACTGACCACCTCGGAGACTCATGAAGACCCGAATCCTCGCCCTACTGGCCGTGCCGGTGTTCGCCCTGTCGGCGTGCACGATCACCATCGGCAACCCGGACGGGTTCGAAGACTGGACTGACGACCCGGACTCCGTGCAGTACGAGAACACCCCGGAGGACGAAGCGTCGATCGCGTTCCACGAGTGGCTCACGGCGGTCGCTGAGGGCGACGCCGCCACGGCGTGTGTGTACATGTCGGATGTCGCGATCGCCGAAGTGGCGTCGCAGGAGGGCCTGCCTGAGAATTCACCGTGCGAGGACACCATCCCGGGGTTGACGAAGGAAGTTGACGCGCGAGAGATCGACGTCGACAACCTGTTGACCACCTCGGACGTCGACGGGAAGGACGGCTCGGTCGTGGTGGATGCGCCGAACGGTGACTCGCTCCTGTTCTTGATGCGCAATGAGAACGACGAGTGGCTCGTGGACCCCATCGGCCTTCTCCGCGGCTGACCCCACACACCCTACGGGCATGACGAAGATCGATACGCGGGGCCGCAAGGTCAACGTCGAAGACGGCAAGCAGGGCTTCCAAGAGACCAAGCGGACCGAGACCACCACGGGCGTGTCCCTGACCGACCACTACGGCGCCCGGCTCCCCGCACAGCCGACCCGACTCCCGAAGTCCGTCATCCGCAAGGCGCTACCCACGAAGGCCGACGACGACCCGATCCTCGTGTTCGAACATGAGGGTCAGCAGTTCTGGACCGACCGGCACGTGATGCTCGACGTGGAGACCATCGCCCCGTACGTCGGTGGCCTCAAGGCGGCTCCCGGCAAGCCCGTCGAAGCGCGCGTCAAGGGTGGCGCTCTCGCCGACTCCGGCAAGGGAATGTGGGAAGGCGTCGGTGATCAGCCGTGCATCCGGCTCATCCAGAACGCTGAGGACCGTCTGGCCCGCGCCTACGGTGGTGACAAGTTCGACGTCACCAACCCCGACCTCATCGAGTACTACGAAGAGGACGGGGGCGAGCCGTCCTACATCCTCAAGACCGACAACGAAGGCCTCACCAACTTCAAGCACCGGCTCGTGCGAGTGAAGGCCGACAACCTGCACCTCGCGCTCGGCACCGACGACCTCACCAGAGTGGACCCCGACATCACCATCGCTCAGGCCCGCAACGGCAACGGCATCTCCGGAACGTCCGGGTACACGACACTCGTGATCATGCGCGGCGACCGCCGGGTTGGGCTCGTCATGCCGATGCGTCTGCCGTACCACCTCGAGAACAGCGGCTCCTGAACCTGCTAGCCGGGCCCGTACCGACATCGCCCGCCACGAACGTCACGTTCCGGAGGCAGACCACTGGACCCTCGACCATCCCCGAACAGGCACCCGCGCCGGTGATCACGTAGGGCAGGTCGGGGGTCTTGTCGTTGGGTGCGTTCGTCAGGTTCAGGCAAGACGCATCGGGTCGGCACCCACCCGCGCCATCAAGCCGTGCGCGACATCCAACGCGAACCGGATGTCCTCACGGTGGTCCATGTCGGCCCCGGTGCGGGGGATGAGGTTAGCGAGCCCGGCCGGGTTCTCACCAGCCTCGATCGCGTTCAACAGTTCCAGACCCCGCAACACACCCGACTCGTGCTCCTTGGGCTCGTCGGTGTGAATCGACTGCACCATCGACACCAGATCGGTGACCGTCTCGGACACCGGCGTGCCCGTCCGTGCTGACAAGCGACGCATCAGGTTGAACGACAGGCCGGTCAACGCGGTCGTCATCTCGTTGTCACGCCCGTAGGCGTTCACCTTGCGGTTGAGGCGGTCATTCAGTCCGGCGCGAATCCGAGGGTTCTGCTCTCTGACGCACTGGGCGTAGAGACGGAGAAGCGACACCGCTTCTCGTTTCGTGTTCGTCAAGTCGGACCAGTTCACGCACACCCGCTTCACATCGGCGACAAGGATCAGCGACCCTACCGGATCTCATCATGTGAGACAACCCCGGTGTGGGGATGGGATCCAACGGGAGCGATCGAGTGGCAACCGGGTGCGGGCTTAAACGAGGTGACACATCAAGCCTGAGCGAAACGGAATCACCCCATCATGTGCCAGAAGGTCGCGGACGAGTTCATCCCCTGCAAGTCCTGCTTCACGGGCTACTACCGCGATCTCGTCGCCGCCATCGGCAAGGTGCCCACCGGGTTCGGTTCCGGACCCGCCCGCAAGAAGGCCCGTGCCGCCGTGCGCGTCACCTGCGCCGAGACGGGAATGATGCTCAACGCTCAGACCATCGTGTCGTACTACGCCGCGTTCGCGTCCGGCGTGAAGGCCATCGAGAAGGACATCGAGACGTTCAAGGCCGCCGGTGACCGTGACACCGCCGACTTCTTCAAGGCGCGCCTCGCCGCCGGTAAGGGTCGCTTCACCGAGTCCGTCGAGCAGGCCAAGAAGACCGCCTACGACATCAAGTCCGCCACCGTCGGCTCCCGAGGTCACGGCGACGGCTCCCGCGACCCGCTGCGTAAGTCCAAGCGCATCTCCACCCAGTCCCTCCTCGACTCGTCGCCGCGCTGGTTCCACATCTGGTCCTACTCCACGAACCGCGACGAGAACACCGGCCAGCCGCTGAGCCCCGCCGAGATCGCGTTCGCGTCCAACAGTGCCATCGACGCGTACTGCCCCGACTGCGGCGCGTTCATGTCCCGAGACATCGGCCCGTCGATGGCCGTGCGTGTCCTCGCGCCGAAGGTCGTCGCAGGTAAGCCGCTCCCGTGCCCGGCCTGCAACCCGATGCGTCGCTCCCGCATGGTCGAGACGAAGGGGAACTTCGCCGACCTCATCACCGCGCTCGGCGGCCGACCCGAGAACTTCGACACCCTGACCGCTTCGACCAAGTTGGCCGTCCTCAACCAGTTCGGGCTCGTGCGCGGCAACAAGGACGCCACCATGCGGTCGGTGTGCATGTCGTTCGTGCACGGCAACTACACGCTCGCTGAGTTCATCGCGTCTCCGGACTGCATGGACCTCATCGGCAAGACCGTCGAAGAGGACTCCGCCGACGAGGACACCGAGGTCGGTTCGCTGGCCGACTTCGACGCCGACCACTCGGCCGACAAGCGCGAGAACGTCACCGCCGAGGCGTGCCTCGAAGCGGTCGGGATCGTCGAGCACATCGACTCCCAGACCGTCATCGACATGGTGTACGCCGAGCAGATCGAGAACCTGTGGGCGCTCGGGCTCGGCCACCCTGACGCCGAGACGTTCGTGACCACCCTCCTCACGTCTGCCGCCAGCAACGCCAGCCGCACCCTCATCGACCGGTTCGCAGCCGAGTTGAAGGCCGTCACGTCCATGCCGCTGCCCTCCACGTTCAAGCACACGCGCGGCATCACCCCGACCCTCGCGCAGCGCCGGTTCGCGTACCTGATGACCCGCAACGACGCGTTCCTCAACCTGTCATCTACCGGCGCCGGAAAGACCATCGCCGCCATCCTCGCCGCAGCAACCATCGGCGCCCACGAGGTCGTCGTGTTCGGCCCCAATGCCGTCGTCGAGCAGTGGAAGAACGAGGCCACCGCAGCCATCCCCGGCGTCACCGTCGTCACCGGACTGCCCACCGTCCGGCAGAACGAGCGGATGACCAAGACCACCGACGGGATCCGAGTCCGGGTCGTGAACTACGACAAGGTCAGCAAGGACTACAAGGACGTCGCCAAGCAGACCACCTCGATGGTCGCTCACACGGACCTGTTCATCCTCGACGAGATCCACAAGGCGAAGAAATCCGGCAAGGCCAGCCAGTCCAAGCGGAACTTCGCGCTCGGCCGGATCCTCGACACCGCCCGCCAGCGAGACGACGTGAAGGTCGTCGGCATGTCCGCCACCCCGGTCGTCAACAACCTCGACGAGGCCGAGTCCATCATCCGTCTCGTGTTCGGCTCCGGTGCCCCGAAGTTCTCCACCGCTCCCACCTTCACGAACGCGTCGAAGTTCTACCAGTTCTTCCGCACCAACAGCATTCGTCTCGTCGCCGACCACGGCGTCACCGTCAACCGCCGCCGCCGCCTCATCGACGTGTCCGAGCACATCGGCCTCATCGACCAGCGGGTGAAGTCGCTCGCGAAGGCCAAGTCCCGCAAGGACGCCGCCGCGCTCGACATGGAGATCGCACTGCTCGACCACAAGATGGAGGCCCTCATCGACGAGGTGAACAACGCCAGCGGCAAGGTCATCATCTACACCCAGTTCATCGAGCAGATGGTGGACCCGATCGTCGAGGCTCTCACCAACGCCGGTATCTCGTGCACGACCTTCACCGGTCAGGCCGACATCGACCGGAACGCGAACCTCGCAGCGTTCATCGACGGCCAGTTCGACGTCATCATCGGCTCGAACCCCATCACGACCGGCGTGGACGGCCTGCAGAACGTGTGCGCCAAGACCATCGTCGTGTCCGCCCCGTGGACCGCAGCCGATGACGACCAGTTGGTCGGCCGCACCTACCGTCACGGCCAGAAGTCCGCCGTGGAGGTCGTCTACCTCGCCACAGAGGCCAAGGTCGCCGGGTCGTACTGGTCGTGGGACGTGGACAACCGCCTCGGCCGCATCGACTTCAAGCGGTCCATCGCCGATGCTGCCACCGATGGCGTGATGCCCGAGGGTCTGCTGGATGACAACGACGCCGCCTCCCGATTCGCGCACGGCCTGTCCGCGCTCGTCGAGAAGGCCGCCGCCTGAACTGAGAGGGCAGGCCCGCACACCTGTCTGCCATGAGCATCGGCAAGCACGGCAAGCAGGTCAACGTCACCAAGGGCAAGCAAGGGTTCCAAGAGACCCAGCGAACTGCCAGCGGCAAGGGCATGCCCGTCGTGTTCGGGCTCACCGCCGACGAGTTGGAGCAGGGCGTCCAGATGCCGCCACTCCCGCAGGTCGAAGGTGCCGTTACCGGCATCGTCTCGATGGACCCGCCCGCCGTGCAGTGCACCGGCTGTGGTCTCGTCCGGGGCGCGAAGACCATCGGGATGACCGTCATGTTCTCCGGCATCGAGTTCAACCCCACCACGCGTGACAGCACCAAGCGCCTGTGCTCGTCGTGTCGTCTCGAAGCCGGACAGTCCGACCCGACGTGGTTCAAGGGTGAATGCCCGGGCTGCGGCTCCTCGCACTGCACCGGCAACTGCACCGGCCGTATCAACGCCGAAGCCCGCTACACCGCCGACCAGATGCAGCGTGACGTGTTCTTCACTCCCGGCAACGAGGGCAACTACATGGTCGTGGACACCACCACGGGGACCGTCATCCCCGCGACGTCCGTGTACGTCGTTGAAGAACCCAGCGAAGGTCACGACGACTTCTTCTCGCTCTACGAGGACATCGAGACCTACCTGACCGAGAACGACATCGAGAAGGTGGCACTGTCCAGCGCCCCAAGGATCAACGAGTTCATCCGCCCTCTCCTGTACGACATGGAATCGGGCACCGTCCTCGACATCGACCCGCGCAGCATCTACGCGCTCGACCTCAACGACGACCTCGAACTGGACGACATCCTCGACTCCACGAGCGCCGCCCGGGCTGCCTGCAAGACGTCCGGATTCCGCCTCTGGACCGCATGATGGTCAACGTCGAGAAAGGAAAGCAGGGCTTCCAGCCCGTCCCCGCGAAGCCAGAAGCGGTCACCCGGTCTCTCGCGCCGCCGAGCGGGCCGGTGTACGACCCGGACACCGGGGACGACCTGACCGCGATGTACCACGGCACCAACGCCCCCGAAGGAACCCTCGAGCGTGATGGACTCGTCCCGATGGACGGTCTGTCCGATGAGGGGATGCTCGGCGACGGGGTGACCGAGGCGGTGTTCCTGACCCCGGACCCGCATGAGGCTGCCGAGTACGGTGACCGGCTGCTGCGGGTGGACATCTCCGGCATGCACTACGAGCGTGTGGACGGCCCTGACGGTTGGCACTACATCGTCACCGAGACCATCGAACCGGAACGGTTCCGTACCGCCGGACAGGACGACCTCGACGCGTTCGACAACACCTGACGAGGACTTCGGGCAACCTGAACCCCCGCACACCTGACAGTCATGACGACGACTGGCAAGAACGGCAAGAAGGTCAACGCCACCAAGGGCATCCAAGGGTTCCACGAGATGACCCGACCCGTCGCCGCTGACAAGACACTCGACGGGCCGCTCATGGACTACACATGCGAGTACGACGCCGACGCGAAGACCATGACGTTCAGCCCGTTCCAGATCTCGACCGACGCCCCGCCCTCCGACGAGTTCGACGCGACCTCCGCGGAGTCGCACGCGCCCTACACAGCCAAGGAAGCCCGGGCGGTGTTCAAGAACCTCACGTTCACGCCCGACGTCACCCAGCAGGTCTACCTCGGCTCGTTCCCCACCAAGACCGGTATCGACCGGTTCGAGGTGAAGGGCCCCGAGACCGGCCCGCCGCTCGAGATCATCAACCACGCCGGGTTCAACGACATCATCGTCACCGGAGGTCGTGTCCGGATCTTCGCGTACTCGCCGTTCGGGAACCCCATCAAGGCGCGCGGTGACGCCAAGGTGTACGTCATCGCCGGGGAGTCCACAAAGGTGTCCGTGGACGTCGAAGGCGACTCCCGCGTCGTCGTCGAGTCGCTCTACACCGACCGGGCCCGCGCCCACACCGCCGACAACGGCGAGGTCGAGGTCTGGCACGCCGACGGCACCACCACCTTCGGTGGCCGCAACAAGGCCGACAAGCGCCCCTTCGACCCGCCCGCACAGGCCAAGCGATGGGCCACCGACGGCACCTTCCTGCACGAGCGCGCGGCCCTCGCCCGGCATGCGACGGTCGTGCGTCACTACGGCGACTGACGCCGGGATGTCGGCGCCCGAGCCCGCATAGAGCAAGGGTGACCACCACCGACCCTGCCTACAAGATCCTGCGACGCACCGCCGAACTGCTCACCGGACGTACCGACATCGAGGACCGCCCCGGTCAGGTCGGCCTGTCCAACCAGATCGCCGGATGCATGGCTGGGCTCTCGGGCCCCGTCGTCGGCGAGGCCGGAACCGGTGTCGGCAAGTCCTTCGCCTACCTTGCACCGGCCGCGTACGCCGCATCGCTGGGGGAGCGGACCGTCATCTCGACCGAGTCCCTCGCGCTGCAAACCCAGATCGTCGAGAAGGACGCGCCCCGGGTCGCTGAGGCGTGCGAGCAGGTCACCGGGTACCGACCCAAGACGGCCGTCCTCAAGGGGTTCAGCAACTACGCTTGTTCGCGCGCAGCAGTGGAGCAGGCTGAGCAGATCCTCGGTGACCACGACGTCGCCGGGAACCGTCAGCGTGCCATCAAGGATCCTTACGGGCACGTCAAGACACTCGCCTCGCGACTCGCGTCGAAGCCCGACAACGTCAACCACCCAGAGACGTCGCTGGTGCGGTGGGCGCTGCTGGAATCGGTGAACGACGCCACCGGCGACAAGTTCGCGTTCGACGGGAAGATGGACCACGAGACATGGGGCACCGTCTCCATCTCGTCGTCCGAATGCGTGGGCGTGGAGAAGTGCCCGTTCGCGGACATGTGCCTGCCGCGCAAGTCCCGCACCGTCGCCGCCGAAGCCGACATCGTCGTCACCAACCACACCATGCTCGGCGTGCAGGCATCCAAGGGTGTCCCGGTCGTCATCGGCTCGAAGACCCTCGGCGAGTTCCACAACATCGTCGTCGACGAAGCGCACGGCCTCCCGGGTGTGGTCCGCAATCAGGGCGCCTCGTACGTGTCCGGCCTGCGGTTCTACCAGACCGCGAACGCTCTCAAGAACGTGTTCGACCCGCACGACCCCGCCACACAGGCGTACATCGACGAAGCCGGTGTCGTCGGTGACATGGTTGACGCTGCCTTGTCGGAGTGGTCGCAGAACCTCGAGGAAGGTCAGGTCGCCCGCCTCGGTGACGGAGACAACCCGTTGAAGTCGGTCGTTCCGCGCGCGAAGCGGTGGATCAAGGCCGTCAAGGAGAACCTCGAGACGGTCGCCGACAACCCCTCGGCGAACGAGATCGCCATCCGGCGCCTGATCGCTCGGGTCGATGACCTGTCCTCCTCGATGAAGAACTGCGACGACCACGAGCCCGGCACCGCCCGCTGGATCGAGATCGAGGACCGGGGCCCGCGGCCGTGGACCGTCGTCCGGTACACGCCTGTGGACGTGTCGGCCGCCCTGAACTTCAACGTGTGGACCTGCCCCGACTTGGAAGCCGAGGAGGAAGATGCGGGCCCGTCGACGCCGGACATCCACTTCGACGACGAGGACGGCGAAGCAGGTGACGAGTCAGGGGAGAAGGCGAACCCGTACGCAAACCGCCGCCACCTGAACGTCGCGTGCGTGTCGGCCACCCTGCCGGTGTCGTTCTGCCGTGACGTGGGTCTGCGCACGCAGACCGCGAAGTTCGAGTCCCCGTTCGCGAAGGCGTTCTCCCAGTCGGTCCTGTTCGTGCCTCGCGCCGACGACCCGGCTGACATCGCTGCGCTCGCCGGTGAGACCGCGAACCAGTCGCGTCCGAAGTTCAACACGCGCATGCATCAGGCGTGGGCGGCGAACATCATGGCGCAACTCATCGACGCGAACCGTGGGTCGGCTCTCGTGCTGTCCGCGACCGCCGGGTCTGGTCGCAAGTACGCCGAGCACCTGCGCGCGAAGTCCGGCGGCCGTTACAAGGTCATCTCCCAGTGGGACGGCCTGACCATCCGGCAGGCGACCGACGAGTGGAAGCGTGACCCGTCCTCGGTGCTGGTGGGCACCCGCTCCCTGATGACCGGTGTGGACGCCCCCGGTGAGACGAACTCGCTCGTCATCGTGGACCGGATCCCGCGCGCCGCGTCGAACCCCGTCGATGACGCCCGCTGCGAGAAGTTGATGAACGACGCCGACTTCGACAAGTGGGCCGCCGACCGGCTCGTGTACGGCGGTGACGCGGCCCTGCTGTTGGAGCAGGCTGGCGGTCGTCTCATTCGTTCCGCGGACGACTCAGGCATGGTGGCCGTGCTGGACCCGCGCCTGCTCAAGATCGGCAAGATGCTGTACCCGGCGCCGACCCGCGACCTGTACCTCGGCGCGCTCGCGCACTTCCCGAACAAGATGTCGAACCTCGACAAGGCGTGCGCGTGGCTGGAACGTCGCAGCGAACGCATGGGGACGGCGGCGTGAGCAGCACGGGACGCATCGAACGGGTGAAGGCAGCGAACGCCCGTCTGGTCCCGATGATGGTCCGGTTCGGGTTCACCGCGATCGGGATCGGATCGCTCGGTGGGCTTGTCTGCATGTTCTTGGTGTTCGCGGTCCCGGCCGGGTTCGTGGCGGTGATGTTCCTGCTGGTGGCGGGCTTGTTCGGTCTCGTCGCGTCGGCCGGTGCGGTCACTCTCATCGCTCTGGTGCTGCATCTGCTGTGGACGGGTCATCTGGTGCGGTCGTACCGACGTGACGGTGACGTCTGAGCCTCGCCGCATCTATCAGGCATGACCTCGTTGCTGCGTGTCCTGTCCGCTCTGTTCGTCGCCGTGTCGTTGCTCGCTGTGCCCCCGGTCGCTGCCACGGCGGCGCCCAAGTCCCCGGCGAAGCCGGTGGTGAAGGTGGATACGAAGTTCGAGAAGCAGGTCAAGACGCGGACCGACAAGTCCCGCACGGCGAAGAAGTTGAAGCCGCTCAAGAAGAACGCGTGCCTGAACGCGTACGCCCGGGCGCAGGCGAAGCGTCAGGCCACGAAGCAGCGGATGTACCACCAGAACCTGCGACCGGCGCTGGTGCGCTGCGACATGCGGATGGTGGGCGAGAACGTCGCGTACGGGTTCACGAGCACGGCCAAGTTGCAGAAGGCGTGGATGAACTCGCCCGGCCATCGCAAGAACATCCTGACCAAGAAGTTCAACCGGGTCGGTGTCGGCGTGTACACGTCGAAGACAGGTGTGCGCTACTACGCGGTCGTGTTCGGTCAGGCCCGCTGAACAACCGGGCTGAACAGCCGCCCCTGCGGTGACCTGACGAGAGGGGCGCGTCCCGGTCGCGCCGCACACCTTCTGGTATGTCGAAGCAGCAGCCTCGCAACCGCGATATCGGTCGGGGAGGACACCCCACACGTTTCGCTCCCAAGCCGCGGAGCGAAGCGCGAGTCAGCACGCTCGAACTGGCCGCCGACGAACTCGCTGCCGAGACCGACACCGCCGCGCTGGATGCGCTCGTCTCCTACCGTGACGCCGTAGCCGCCGGGGACATCGTGCCCACCGGGCTGGACCGTGACGCGCTCTCGGGGCGCACGTTCACCGAGTCGTTGGACCGACAGATCGAGTACGCCCGCCGGGGCAAGCGGGAGGCCGCTGACGCGCTCCGATTCCACAACCTGCGTCTCGGTGCGTCCGAGGCGTTCACTGTGGACGGCCGCGAGTTCCACCTGACTCTCGACGACGGCGGTTCAACCACCCTGTCATTCACCACTCACATCGAGTCGGCGAAGGTGCCTGACGTGGCAGGGATGACGCCCTCCGACAAGCGCGCCTACCTCGACGGGGCGAAGACCGCCATCGAGACCACCGGGGTGAAGGTTGTCTCGGCGGACGAGGGAGACACGACGCTGGCGTCCCCGACTCGGCCCGTGCATTTCAACTCCCTGCCCGACTGCGCCAACAAGGTCACCGACGTGGAACTGGATGCGTTCGTTCAGGCCGACAACTACGCCAGCGCGTGGCGTAAGGCTCACCTGCGCGTGTCGGACAACTGGCTCGAGGACGACGGTCTCCAGTTCGTCAGTTGAGTCCCGAGCGACCCTGATCGAGATCGGCAAAGCAGCGGGCTTGCAGGGGAGGGCACACCTCATCACCATTGGGCCCACCCCGCACACCACCGGTTCATGACCGACAAGCCGCGCGACCGTATCGGACGTTGGACCGAGACGCACCGCCCCGCGACCGACAAGCCACTCGAACCGGCCGCGCCAACGGTCCAGAAGCGCGGGCCGCTCGGCGGCACCTACACGCTCACACCCGGCGTCCTCGACGACGAAGCCATCGACTGGTACGACAGCCACGACCGACTCGCCCTCGCGGCCGCTGTCGCACGAGAGCACGGCACGAAGGTCGTCGTGCAGACCGTGGACCGGGGGAGCGGAGATGGTGCCGAAGTGGTCACCGGCGTGTGGGCGATGCGTCGCGATGGGCTGCTGTTCGACACCGAGCACGCACCCGTAGACCGCCGTCCTGTCGGTCTTGGCGTGCACCGTCACGTGCTCGACCCCGACGACGCCATCGCCACGTTCGACCCGACCGGCTCGCAGGACTACGCGTTGGCCGAGACGTTCGCCAAGCCGCTCATCGAAGCGTCCTACGCCCGTGACCCAGAAGGGTACGACCGTTTCGATTACACGCCCGGGCCCTGACGGCTCTGGTCATGTCTGGTCCTGTTCGCCGCATCTGAACAGTCATGGCGAACGCAGCGAAGAACAAGGGCGACCGTGCCGAGCGCGAGGCTTGCGAGATCTTGAAGGCTCTGGCACCGAACCTATGCGTCGAAGGCGCCATCCGAATGCTCGGCGCCGGACGCCTCGACGACGTGGGCGACCTGCGTGTCTTCGAGGACGTCGCCGTGCAGGTCCGCAACTACAAGATGACCAACATTGGTGGCGCGCTACGTTCCGCCGCGACCGACTCGGTCATCCAAGCCAAGAACGGTCGCGTCTCGGTCGGGCTCGGCATGGTCCCCATCCCCGGCGCCCGCAAGACCGGCGTCCGCTGGCTCGCCTCCTGCATGGAATGGCCCATGCCGTTGTGGGAAGACGGAGGACTCATCGACCCGACCGAGTTCAAGATGGTCTCCAAGGCCATCGACTGGCTCCGCGACGAAAAGATCCGCGACGGGGTACACCCCGTCTCCCGCGAATTGCGTGTCGCCCGTCTCCTCGGCCGCGGAACACCCGTGTACGTCGCACCCATCGAGGCGTGGCTCGCCGCGTACGCCGTCTCCATCAAGACACCCCTGTTCGCTGAAACCGACGACCCGTTCGACGACCCGTTCGGCAAGTACCGGGTGAGCGATGTCGCCGTCTAGTCGCCGCATGAATGAACACATGAGCGCAGTCCGCCGTCGCATCCTGACGAACCCCAACGAGAGCCTCCTGCTCTGCCATTCAGCCTTCGACCTGTCCGCACGGTTCGGAGAGTTCGCCGACATGTCCGGCGTCCCCGAGACCGCGATCGTGTCGAACGCGCTCAGCGCCGTCCCGATCCCGGACTATCGAGAGATCGAGCCCGGACGCCGCCGTTGGGAAGGTACCCGACCCGAGTTCATGTGGCACCCACTCATGTGGCTGCCCGAACGTCTCGCGTACCGGTACTCCATCACCACGACGGATGGCCGCACCATCGGCGAGATCACGCCCGTGTACACCATCCGTGTCATCTCTGAACTGTCCGCCGCGGGCCTGTACGACACCGAGACCGGAACGTGGCTCGACGTGCTTTCCGTCGTGGATCTGGACATCACCGACCCCGCCGTGCAGGAACGCGTCGCCGCGTGGCTCGACGGTAACCCCGACCCCATCCTCGACGAGATCGACCTCAGCGTCATGCTCGTCAACGACGACCCCGAGTGGGCGTACGATCTGGCCGTCGATCTGGCCCTCCCGGCAGTGTTCGCGTCGTGGGCCGTCGTGGCGAACGACCTGTCCGAGGTCATCAACATCGCCTCGGCTGGTGACGACGAGGACATCGCTCGCGCACTCACGACCGTCTACTACTGCGGGTTGAACGAACTGCGCTCCGTCCCCGACGGTGACGAACCGAACAGTGCAGCCTTCTGGGCCGAGTTCGGCCGCGCCATCGAAGACATGCCTGACGACCGTCTGGTGGACACGTTCCTGCCGCGCGTCGTCTCCTACCTCGAGCGGGTGCGCGACGAGTACTGGAAGCACTACGAGTCGCTGCCGTCGATCCTGATCGCGGACCCCGAGCAGCAAGGTGTCGCCATCGACAACCCCGAGCCGGTCGCGGCACCCGAGCCGGAGCCCGCCCCTGTGGTGGAGCGTCCCGCTTCGCCGTTCCCTGCCGCTGTTCCCAAGGTTCCCGAGGTCGCAGATCTCGATCAGGTGCGTCCGCCGTCGCCGTTCGAGACTGCCGCTGCCGAGGTCGCCACCCCCGGAGTTCGTCCCTCGTCGCCGTTCTCCACGGACGACGAACTGACCCCTCCGCCCGTCTCCGAGCCCGTCCGCCCGGCGCTGCCGTGGGAGAACTGACCCGCGAAGGCGTCTCACATTGTGGGACGCCAGAACAACGGGAAAGTCCCCACACACCTAACCCGACATGAGCACGAAGACGCGCACGACGATCAACGCCACCAAGGGCATTCAGGGCTTCCATGAAGTCCCGAAGACCGAGGCGTCCGGCCTGCCCGCAGGCGACACGTCGTTCGACATGATCAGCAACGAGGACATCCGTGCCCTCCTGAACGTGGCAACCAACCACGCCAAGCGTCGCTTCGTCGCGCTCGGAAAGCCGGACCCGCAGGCCGCCGAGGACATCGCACAGCAGGCGATCGAGAAGTTCCTCGGTCAGGTCGCGAACCGTCCCGCCCTCATGCACGAGAACCCCAAGGGTTACATCACCACGACCGTCACGCACATGGTGTCGGCCGAGACCTCCCCTGTCTCCAAGGCCGCCCGCGCCGGTTTCGTCGCGCTGTCCAAGGTCGTCTCGGAGGAAGCGCAGCGCAAGGGCGCCGACCTCACCCGTGAGGAGTACGAGACGCTCGCGCAGAAGGTGCTCGACGAGTGGCCCGCGGACCGTCCCAAGCCACCGAAGGACTTCTGGAAGCAGACCCGTCAGACGTTCCTGACCGACTGGACCGAGTACGAGGCCGCCGACCTGACGCCCGCGTTCGGTCAGCAGTCGTACACGGCCGCCCCCGACGACTCCGACATCGGCATGGGCCAGTGGTCCAAGGCGCTCCTCGAGGTGTCCGGCAACTCCGCCGACACGACCCTCATCAAGTACAACGCGTTCGCGGAGCACTTCGGCATCGCGCCGGTCGTGCCCGCGTCCATCGTGCGTCGCACCGAGGTCGTCGTCCGTAAGGCCGTCAACGCTCACATCTGCGAGGTCGGCGGCTTCGACAACATCAAGCAGGCCAGCGACGCCGAGGCGTCCGAGGGTCTCGCGACCATCTTGCAGGACGTCGCCGACGGCAAGGACCACCCGGTCGCCGACGCGGTGTTCATGCCGTGGAACCGCGCATCCAGCGCGGCCGTCGATCGTCAGTCGATCAAGTCGGTTCCGTTGCCCGCCGAGGAGCGTCGCGAGGTCGCCAAGGCTCTCCTCAAGCACCCCGAGCAGGCGTACCCGCTGTGGCGTTCGGCGCTACTGATGGCCGACAAGACCAACTACGACCGTGTGCTCGGCGTGTTCTCCAAGATCAACGCCCAAGCGTCCTGAGAAGCAAACGCAAGTCACCAGATTTCGCCGCATATCAACAACCGGAAGGGACCAACCCGAACACGTCCCGACAACCACTGAGAGGTAACAAATGTTCAACTCCATGTCGCTCGCCGCGTACTCGCAGGTCAGCACGCTCGCTGCCAAGAGCGGCGACACCATCAACCTCAAGAGTTCGTGGGACACGTTCTTCGGGGCGATCGAGCAGACGTCCGGGTTCGGTCGAATCCTCAACCTCCTGTCGATCATCGGCGTGGTCCTCGTCGCGTTCGCCGTCGTCAAGTGGGCATGGGATCGCCGTCGCGGACTCAACGGTGGTGGCTCCGGCGCCATCTGGGGTGCGTTGCTCATCGGCGCCATCCTGTCGGCCCCGAACCTGCTCATCCCGATCGTCCTGCAGATCTTCGACCTGCTCGTGAACTCGATCTCCAAGATCTGGGGCGCGACCAAGTCCTGACCCGAATGACGGGGCGGGGTGACCACGCGTTGCCCCGCCCCGTCCTCGATCTCTAGGAGACAACATGGCATCGGCGATGTTCTCGCTCACCGACCTCACCGGCCGGAACCGCGACGCCAACCGCACCACCGTCATCGGCACTGTCGAGATGAAGTGGCGTGTGTGGATCATCCTTCTCATCGCGTTCCCGTTCGCGATCCTCGCGGCGCTGTTCGCCATGCCTTTCGTCGGCATCACCGGCCTGCTGCTCATCCCCGTCGTCGAGGGCGGAGCCGTGTTCCTCATCCACCGGCGCACCAAGTCCGGCCTGAAACTGCGCACCTACGAGCACCTCCTCGACAAGCAGAAGGCCGTCATCAACCAGTACTTCCTCGGCGGTCAACCCATCGACATGAACCCCGCCCAGTACTCCGTCGTGTACACATCCAGCGCCCCCAACCCGAACATCGCGCTCGACCACGAAGACCGCCAGCCGTTCTCCCTCGCAACCGCGCCACGCGAACCCCGCAAGATCTCCGACGACTCGTTCGATGACGACGCCCGTTCGTCGCATCAGAAGAGTGTGACCGACCAGCAGCAGACCCGCGACAGCCGAGCCGAACTGGAGGCGTTGTTCTCGTGAACGCCAGCACGACCCTCACAGTGAACAACCCGATCATCCGTCGGGTTGCTCTGCTGTTCGCGATGCTCATGGTCGCGTTCACCCTGTCCATCGCCTCGCCGACCGCAGCGCACGCGACCACCACCCCCGGCGGTGTTGGCGCGCAGAAGGTTCCCAGCCTGTGCGGCACCGCAGGAGACGAGAAGTTCGTCGACTACCTCCCGGTGTTCCGATGGTCGTCCGAAACCTCCAACATGCACACCCGGTACTCCAAGTTGGACCTGTCGGGCTACATGGGTGGGTTCACCGACCGCGCTGTCACCAACATCACCTTCGGACTGGGTAACGCCTCGTGGAACGCCACGACCAGCGTCGTCACCCTCGCGAACCGTGCCTGCCCCATCGACGCTGTCGGCGGCATGGTGGACAAGTACGCAGGCAAGTTGGGCAAGGCCGTCATCGACTCCGGCATCGTGGTCGTGTTCGTCGTCGCAGCGATCATCGGTGTCGCATGGCGCGGCTACCGTTCCGGCGGGCAGTTCCGGTTCTCCACACTCGTCCCGAAGATCATGATTCTCGGCGTGCTCCTCATCATGATCAACGGAGCCGCACAGTCCACCGGCGGCGGCATCAACGGTTCCAATAAGCAGTACACGCCCGGCCTCGGTAGCCCCGGCTGGATCGCCACCACCATCGACGAAGTAGTCTCCACGCTCGCGCAGGCACCCGTGGCCGTCATGATGGAGGAAGACACCTTCGCCATCGGTGGCCTGTCCGCAGGGACCGACAACTCCAAGACCAAGAACGCCGGTTCGGACTACTCCACCTCGTGCCGTTACTACGTGCGCGCCCTCCACGACCTGTACAAGGAACGGAACAAGAAGGCGTTCGTGGACGTCACCGGCACCTCGCGCGCCCTGTCCTCGATGTGGGAGCAGTCCGGCCTGCGCGCATGGCGTCAAGTCCAGTTCGGCGACAAGTCGAACGCAGGCAACCGCATGTACTGCTACGCCCTCGAATCCAAGAAGGACATCGAAGTCGCGGGCCCCGCGAGCGCCCCCACCAAGGTCGGCACGATGGCTGAGGTCATGGCGAAGGCCAAGATGGGCCTGCCGTCCGAAGAGGCTCCCGTGTTCGCTCGCACCAGCGACGTCAAGACGTTCGACATGCAGATGGTCGCGCTCGCACAGTGCCGCGTCACGAACGGCAACGTCGCGAAGCCGAACGTCGATTTGTACCAGTTGGCGAAGAAGGACACCGACAAGCCACGCATCACTGACGCCGACTGCGCCAAGGCGTTCAAGCCGGGCGAGAAGATGCCCGAGGTGTTCGACTGGCCGCCACGCGTTGGTGGAGGTTTTGGTGGCATCGTCAAGGGCAAGGGCCTCGACGGTGACGACACGGTCTCCAAGTACGCCATCTCGACCGGCGGGCAGAAGGACTTCCTGAACTCCCTGCACGGCGGTGGCGGCGGCGCCGGAAGCATGCTCACCGGCATCTTCTACATGGTGTCGTCGGTGTTCGTGCTCATCTCGTTCGGCGTCCTGTCGGCCGCGATCCTGCTCGCGAAGATGGCCGCGCTCATCTTCTTGTTCATGTTCATCTTCGTCGCCGTCGGCAACCTGCTTCCCAACAGCGACCCGGGCAAGTTCCCCCGCCTGTTCAAGCAGTACGCAGGCGTGTCGTTCTTCATCTTCGGGTTCCAGTTGATCATGGCGATGCTGGCGTTCCTGACGAAGATCCTCGTGGACATGGGTACCGAGACCATCGGCAACGAGCAGATGGAGATGCTGTGGGTCGGTATGGCTCCGGCCCTCGCGCTCCTCGCGATGCACTTGGGCTTCAAGAAGATGGGCGTCCCGTCGCCGCTGAGCGTCAACGCCGGTCAGGCGTGGGGCAAGGCCGCTCAGACCGGTTCGCTCGGTCAGGCCGCACTCGTCGGCGGTGGCGCCCTCGGTGGCGGTTTGCTGGCCGGTGCGTTGAACCGTGGCGCCATCCAGTCCGCGCTCGGCAACCAGATCTCCGACCGTTGGTCCGCTGCACGAGGCGCGAAGGGCACCAAGGAGAAGACCAACGTGGCCCGTCCGGGTGCGATGGGTCTGGACCGCACCGAAGCATCGGGCAACACCGACGCGTTCGAGGACGCCATCAAGAACGAGAACAGCGCAGTCACCGGCAAGGACGGCAAGCCGGTGGACGAGGCGACGAAGGCGTGGGAGGACGCGTCCGGTCTGGATTCAAGCAAGGCCGCCGCCGAGGCTCGCCGCGAGAACTGGGACTCCAAGAAGTGGTACCAGCAGGTCGCCGACCCGTTCGTCAACGGCGGCAAGTCCGTCAAGGACGCATTCTCCGAGATGAAGGCGCACCCGTTCAAGACGGCCGCGAAGACTCTGCCTCTGGTCGGCATCGGTGCCGCTGCCGTCATGGGTGGCGCACCGATCGTCGCCGCCGCTGGTGTCGCCGGTACCGCGTTCGCCGCCAAGAAGGGCGTCAGCGCCATCGGCACCCAGATGGGCATGGATACCAAGGCGAACCGTCGCGCGTTCGAGTCGAACGCAGCACGTCGAGCCGAAGCGATCCGTAAGGTCGAGCAGCAGCGCGCCAACGAGGCCGACCGGATCCAGCAGATCCGGTTGAACGAGCAGAACTCCGCGGAGTTCCGCGAGGAGATGCAGCAGCGCGTCGAAGCGGAGAAGCGTGAGGACACCGAGCGCATCAAGGCCGAGGAAGCCGCCGCGTGGCAGGAGTACGATCGCGACTCGAAGGGTGTCGAGGCGTTCGTCGCCGCACACCAGCAGAAGAACGCCACGACCAGCCCGGTTGCTCCCAAGAGCGCCGACCTTGCCTGACTCAGAAAGAGGATGACTGTTGAACACCCGTCACGACACGCGTAACAAGGACGTCGCCGGAAGCACCAAGCCCGGCGGTGAGTACGCTGAGGTCGTGAAGTCAGCCCCGGGGAAGCCGCTGGAACTTGACGCTGAGGACCGCCAGCACAACGAGCAGGGGACGTTCCTGTACCCGCCGTCGGCTCGCAACCCGTCCCAGTTCATCGACTTCTGGGAGAACGTCCCAGTCAGCGATGAGGTGCTTCGGGACTTCGAGCGTCGTTACCGTGGACGCCGGGACGCGTACGGCATTCCCGCGTGGGAGAAGCGCCAGCGTGAGTATGTCGCGGCGCAGATGCGCAAGTTCGATCAGATGACCGCCGAGAACCAGAACAAGGAGTCCTACCGCGCGCTGTGGGACATCGCGAGCGACGAGGCCAAGCGGGAGCAGCGGACCCGCGAGGCGCAGGCACGCTTGGCGGCCGAGGAGGACTTCCGCAAGGAAGCCCCAGAGAAGGTTGACCCGCCGACCGCTGATGATGTTCCGGCTGAGACCATCCCGTACCCGTTCATCGGTCGTTCGATGGTGCGACCGCTCGCGCGGGCAGGAGCGATGTTCGGTTACCTGCCCGCGGGTTGGAGCGAGGAGGACCGTGAGGCCGTCCTCGAGCACCGCATCGATCTCGGTCTGAACAACGTCATGACGGTCCGTGACATCGAGAACACGTTCCGTCTCTCGGAGATCAACGACTACCTCCGAGGTTGACCCGCACCTGAGGGTGTGACGCTCACCTTGCCGCATATGTGGGGGTATGAGCGATCTCGATCCCAAGGGCGGCTCGCTCGAACCCAACCAGTCCAAGACGCCGGGTTCGGGCGCGCCTGCGGACACCACCAAGGCTGAACTCAAGGGGCAGACGAAGCCCGAACCCAGCATCAAGGGCCGCGCCACGAAGGCTGCGTTGACAACTGCTGGTGTGCCCGCCCCTGTGCTCGACGCGGTTGGCGCGCTCAAGGATTCCCGGGATGCGAAGAAGGCCGAGAAGGCTGCCGCGAACGAGTCGGGAGTCTCGCCGCAGCGACCGACGCCCGGCGCACCTGCGACACCGGGAGTCGCACAGGAGTCCTTCACAACGCAGGGCTCGTCGGGATTCGACAAGGGCGCCAAGGCGGTCGGCGCTGGTGTGAAGGTCGGCAAGGCCGTCAAGTTGTTGTCCGCCGGGGCCGGGGGAGCAACCGCAACCGGTGGTGTCGCAGCCGCAGGAGGTACCGCCGCCGCAGCCGGAACAGCCGCCGCAGCGTCCGCCGGTACAGCAGCAGCCACCGGCGCCGCCGTCGCATCAGCACCAGCATGGCTCCCCGTCGCCATCGGTGTCGGGGTCGTCGTGATCATCATCGTGCTCGTCCTTGCGCTCATCGTCGGCATCATGGTCATGTCCGGCGGCAACGAGATCACTGCGCTCGCCGACAACGAAACCATCAGTGTCGAGTCCGTCATCGCTGACGGCGTAGCAAGCGGTGACGTCTCCCGGTACGTGAACGTCGCCGACTCCGTGGGCATCCCGTGGCAGTTGATCCCCGCCGTGAAGTACGTCCACGAGAACAAGGACGGACTCGTCGCATCGAACTCCACCCTCGGTCCCGGGCTCACGTTCATGACGTGGAACGTCTGCCAGAACGCCTGCAAGGAAGACTGGCGTAAGCGGGCCGAGGGTTGGGTCGAGAAGATCCAGTTTCAGCAGCCCGACGTTCTCATGCTGCAGGAGGCCGGATTCTCCGTCGGTCCCGAAGTCGGCAAGGTCATCACCGCGGGCACGGGCCTGACGTCCGCAGGTAAGGCCATCGAAGGTCAGCACATCTACTACAACAAGTCGGCTCTGCGGTTCATGGAGACCGGACGCATCGAGTTGCAGCAGCCGTACGGCGCCCGCTGGGTCCGGTTCGCCAAGCCCGACGACACCCAGTTCATCGCCGTGTCCTTGCACCTCGTGAACAACAAGGGCGCCGAATGGGACACGCGCCGCGAGAAGGAGATCACCGAGATCTACGAGGCGGTCGAGGAGAAGAACCCCGACAACCTCCCCATCGTGTTCGCGGGCGACTTCAACTCCAACCAGTCCCGTGACCGTGACGCCCCCTACGACTTCTTGAAGGGCAAGGGCTACGAGAACGCCCTGTCCATGAGCCTGCAGCCAGCCGAGAACAAGGAATACAACTCCGGTTGGGGTGGCGAGGCCCGTCCACCGATGGTCGCGCCGAAGCAGTCGTCCGGTAAGACCGGCTACAACGTCGACCAGATCATGGTGTCCGGCGGAACGACCGTGAACACGTGGCAGCAGGTGCACGCCTCATCGATCAAGGACGGCCGATACCAGAACCCGTTCATCACCGACCACAACGCCATCGTCGCGAACCTCACCCTGCCCGAAGCGCAAGGCGGTGCAGCGGTCGCAGTCAACGACGCCGACGAGGACAACGCCATCGACTCCGGTGTCGGGCCGTTCCGCATCAACATCAAGGAGATCCGCAAGCACGAAGGCTTCGAGAAGTTCTCCGAGGACGACGCCGAAGACGACGACACCGCAGCCGCCGCCATCGCGGTTCTCCTCGACCGGACCGCGAAGAAGGTCACCCCCGTCATCGAGGACTACACCCTCGCCGCTGGCGCCGAGTACGACGAGAACGGCACCAACACGGTCATCACCGAAACCAAGCACGGCACCGACAACCAGTCCTCGGCTGAGATCTTGTCGAACACGTACACCACAGCGTTCACTGAACTGCCTGTCGCTGACGCTGACTCGCTCGGCCCGATCATGTATCAGGTCGCTCGCGGGTGGGCGCTCGGCATGCAGGCCTGCACGATCAACGCGTCGAACGGGTTCGTTGTCGCTGACGGCACATGGTCGGCACCGTTGAAGGCCCCGCTGTCGAAGTCGTCGTTCGCGATGCGTCTGCACCCCATCACCGGCGTGTACAAGTTGCATGAGGGCGCCGACATGAGCGCCCCGATGGGCACCAAGTTGGTCGCCGCGGGCTCGGGCAAGGTCGTGCACGCAGGCGGGGGAGGCACCCGGTCGGGTTGGGCAGGCATCTACGTCGAGATCGACCACGGCAACGGCATCCACTCCATCTACGCCCACATGTCCACCGCGTCGGACGTCAAGACCGGCCAGTTGGTGTCGGCGGGCATGAAGATCGGTGAGGTCGGCTCGACCGGCATGTCCACTGGCGCTCACCTGCACTTCCAGATCGAACGCAAGGGCAAGCCGATCAACCCGATGGAGTTCTTGAAGGAACGAGGTATCACCCTCGGCAAGGACGCCCCCATCTCGAGCGCGGGCCCGGCAGCACCCGGTGACGGCGCCACGGTCACGGACACCAAGCCTGCAGAGGACGCCACCGAGACCAGCGATAATGCCGACACGGCAGCCGGTCCGATTCCGCAGCGGCTCACGTCTAAGACGACCGCCGGTGCGAAGGTCGTCCTGAACCAGAAGCAGTTGAAGAACGCTGCCGCGATCGTGTCGGTCGGTCAGCAGATGAACATTCCCGAGAACGGCCTCATCATCGCCATCATGACGGCGATGCAGGAGTCGAAGTTGAAGATGTACGCCAACCGGACCGTCCCCGAGTCGCTCGGCTACCCGTACGAGGCGGTCGGTCAGGACCACGACTCGGTCGGCTTGTTCCAGCAGCGCCCCGGCGCCGGTTGGGGGTCCGTCGCCGAACTGATGGACGCGGAGTACAACGCCAAGGCGTTCTTCGGTGGACCGAACGGACCGAACAAGGGGTCACCGGCTGGCCTGCTCGACAACCGCTCGTGGGGCAGCATGCCCAAGGGCCCGTGGGAGTCCCTGCCGCTCGGTCAGGCCGCGCAGCGTGTTCAGGTGTCGGCGTTCCCGGACGCGTACGACCAGTGGGAGCCGGTCGCGCGTGACGTCGTGGCTGCCGTCGCGGGCATCAACCCGGGCGCCGGAACGTCGTGCGGCACCACAACCGACGAGACCGCAGGTGCCGGTGTGGTCGCCCCGTCTGAGCAGGCACAGAAGGCGATCGACACCGCGATGGCTCAGGTTGGCGTCCCGTACGTGTGGGGCGGAACGACCCCGGCCGGGTTCGACTGCTCGGGCCTGACGATGTACGCGTACGGCAAGGCGGGCATCACGTTGCCGCGCCTGTCCTACGACCAAGACCGCGTGGGCATCAAGATCAAGAAGGCCGACCTGTCGCCCGGTGACCTCGTGTACTGGAAGGACTCATGGCACGTCGCCATGTACATCGGTGACGGGAAGGTCGTCCACGCGCCCCGCCCGGGCAAGAACGTCGAGGTTGTCCCGCTCGAGCACGCCCACTCGGGCAAGCCGTACGGCTACTCGCGCCCGACAGGTCAGGCGACGCAGACCGACACGAAGGACGCGTAACGGGTCGGGTTCACGCCTGCACGTAGAACCGGTGCAGCGGACCGATGCCGTTACCCTGCCCGTCTTGCAAGACGTGCCCGTCGCGATCGTGACGGATGAACCCGAGCCGGACCAGCAGGTCCACCGTGTCGGAGTCGAGCGTCTCAGTGAATCCGCCCGGCCCGGTCACGACGAACACGTCGGTCTCGTTCGCCTCGGCGAGGATCCGGTCGGCCTCAGTGATGGCGTCTGCGGCGATGGACCGACAGGTAGCCGCGTCACGCAAGTCCACGGACGGACCGAGCACGGTCTCGGAGAACGTGCGGAGTGTGCGCGAGGCGGCGATCTTCTCGATGCGGTTCACTTGATGCCCTTTCCTGTGGGTTCGCCTGTCCAAGGCCGAAGCGTAGGTGTCACCCGATCAGGGCCAGCAGGCCCGAGGGCTTGTCGAGTGCGGTTTGTCGCATGTTCCTAGGCGTCGAGAACAGTTCCCGACCCTCAACCAGCACAGGTGGTTTCATGAACGCAAAGACCGTCGGCGGTGCCCTCGCGGCCGTCGTCATGGTGGCGATCCTCATCGCCCAGTTCGCCGGAAAGGGCGACACCGATGAGCCCGAAGCGGCACCCCCGGCCCCGACCGGCGCCGCGACACTCGCCACCGAAGCCCCATCGGCCGGTCCGACCGACACTCCGGCATCCGAGGCGCCGGGCTCCAAGGTCAGTGACGAGACCCGCGCGGCCCAGTTCGCCGCAGCCGAGGCGTACACGGTCGCGTACTTCTCGTTCTCCTACCGCGACAAGACCCCCAACGACTTCATCACCCGGGTCAAGCCGTTCTCCACCACGAGCCACTACAGCGAACTGCGGGAGGAGTTCGACGAGGACGACGGCTCCCTGTCGAACGCGTGGGACGACGTACGCAAGGAACGAACCGTCGTGACCACCGAGACCCGCGGCGCCGAGTACGACCCGTGGTACGACGCGACCGAGAACAAGGCGGTCGTCGTGGTCACCTACGTCCGCTCGACCGACAACACGGTCGGTACCGGCGGCACCGGCGACGAGCAGACGATCAAGGTTGAGGTCTCCAAGGTTGGCGACAAGTTCCTCGTCTCGGACACCATCTTCGGTGACGCCTCCGCGGGCCAGTAACCATCGACCTAAAACCAAGCCCCGACCCTCACGGTGAGGTGTCGGGGCTTGGTCGTTCCCGGTGAGAGACGAATCAGACCGGAAGCATGTGTTCGGCGACGAGCGCCTCCACCTTGCCCATGTCGGCCGGAATCTGGATCCAGCCGTTCTCGTCGGGCTTGGCGAGCGTGAGGTCACCGGCGGCGACCTCTCGCAGGTTGATGGACGGGTTCACCCGCAGCAGCGCCGTCAGGGCATCCACCATGTCGCACTCGGCGTCCTCCGGCTCCACCGAACGGCCGGTCATGTCGAGCATCAGCACGACGATCCGGTTCGCCTCGTTCACGTACAGGGCCGGTCCCGTCCGCTTGACCGAGTGCTTGGCCTTCGCGGTCGTGACCTCCTTAGGGATCACTCGACCGGCGAGGCTGCTGATGCAGTCCGCACCACCGAACCCGTTGACCGCCGAACCCGCCCACACGAAGTCGTCACCGGCACGAGCCGACGTCACCGACACGGCAGCCGTAGCGGTCTTCGGGCGGTCCAGAACAGCCACGGAGCCGCCGTCAGCGCCCGCGTGAGCGACCGACGGGACCAGCGCCGGGGAATCGGACCCCGGGAGCGTCTCGGGCGTCTCAGGGGCACCCAGAGCGAACAGGAGGGTGCCGCCAGACGGCGTGGGAACCTCGAACGCGCCACCGAACGTGTTCACGCCGATGTCACCGGTCTCGTGCGGGATGTCGATGGGCCAGAACATGGACGCGGACATCTCACGATGGATGACCGTCTCGGTGACCGTCGCCACAGCGTCCGCGTCGGCAGCGTTGATGTTCGCGTCCGAATCGGTCGCGACTTCACGCTCCACCTCACGAATCTTGATCCAGCCGGACACAGCCACGACGTCACCGACACGCGGCAGGTACTCGTTGTTGTCGATCATCTGAGCGAGACGCTCGTACCAGACCCGGCCGTCGAGGGTGCCGTTCGGGCCCTCGATGCTGAACGACGCGAACCGTCCCTTGGCCTTCTGGATGATCTCGAACTGCGACACCACCCCGAGGACGACCTGCGTGCCCTTGTCGAGCGAGTCGTCGATGTGGACCGGCTTGACCCCGTGCAGGGGTCGGCCACGGTCGTCGGTCGATCCGGACGGGGTGACCCACTTGGCGAGGAAGTCAGCCTCCGCGACCAGCGGGTGCTCGCCGACCGCCATCGACAGGCGACGACGCTGCAGCATCGACCGCATCACGACGGGCCACTCGTTGTCAGGCACGTCGAACACGATGTCGGCCGACGCGCGAGCGATACGCATGAGACCCAGACGCGGGCCGAACCGGTCGCACGCGCCGGACTCGATGAGCGCCTCCACGGCGGTGATGCCCAACTTCTTGCCTGCTGGTTCGGCGAGGATCTCACCCGTCTCGGTGTCGACGACCTGCTCGGTGTGCTCAGCCACCTCGGGCAACTTGACGCGACGCATCAGGTCGTTGAGGTTCTCGAATTCTCCGCCACGGGCCCGCTCACGGTACACGTGCAGACCCGAGACGCCGACGTCACGAATCTCGGTCAGACCGAAACGGATCTTGCCGGTGGCCTTACCGTCCACCATCTCCGGGGCGGTACCGGCCATCGACAGGTTCACGTCCGGCGGGAGCACCTCGATACCCTCGGATTCGAGGTTGCGCAGGGCCCGGAACCGCTTCTCGGCCTTGTTCGTGACCGACAAGATAGCGGCGCCGTACTCGATCGGGTAGTTCGCCTTCAACCATGCGGTGTGGTAGGCGAGTTTGCCGTACGCGGCCGAGTGGGACTTGTTGAACAGGTAGTCTGCGGACCCCTTGAAGTAGTCCCACATGCGTTCGGCGGTCGCGCGGGAGAACCGCATCGAGATCAGGTTGCCGGTCTCGTCGCGGAACTCCTGCTCGCAGCCGGTGAGGAACTTCTCACCAACCTCGGCCATCATGACCTTGTCCTTCTTGCCGATGGCGCGACGCAGCGCGGAACGCTGTCCCGCGTCGAATCCGGCCATGACCAGACCCAACTGCATGACCTGCTCCTGATAGCAGAAGACGCCGTAGGTCTCGTCGAGGACGGTCGCGATGGCGGCCTGCTCTGCGGGGTCGTTGGTGAAGATGCCGTAGTCGACCGGTTCACGTCCGGCCTTGCGCTCCACGTAACGGGTGTGCATGTCGGCCGACAGGGGGCCGGGACGGAACAGGGCCACGGCGGCGGAGAGGTCTTCGAACGTGGAGACGCTCATCTGCTCGATGAGGCCGGTCATGCCGTCGGACTCCAACTGGAAGATGCCTGCGGTCTTGCCGGACTGGAGCAGTTCCCACACGGCGTCCACGGTCGGGTCACCCGAATCGGGTTCGGGGATGCCCTTCATGGTGAGGACTCGGCCCGTGGTCATCTCGATGAACTCGAACGCCTTGCTCATGAAGTCGAGGTTGTCGATCGCGAGGACGTCCAACTTGAGCATGCCGTACTTCTCGACCTGCTTGGAATCCCACAGGGTGACGCGCTGGGTCGGGTTACCGTCAGCGTCCTTCGGGGCGTCCTTCGCCCGGTCGTACCGCAACGGGATCTCTTGGGTCAGGTCGATGGGTGCGACGAGCATGCCGCACGCGTGAACGGCCTCGTTGGTGACCGTGTCCTCCCACAAGATGGCGGTCTCCAACAGCATGCGCAGGTCGTGCTGCTCGTTGCCCTTCTCGCGGGCTTCCTCGTCGGCCTTCTCCAACGCGGCACGGAAGTCCGCACCCATCGGGTTGGCCGGGTCCAGCAGCGCCTTGAACGGGAGCGGCTTGCCGCCCTGCTCGGGGATCAACTTCTTGAGCGGGGTGGTGGACTCCTGCAACTCGTACACGCGCCCGGCGTCTTCGAGGGCCGACTTGGACTTCGCGGTCTGGAACGTGCCGATCTTGGCGACGTTCTTCATGCCCCAACGCAACGTCAGGTACATCTGGACCTCCCAACGGCGGGCGGCCTCGAAGTCAAGGTCCATGTCGGGCATGTCGGCGCGGCCCGGCTCGAGGAACCGCTCGAACAGCAGGTCGAACTTGAGCGGGCACAGGTCGGTGATGTCGAGGCAGTACGCCATGAGTGAACCCGCCGCCGAACCACGGCCGGGGCCGGTCAGGATGGGCTTCTTACCGCCGGGACGTCCACGCGGGAACCCGGGCTCGGGCTGACCGAGGTCACTGTTGGCCCAGTTGATCAGATCCCACACGATGAGGAAGTAGTCGGGGAACCCCATGTCGTTGACGGTCTTGAACTCCATCGCGAGACGCTCACGCACGTCTTGGGGGAGCATCCCGTTGGCGTCGCGTCCGTACCGGCGCTCGGCACCTTCGACGAGCAGGGAGTGCAGGTAGGCCTTGGAGTCGGCGAACCCTTCCGGGACGGGGTACTGGGGCAGGAGGGTGCCGGGGCTCTCGAGCACTTCGTCGTCGCAACGGTCGGCGATGGTGACGGTCATGTCGCAGGCTGCGTTCCAGATGTTCACCAGTTGCGGGATCCGCTTGGCGAACGCGTCGGCCCGCGCCTCGTCCCACCACGCGTTGATGAGGTCAGCGGCGGCCGGGTACAGGCTGGTGGCGGCTTCGACCCACTGCTTCACGCCGATGCCTCGACGGAGGTTTCCGGTCACCTCGGGGTCGCACTGGGTGGCGACCGTCTCGTATGCGGCCTTGAACTCGTCGATCTCGCTGATGAAGTCGAGATGCGACTTGATCCACTTCTCGGCTTCGCGGGCGAACACGACACCACCGAGTGCACGCATCTCGGCCTCGGTGCGCAGGTGGTAGCCCTCACCGTGGAACTTGAACCGCTTCTGGTTCCCGACGACCGTCTTGGTCTTCACCGCGAGCCACGCGTCGTGCGCGTCGCAGTCTCCGGCGCCGACGAAGTGGGCGTCGTTGGTGACCACGAGGGGGAGCGGGTCGGGGTTGCCGTTCTCGTCGGTCCACGTGTGCGCGATGTCGATCAGTCGCATCAGGACGTCAGCCTCGACGTCGATGCCGTGCTCCATGATCTCGACGTACACGTTCTCGCGGCCCACGGCGTCGATGAGGGCACGGATGTTGGCCTTCGCTTCGGCGATGTACTTGGCGTCCTGCTCCGGGTCCACGCCACGGACGTGCTTCAACCTTCCCGCGACCGGGCCACCGAGGCAGCCGGTCAACACGATGAGGCCTTCGCCGTACTCCTTGAGGAGGGCGTAGTCGATGCGTGGGTGGTACCAGTAGGAGTTCTGGGCCTCGTTCTGCATCTTGACGAGGTTCTTCCACCCGGTCGTGTTCCGGGCGAGGACGGTCAGGTGCTCGTAGCGAACTTCCTTGGTGTCCTGCTGGGCCTTGCCGACCTGTTCCTCGTCGAAGTCGGTGTCGGCGTCCTCGCGGTCTTCGAGGCGAGAGTTCTTCTCGTGCCGTGACCCGATGGCGAGGTACGCCTCGACACCGTAGATGGCTTTGAGGCCGTGCTTGGCGGCGGCCATCTTCCACGACCATGCGCCGGTCAACTTGCCGTGGTCGGTCTGTGCGGCTGCGGGCTGACCGTCAGCGGCGGCGGAAGCGAACACGTCCATGACTCGACCCAACCCGTCGACACCGGAGGAGTACTCGGTGTGGGTGTGCAGGTGGACAAAGTTGCCGCGGCGCTGTGTGTTCTCGGTCAAAGTAGTTCCCTCAGTCTGATTCGTCATGGCCTCTATGCGGCCGGGCTCAGGCACATCGAGTCGGAAGCGGAATGGCTCACGCTCTGACGTGCCGTGCATGTCAGGTGTGAGGGGTTCGCCGTCGTGGTCACGGACCGCCCAAGCCCGAATCTGTCAGGGGTTCGATCGCAGCGATCGTCTGTCGGGTCGTGGGCCCGTCATCGCAGGAAGGAAGCAGAGCGGCTGTAGCGTCGCGTCGTGACGAACTCAACGGTCCGCGCCCGGGATCGAGCCGAGGTAGCCGCAGGGGCTTACTCCGTCATGAGACGCCAAACCAAGCCCACCATGCAGGTGTTCGCGTACGGCCCCGACCTGCCGCGCACCATCTATGCCGCCATCATGGGCGTGCACCGTCAGGCGTACGACCTGATGCTCGCCGAGGTGGCCACCGAGTGGGTCGAGGGAGGATCCTCCACGTCGGCCATCGAGACGACCCAGCAGTACGCGGTGAACTGCGCTGCCGTGTCGGACACGCACGTCATCTACAAGGGCGCCGAGGCGTACGTGGCCCGTCCCACCGACAGTCCCCGTGCCGTCCCGGGCGCCGGACTCGTCGAGGTGGGCGACCTGTACAACGTCGAGACGCCCGACCACCGGGGCACCATCCTGATCGCGAACGACATCACCCGAACGGAGATGCTCGCCACGGCCGTCGAGTTGATGGCCGCCCTGTCGCCGCGTCTGACCCGGTTCGACCTGCCGAACCTGTCGTTCATGGATTCGATGTTCGTCAACTGGATGTCCGGCTCCGACGACGCCATCACCATCGGACAGAAAGGCGTGGCATGGACGCAGTGAACGAACTCGTGCAGCCGATCTTCGTGCAGCGAGGCGCCGACCACGAGGAGACGGTGTACGCGGCCATGTGTGCGTCGTTCCGTCTCGTGAAGGGCAACCGCGACCACCCGGCCGTCGTCGAGTGGATGTCGGGCCGGTTCACCAAGACGGTCCGCCGGTTGAAGCACCGCGACATGGACGTCCTCGCCAAGCGAGCCAAGACCGTGAATCGCCCCGATGGTGACAGCCCTTCGTTCACCGTCATCGACTTCCGGTACGAGGACGCCCGCGCTGTCGCGATGCTCCCGACCACGTACGACGAGTTCGATCCGATCATGAAGCGCGGTCAGGTGTCCGGCACCGACTTCGAGCGCACCGGGACCATCGACGGCGACAGGTACAAGTGGGTGACCGTGTTCGTGTTGGACTCGCTCACCACTGGCAAGGCCGCAGCGCAGGCCGCGCACGCGATCGTCGCTCTCGTGGACCGGCTCCCTCGTCACTCGCTGCCGAACCTGCATTTCGTGGATGCGCAGACGCTCGCCGAGAAGGCGGGCCTCGACGGTGCCGTAGCGATCAACGATGCGGGCCTGACCGAGGTGGAGCCCGGAACGCTCTGCGCGGTGGGTGTCCCGTTGGAGAAGGCGTTCCCGCCACTGGACTGAGCCACCGACAGCGAAGCCCCTCACCGTCCTTCACAGGCGGGTGAGGGGCTTCGTCGTGTCTTGGGGTCTAGGAGGCGTTCGCGCCACCGTAGAGGGAGTGGTCCACCGCGAGCGTCAGACCATGCGCGTTCAGGTCAGCGAGCATCGCATCGACCGCCGTCACGATCTTCTCCTCGAACGTCGTCGCGCCGTAGAAGTACGGCTGGCCGAACATCTCATCCATGACCAGTTCGGAGTAGTCGCCCGTCTCCTTGTTGATGGTGAAGTTCAAGGTGACGCCCGGCATGATGCCCCGGCACCAGTACCAGTAGCCCTCGCGGTGGTCGGTGAACCCGATCGCTCTCATCGCGGGGTCGTCGAGCAGGGGAGTGTTGCCGTCGATTCGAGTCATGCCAGACCCAAACCCGCACCTGCCGCGGACCCGATCTGACGGCCGGGTCGTCGCATGTTCTGACCCATGTACCGGGTCGCGTCCGCCAAGACGATCGCCGTGTTCACGCTCATCGGAACCCTCCTGTTCTCCATGACCGTCGGCACGGTCATCGTCGCGTTCAACAACGGCGTCGACAGTGGCGGCATCCAAGGCTGGACACCGCTCGCGTCCCTCACCGAAGGCACCGCAGCCCTGTGGGCCGTCCTCACCTTCGCACCCAAGGTCACACTCGTCGCCGCAGCCGTCATCACGGTCATGGTGCTCGTGTCGTTCCTCGCCGACCACATCGGCGGAACCGTCAAGGATCCGCAACGCATGTACACCAAGGACCAGCGCAGGCAAGGCGCCGACCGAGCCGAAGGCCGCTGCGAGATGGAATCGGTGTGGTGGCTCAGGTGTCCGCGACCCGGCGAGCACGGCGACCACTTCTACCCGCATTCTCTCGGAGGAGCCACCTCGATGGCGAACTTCGTGTGGGCGTGCGCCAAGTGCAACATCGCCAAGTCCAACCACGTGCCCACCATCTGGCAGAAGATCCGCCTCGAACGGCGGCGCCGACGCTACTTCCCCGAGGACGTCCCGACCGACGTGGGGGAGAAGTACGGGGCCGTCTGACGTGGACCGCCGCAGAAAAGATCGCGTTCGGATCGAGAATCGGCGTCGTAAGTGCCTTGGCTCCGGTATGACGCTCAAGTTCTTGGTCACCGACATCGAAGCGACCGGTCTGGACGAGAACCTCGACGGCCTGCTGGAGATCGCCTGCATCGGCGTGAACCGAGACCTCGAGGAACTGTTCCGGTACCGCTCGCTCATCAAGCCCACCCCTGCGCACTGGGAGCGACTCCTCGCCAACCAGTTCGTGTACGACATGCACAAGGCCAACGGTCTCATCGCCGAACTCGAAGCCGGGATGGCCGCAGACACCCTGCCCGCCATCTCCACCGTCGCGAACGATCTGGCCGACCTCGTGCTCGCCCACTACGACATCAACGACAAGCCCAAGTTGGCCGGTTCAGGTGTCTCCCACTACGACTCGCGGTTCCTCAACCCCGGCATGCCCGCCTTGATGAACCTGCTCGAGCCAGCGCCTCGCCGCGCCTCCGACATCGGCTACTCCCGCATCCTCTTCCACGACCTGACCGGCATCGATCTGACCAGCGTCAACGAGGACAAGACCCACCGGGCGATGGATGACGTCGAGTGTCACCTCGCCGAGTACCGCGCGTTCCGTGACCTGTTCATCTCCGCTGCGGCCGACCTGCGAGTGGGTGCCTGAGGCCATGACGAGCATCGACATCGGAGACCTTCCCCCGCTCGATGACGAGTTCGAGGGCCCCGCGTTCTTCGCCGACGCGACCGACACGCCAGACCAGACTGCTCTCCTCCTGCTCACCGCGCTGACCGAGATCCACCGCTACACCCACGAGGTGGACGTGGACGCCGTGGGAACGATCATCGCGAAAGCGCCGACGGAGCATCACCTGACCGCTTCGTTCCTACTCATCGAGTCGCTGCTCGCCCTGCTGCACGCGAAGGCCGACATGACTCCCAACGAGTCCCTCGATGTGGTGCGCGCGTACCTGCAACGGGCCATCGGCCGCGCCCACGGCAACGAGTGATGTCAGCGAGAGCAGACGCATAGATCTTGCAAGACCAACTACTGATCGAACCTTCGACGGCTGAGGTCTTGCACCAAAGAAGAGGGAATCACCCCTCGCAACAGTTATCACGAGAAAGAGGTACATCATGGAGGGGAACACTCTCACCATCGTCGGCAACCTGACCGCCGATCCGGAGACCCGCGTCACCCCGTCGGGCGTCCCGGTCACCAACTTCCGCATCGCGCAGTCGCAGCGTCGCTTCGACAAGCAGGCGAACGAGTGGGTCGATCTGGACCCGCTGTTCATCTCGGGCGCGATCTGGCGTGACTACGGCGTCCACTTCGCGAACTCCGCGAAGAAGGGCGACCAGATCATCGTCGTCGGCCGCCTGACCCCGAACGTGTGGGAGAAGGACGGCGAGACCCGCAACGACATCCAGTTGGAGGTCGATCACGTGGGCTTCACGCCGCGCTTCGCCGACATCACGGTGACCAAGCGCGCCGCCGGTGGCTCCGCCCGCCCGCAGGCGCAGCCGCAGGGTGCCACGGCCCAGCAGTTCGCCGCCCCGGCTCCGCAGGCCGCGCCCGCGCAGCCCGTCGCGCAGGCTCCCGTCACCACGACGGACGGCTTCTGAGCCACACGGCAACACCCACTGGAAGGCCCTCGCTTCGGCGGGGGCCTTCCAGCATGTACGGGCTCCCTCGCCACGAGCAACGATCGTGATGCTCGGGACGGTCAACATGTTGACCGTATGCACCGAGACGACACCGGTACGGCCCACCCGCATGGACAACATCCTGCCCAGATGAACACTCACATGATCAAATGGACAAGAAGTTGTCCATGAGGCCACCGACACCCGCGAAAACCGTCGCGAGACGCACAGACCAGCCGCGACACAGCGTCGGACATGACGAAGGCCCGCCAACCCCGGAACAGGGTCAGCGGGCCCCACGGGGCTTCTGCGTGGTCAGTCCGTGTCGTCAGCCCACGCGGGCGCGACCTTCATCTTCGAACCGTCCACCATGAAATCGAACCCGAGAGGGTTCGACGCGATGACCGTGTCGGTGTTCGCGACGGTGTACGCCAGCACGGCCCAGTTCACGAACCCCACCGAAACACCACCGTCGTCCTTGAACGGCGAATCGGCGGCTTCGGCTGGCCGGTCACCGAACTGGCCGTCCTTGTCCTTGAAGAAGAACGTCCGCCCGTAGGACAGGCCGTTCAACCCGGGCACCTTCTCCTCGCACATCCCTTCGTCACACAGGAGTGTCGCGGAATCGTTCCCGGCAGACAGCATCTTCATGACGTTCGACTTAGACGCGTTCTTGACGTCACCGGAGAACACTCCGCGCGGATCGTCAGAGGTGCCGGTCCACACGACGGGGTTCTCCTTGCTGCCGCGCAGGCCCGTCCCCTCGAAGAACTCCTTCGTAGACTTCCATCGGGAGATCGACTCGAGGTGCTCGAAGTGCTCCGTGAAGTTGATCGTCCACACCGCGACGCTCGGGGCATCCACCACCTGAGGTGCCTTCTTCGGGAAGGACTCGTCGCTGAACGTCGTGTACGCAGGAACGAACTCCACCACCGAACCCGAAGCGCGGGCACCAACGTCGGTGATCGCCTCGGACCGCAGATAGTTCTCTGCGGCACGATGCGAGTCGAAACCTGCGTAGAAGACGGTCAACATCTTCGAGTCGCGTGCCTGCTTGTTCGTCGAAGCGCCCTCGGAGTAGCCCACCCATGTGGCGCCGGAGGGAAGGTCGATGTCCTTCATCCCGCTGTTCGCGTCACCCATCGCCTTGGCGACCTCCCACCAGTCCTGCGAGGCCGGAGCGAGCAGGGACATGCTGGTCGACGGGGGAGTGACCTGCTCAGTGAACTCCGAGATGACCTGACGAGACTCACGGACCGAGTTTGCGGAGAGCAGCATCGTGACCGCCACGGTGACGGCCACGATGCCTGCTAGCAGTGCGATGATGCGTCTTTTTCCCATAGAATCTCTATGCTTTCGGGCCGGGCGACATCAGTTGTTCACGTACCAGTAGTTCCCGCCCACGTACGACAGAGACTCGTAGTACGCCTTCACGAACGGCTTACCCCGGATGCTCTCCGGAACGGTCGCGGGCGGCAGGTACGAACCCGAGGCGTTCTCCACCTTCGCGGTGTTGATGCGCGAAGGGATGCCCTGCGTGTTCATCTTCGCTTGGAAACTACGACCGAATCGCATCTCCAAGTTGGAGTTCAGCAGGACGTTCTCGGTGTACTTGTTGCCGTTGCCGTCCTCGTAGATGTACGCGAACGACGGGTTGATGCACACCGACTCCGAACTGTTCGACGTGCCGGACTTCGCGTCGATGTGCGTGTTGTTGTCACCGAAAGTGCGACCGGTCGTGACCGCACCGGTGTAACCGGTCGGAAGGGTCGTCCACTGGTTCTGGGCGCGCCACGCGACGTACTCGTTCGGGGTGACCGTACGAGCCGTACGAACGTACCGCTGAGCGAGCCACATCTTGTAGTCGACGGTCTGCGTGGCCTGCTTGCGCCCGGCCGCCGTCTGCGAGTCTCCACCGGTCGGGGTGAAGTGCCAGATGAGACCGTTGTTCAGGTTGTACGTGTAGTTGTACGTGGCGTCCGGGCTCGACTCCAGACGGTTGACCGCGTAGTCCCAGTTGCTTGCGCTGCCTGAGTTGCCGTTCGACATGCGGACCTGCAGCGAGGACGACTTGCCTGTGCCGACGTACGGGCTCAACGTCGGCGAGTGGGTACGGTCGCCGACCTCCATGCGCGAGCCGAAGATGCCGGAGTTGTACTTGGTGCCGCCGGTGTTGTAGTAGCACATGTTCACGTTGCTGGTGTAGACGATGCGCGGCGGAGGCGTGCGCTTCGTGTACTCCTTCACGCGGGTCAGCGACGGATCCCAACGGCTGCTCGCGGTCTGCTTCCACAGGTAGATCCGGCTCGGGCTCGCACGGAACTGGGCCGGGGTCGTCGAGGACGTGCCCTTCTGCCACTCCGAGAAGCCCCACTGCGGTCCGTAACCCCAGAAGTCCTCTTCCCACGGGAACCGCTCGAACAGCATGTTGACGGACGCGCCGACCGGGCGAGTGAACTTGGTCTTGTCGGCGATGGTTCCGGTCGCGGCCTCACTCCAATCGAGCGTTCCCTTTCCGTCCACCGCGGAAGGTCCGGTGTAGCCGACCGCGAAGTTCTCGGCGATCCGGGTGGCGAGTTCACCACTGGTGTCCTCGCTGGCCGTAAAGTTGCCGGGGTAGGTGTCGATGTTCTTGGTCGCGTTCGAGGAGCAGCCGCCCGCGTTGCAGGCCTGCACGGCGTACACGTCACGGGTACCCCAGCCGGTGGCGTAATCCTCGAGGGTGCGCTTGGCGTAGTCCTCGGTTCCCGCCTTGATGACGGCGCGCTGCTGGTCGAAGCCGTCCGTGTTGTCGTCGCGGTTGTCCCGCTTGACGATGTAGCGGCAGTTCGCGTCGCTCTCGGCGCAGAACAGGTAATCCTTGTTCTGGTTCGCCTGAGGGTGGTCCTCCTGCGTCTCGGGCCATCCGTCACCGTTGCGGTCGTTGAGCAGGTGCCACGACATGGTGAACCGGTTGCCTTCGGCCTGCCCGTTGGCGTTCTCGGCCGTGTCGAGCGACGGGCGCTTGTGCGTCTGCCAGAACGTCCACATGACGTTCTCCAACGCGACCGGGGCGGGACGCTGGTAGGCGGCCTTGTAGTCGGCGGTGTTCGTCGTCCAGTTGCCGGGCGACTGGCCCGTAGCGTTCTCGGCGTACACCTTGTAGAAGTAGCGGGTTCCGGCCTTGACCGCACCGCGAGCATCGGACGTACTTCCGTCGTAGATGCAGACGGTCCCGGCCGGACCGGTGCAGTCATCGGTCGAGGAAGCGTCACCGGAGACCTTCGTCCAGTCCGACGGCAGGCCGGTCTCGTTAACGACGTGAATACGGTCGCCCCAGCCGCCGTTGTTCTTGTAGTACTTCGCGACAACGGCGTCCGAGTCGGCGCGGCTGGTGTCCTTCGTGACCGCGATCAGGTTAGTGCCGTCAGCCGAACCGTCGTTGTCCTCGACGCCTGCACGCTCAGTGCCTCGAACCTCGATGTCGGGGTCGGCGGGGTACTGCAACGCGGTCGCGGACGTGCGCGGCGCCGAAGCGCCTTCCAAGACGGTCTGCTCCTGCTGTGCGAGGGTCTGACCAGCCGCGGCGACACGCGGGCCACGGTTCGTCTTGCGGATGTCGTACGAGTAGTAGTAGCCGAGGTACTTCTGGTTCGGGTTCGCCGAGTCAGCGGTACCGCCGACGAGGTTGTGGTACCACAGGCCGATGTCGACGTTCTGGACGCCGGGGTCGATGCTGGTGCTCATCGACACGTTGGCGTTGCCGTTCGCGGTGTCGTTGTAGTTGATGAGCGGGCTCGTCGAAGTAGCGGCCGCCTCAGCGGTCTTTCCGCGGAAGGCCTGCATACGGTAACCCTCGTGGGTGCTCTTGCCGACGGCGACGAGGTTCCGCGAGTAGTTGTTCGGCGCAGCAGAGACGCTACCGGACACGCCGGGCGCGTTCATGAGGTCGAACTCGTTCGACGTCTTCGAGTTGCCGGAGTTCGCGAGGGAGATCACCGAGAACCGGAACTGCTTGCCAAGTCCGGGCGCGAACGCTGCACTGTGAGTGCTGCCGCTCTTGCTCCACCACCAGTTTCCGTGGCCGGTGCTCGCGCTGCCGTTGTCGGTCGTCACGTTCAGAGTGCGGACCGGTCCTGTGACAGCCTTCGGGGAGGCGGTCGAGGCGGGGTCCACTTCCTGATAGGTGATCCGGTATCCGGTCGCGCCGGGAACTTCGGCCCAACGGATCGTCATGTTCGCGTTGCCGCTGGACAGCAGGCCCGACACGACGGGCGGGTCGATGGTCTTGGTGATGACGATCGGTGCGCAGGTGGTGTTGACGACATCGTCGTCGTTGACGGGCTGTACCTCGTACACGTTCGCGCCCACGGCTGCGTTCGTGTCGGTGTACGTGTGGGTGCCCGGACCGGTGTGGTTCACGGTGCCGATGACGGTTCCGCCGCGCACGATGCGGTAGTTCTTCGCTCCGGTGGAGGCGCCGTCCCACGTGAGCACGGGGTCGTTCGAGCCGTTGATGCTGCCGGTCGGGTCGATGAGGCAGGCGGCTGCGGTGCCGGGTTCACCGGAGTTGCCGAGCGCCGCACGGACGGCGGCCTTGGTCTCCAACTCGACGTAACCCTTACCGGCGTCGGCCTTGAACTTGATGTCGACGCGAGCGATCGTGGTGGTTGCGGCTTCGGCCGTCCACTTCTTGCCCTTCTTGTCGAAGTAGGTGAACAGGGGCTCGTTGTTCTTCGCACGCTCGGCGAGCACCTTCGACTTCACGTTGCCGCCACTGGTGGGGAACGAAGTCGAGGGGTTGTACGAGCCCGACGGTGGGGACGAGTTCACGTCGCGAACGATCTTGAGGTTCTCCGGGTCGGTGGAGTCGAGTCGGATGCGGACGCGGTTCTTCCCGCCGGACTTCTTGTTGTCCACGACGACCGTCTGACCGTCGGCGTACACGACGGGGTCGGCGTTGCTGATGTCCTTGGCGGCGCTGTTGAGCACCCGCAGACCTGCAGCCTCCTGCGCAGACACGTCGGTGACGTTCTTCGCGTTCTGGTTCGAGTTGATCCAGAAGATGGCGAGCGCGGTCAGCACGATGCCCGCCACGACCAGACCAGCCAGCGTGGAGATCATCGTCATGCCGTCGTCGCGGCGACGCAGCGTCTTGAGAGTGTTCATGTGGGTGCTCACGTCCTTGTTGTTCATCCGCCCTTAGATATGCGGCGACAATCAGCCGGTGTGCGGCACGTTGTTCACTCTCGGTAGTCGAGGGAGTAGACCATGTGGCTGGCGCCGTCGCCGGGGCTGGCCTTCGGCTGGACGTGCGTGACGCGCAGACCTCGCGACGAAGCGAAGTCCTTGCAGACGACCGAGCCGGTGATCACGGCGTAACGGTCCTCGTCAGCGGCACGGCAGGTGGACTCGGGAGCGAAGATGAACGTGCCAGTCTGGGCGACTTCATCGACGGTGTTGCCGAGCACCACGTCACGACCGGCGTTCTCGGCGCCGCGGCTACCTTCGAAGATGAAGTGCACTTGGCTCGTGCCGACGCTGGTGATCTTGCCTGCGAGACGGTTGACGCTGCCGGTGTCGCGAACGTACACGGTGTAGACGCCGCCACCGGTGACGGTGAGGGTCTTCTCGGCGGGGAAGTCGGCGCCGAGGTGGCATTCGACGACGGACCCGCCCGCAGTGTTGACCGTGTACGTGTCGTTGCCGTCGAACTGACCGAACCCTCCGACCTTCCAGATTCCCTTGTGGTAGCCGGGGCCCGGGGTGACAGGGCAGGCGGCTTCGGTCGGCTGGGCGTACTTGCCGTTCAGGTCAAGAGTGAATGGGAAGTTCTTGACGTCGCTCTTGGGGTTGGTGACTTCGGCGCGCCGGTCGTACCGGTTGAACTGTCCCGCCCCCGTGATGGCGCTGCCGCTGAGTGTCTCCTTGTAGTAGACACCCACGGTGCCGTTCACGACGAACGTCGGGTCGGTCCCGTCGATCCGTTCGACGGCGAACGCGTCAGACCACGCGCCAAGAGGGGACACGTTGTAGACGCTGCCCTCGGTTCCGTTGCGGTAACTGGATACGCCCTTGCCGACGATCCGGTACTCGCGTTCGGTGGTCCGCTTCATGGTCGTGGCCGACGTGTGAACGATGGCGTGGTCGCCGTTGTCGGTCAGATACCACTCGTACTTGGTGTTGCCCTGCGTGAACTTGTGGGCACTGTCAGGGCCGGTCGGGATGACGACACCGCCCCCGCTGTTCTTGTTGACGAGCCACTCGTCGACCGGGACGGCTGACGTGTCGCTGATCCGGTCGTTGAGGAAGTCCAGAGCGTTCTGGATGGCTGCGTCGTTGCCCTGCTCGTTGGAGATCGTCTCGGTGTTGATACGTGATTGGAGCGTCTGGTTGGTGGCCGCGCCGAGAACGACGAGGAACGTCGCCCCGAGCAGCACGAGCAAGCCGAGAGCCATCATGATGCTGTACCCGGAGTCGTCGCCGCGGAGTCGGGCGCGCAGGTGGTTGATGTTCATGGTTAGTCTCCCCACCACTTGTGGTTGTCGGCGGGCTGTTCGGCTGCGCCGGTGGTCTTGGCGCCGGACAGTGAACGTGCGTCTGGCGCGATATGGGCGCGCATGGTCTTGGTCTTGGTGGATCCGGAGGCCCGGTACTGGGCGAAGATGAGCAGGCTCTTGCCGTTGCCGTCGCGACGCACGTGGGTGCGGATGTTCACCTTGGTGCCGCGGATCGTGACTTCCTCGGTGGGCTTTACTCGATCCACCTCGGGGTCCACTTCGGCGGGGTTGAGGGTCACGGTCTCGTAGGTGTTGCCCTTGTCGGTGAACGTGGCGGCGTAACCGGCGTCAGTGGGCAGGTAGCCGAGCATGTCCCAGTCGACGCTCTTGGCGTGTTCGACGACGCCGCGGGCTGCTTGTGTGGCGATGTCGTTCTTCTGCATCCGGTTCTGGGTTTGATTGACCGAGACGAACGCGACGCTGAACGCGGCGATGGTCAGAGCGACGATGAGCATGGTGGCGAGCGCTTCCATGAGCATGTCGCCGTCGTCGGAGCGCAGGAACGCGAACCGGCTGCGGGCCGGTCGGGTGGCGTTCTGCTGCTCGTTCATGTGTTCCTTGCCCTGTTGTCGCTGACGTGTGTTGATATGCGGCGAGTTCAGCCGGTGAATCCACCGATCGTGGAGTCCCATGTGATGGACCGGTTGGCGTTCTCCGATGAGGTCATGGTGACGGTGAAGGCCTCTCCGCCGGGCAGGAGTTCGACGGCGGTGACGGTGACACCGCGGGTGACCGGGACGGAGTAGATGGGCACGTAGGCGTCGAGGCTGCCGTTGGCCAGTTCGATGGCTGCACCGCCGTTGGCGTCGACTGTGGGGGCGACGACGGTCGGGTAGGCGTTCTGCTCGGCGTACACCATTTCGAAGGACTGGGCGATGAGGCGGGTGTCGGACTTCAACGCGAGAAGGTGTGCCTTCTCCTTGTGGTTCCCGTACTGGGCGACCGCGATGGCGACGATGGCGCCGAGGATGACGGTGACGGTGAGAACTTCGACGAGGTTGAAGCCTCGGTCGTCACGCAGACGTGCCCGCAGGCGCTCGAGACCGCTCATGACGGCTGAGGTCAGGTTGCTCATGCTTCTCCATATGCGTCGAAACGGGACGGACATTCGTACAGGGGGAGCGTCACCACTTGTTCAACCCTCCGAGCACGGAGTTGTAGGAGACGGTCTTGGTGGTCTTGCCCGGGTAGGTGATCTGGAATCGGTATCCGACGGCTGCGTTGGAGGCGGTGTAGACGCCCGAGGTGTTGAGGCGCTGGTAGCCGGTGATGGTGAACCCGACGTTCTTCTTGGCGGTCTCGCTCACTGCGGCGACGGCTGGGGGTCCGACGATGGCGTTCTTGCGGATGGTCCACAGGCTCTTGTCGGCCGAACCGACGGCACTGTTGGGGACTTGGCCGTGCTCGGCGGTGAACGCGTCGATGACGATGGAGAGGGACCGCGCTTCGGACTCCATCGCCTTGACGTGCGCCTTCTCCTTGTAGTGCCCGTTGATCGGGATGGCGACGGCCGCGAGGATGGCGACGATCAGGAGGACGCCGAGGATCTCGAGCAGGCCGAAACCTCCGTCGCGTGCGATCTTGGTTCGCAAGCGGCTCACGGGGGTGTTCGCTCGGGGGTGCAAGGCCGTCCTCTTTCGCGTCGTTGGTGTTCGGGTCATCCCCTGATAGATGCGGCGAACCGTCATGCTCATCGGCAGGGGAGACAGTGAAGCGCCCCACACCGGACGAACCAGTGTGGGGCGCTTCGGGTTGGTGACCGGTTGCCCGGTCAGACCATCTCCGATCAGGAGTTGGTCTTGGTGACCTTGCCGGTGACCGAGGAGTACGACGCGGTGACGTCGGTCTTCGGGTGGGTCAGCGTGAACGTGAAGCCCTCGGCGGTCGCGGCGTTAGCCGCAGCGGCGCCGTCAGCGTCGGTCAGCGAGTACGCCGAGATGGTCGTACCGTTCTTGATGCCGCCGGTGGCGAGCGCGGCATCCTCGTCGGCCGGGTAGGCGCCCGAGTCGACGTACTCGGCCTCGATGGCCTGCGACAGCGAACGCGCGTCCGTGGTCAGCGCGGTCACGTGAGCCTTCTCACGCCACTTGCTGATCTGCGGGACGGCGACGGCTGCGAGGAGGCCGACGATGACCATGACCGCGAGCACCTCGATCAGCGTGAAGCCGCCGTCCTTGGCGACGAGGTTCCGCATGCGGGTGAGTGCGCTCTCGCGCGTGGTGTTCTTCAAGAGAAATCTCCTGTGTGTACATGCCCCGTCAAGGGCTGGCGCAACCCCAGTGGTTTTGCCTACTGATACACATGCGACGATTTCCACGCACACCCGGCGAAAAATGTCAAGACTTTTCTCAGAACACTGTAATTGCAGGGAAAATTCGTCGTTGAACTTCCATCAAATGCTAGGCGAAAGGGCATAGAGAAGGCCCCAAGGACTACAAACCTCGGGGCCTTCTCGTACCGCGTTCCACGACTAGTTCGGCGGCTCAGACATCACCAGATCGTTGCCAGACGGGTCGGGTTCAACCTCGATGCCAGCACGCGAGAGCACGACATCAAGGTCGAGGGTTTCAACTGGTGAAGGAAGTTCCGGCGCCGCTCCCGACTTGCCAAACAAGGCATAGGAGCGGTCATCCGAGTACATGGTGTGACGCGGTTCGTAGATCACTCCATCGAAACCCTCGGACCGGAAGTGCTTCGCCCACGCCTGCGTCACCTCGTACGGGCCGGTATGGATCTCTCGAGTGAGGCCCTTGACCTTCACAGCATCACGATGGCACATGTCCGCCATCTTCGACTTCGGTATCGGCACTCGGGACACCTCGACCTGCTTCGCGAGTTCGTACTCGTACTTGTCGCGTGCGATGTACTCATTCACAGCATCGAGTCCGAGCCGTTCCCTCAACGCGATCTCCGGGTCGTTCGCGAGGTAGCAGGTTCCGTCGGGCTTCGGCAGGTTGAACCGTCCTCCGGTGTCGCTGGTGAAGTGCCACAAGCCCCGGTCGGTCTCCTTGTTGTCATCTCGGTATACGTAGGCGCGCCACGCTTCGGCAGGGGCATCGGATGCTGGGGGATTGCCGCAACCGGGCGCCGGGTGGCCGAGATGGCTTGCAGACCGGTCGGGTGTCGCGCTCAGTGGGACATCCTCTCAGCGTCACGACGCGCCGCCGTCAGCACGGCGTCAACGTTGCCTTCGGCCAGCAGGCTGGAGGCCTTCTCGTCTCCGAGGTCTGGGTTCGGGACGTTGAGCCATTTCGCCACGGCCCATCCGGGTTCGAGGCCGACGTCCCGGAATGTCTTGATGACCTCGGCGATACCGGGAATGACGACACCCTTGTGGTTGAACTGCCACGCCGGGTAGACGCGCTTGCCGTCTGAGGTGAGACACATGAGGAGCGTCCCCTCCTTGACCCTGTTGTCGAGCCTCTGACGCGATACATCAAGCCACTTCTTCAAGGAGGGCGTGTCGTAGAAGGGTCCGGTGTCCTCCGCGAGACGAGAGTGCTTCGGCAGGGTGGACAGTGCTCGTTCGGCGAGATCTTCGGGAGTGCCCGTGTCGGTGACGACGGGGGCGCCCTTGGAGCGACGCTTGGCGATGTCCGCAGCGAGGGCCCGCAGGAAGTTCTTGTCCGACCCGGTGAGGATCAGCGACAGATCGCCGGTCCACAACAGGTCTGCCTTCTCATCCCTCGCTTGGGCCCGGGTCTTACTGACCCCCGCCCCGTCCTGCGGCGTTGTCGGGTGGGCTCCCTTCGCTCCGTAAAGGCGTGACCGACCACTGACCTTCTTCCGGTAAGCGGTCGCGGCGGCGGCCTTGCGGGCGAGAGCCTTGTTGGTGTAGTACCCGGTCGTCTTACCGGTCGTCTTGGGGGCCTTCTTGGTCATCGGACCCCCGCTGTGATGGCCTTCTCCTCGAACTCGGCCGAGATCTCATCGGTCGCTGCGACGTACTCGGCCATATCGCCGTCCGCGACGACCATCCCATCGAGGGCCTCCTGCTTGCGCTTCAACAGCAGCGACACCCGCTCGACCTCGCGGAAAGCCTCCACCTTCATCATCGTGCTGGTCTTCACCCGGGCTCCTCCCACAGCGATTCGAGTTCCGAAACCATCCTCCCATTGAGCGTCAACCCGGTCAACCACATGGCGGAAGCCCCGGCCTCAAACTCGTTGAGATTCCGGGGCTTCCACATGCACTGGGTAGCCGATTCTACTCGGCCATCACGTCGCCGATCGAGAAGTACGGCAGGTAGATCGCGATGGCGGTGGTGCCGACCATGCCAGCGATCAACATCATGAACAACGGCTCGATGAGCGCGCTCATGTTGTCGGTGATCTGGTCGATGTCGCGGTCGTACATGTCCGCCGCCTTACCCAGCATGTAGCCGATCCGGCCAGAATCCTCGCCGACCTGAGCCATCGTGATGAGGTTCGTCGGGAACAACGGCTCGTCACGCAGGGGCTCCACCAGAGTGCGACCCTGACGGTGGGCCTCCATCGCGTTCAACGTCGCCCGCTCCAACCGGACGTTCCCGACGGTGCGGGACGTGATCTCGAGCGCCTCCAACGTGGAAACACCGGCGTTCAGCAGGCCGGACAGGGTGCGGCAGAACCGCGCGAGGGCGATCTTGTGGAACAACTTCCCGAAGACGGGCATCTTCAACTTGAACGGGTCGAGGTACTCGCGAACGTGGTCCTTGTCCTTGTTCTTGCGCAGCCACCAGAGCCCGCCGACGATGACGGCCACGAGGACACCCATCGCGGGACTCTTCATGAAGTTCGAGATGCCGACGACCATCATGGTCAACTTCGGCAACTTCGCCTCACCGTAGGACAGTTCGCTGTACATGCTCGCGAACGACGGGACGAGGAACAGCATCAGGCCCATGAAGATGATGAGCGCGAGCACGAACACCACGAGCGGGTACATCATCGCCTTCTTGACCTTGGCGCGCAGAGCATCCTGCGCGTCCAACTGGTCGGCGACCTGAGTCATGGCTTCCTTGACCTGACCGGACGCCTCACCGGCGGCGATGAGGTTGATGACGATGCTCGGGAACGCCTGAGGCTGACGCGCCATCGCGTCGGCCATCATCGAACCCTGCCGGACGTCTTCACGGACCGCCTGCAACGCGTTGCGCAGGATCTGGTCCTCGCAGTCCTCGATCACGACGTCGAGACTCTGCAGATACGTCAAACCCGAGTCGAGCATCGTCGCGATCTGGCGGGTAGCGACGACGATAGAACGCTGCTTGACGGACTTGCGCAAACTGATCTCGGTGTCCATGCCGAACCCGTCGACCTGCTGGACCTTGAGCGGGATGAGGCCCCGCTCGATGAGGTGCCGCGAGACATCTCCGACGTTGCCTGCGGTTGCGGTGCCGGAGATGACCTTCCCGTCAGGGTTGCGGGCCTTCCACTTGAAGTCGCCTGCGGACTCCTCGGTGAGTACGACCTGTTCTTTCGCCATGATGTGTCCTTACGCCTTGCCTGTGCCGCCGAGTTGACGGGTGAGGTTCTCTTCGCTGGACGCCTTCTTCATGGCTTCGCGCTTGGAGATCTTGCCTTCGTTGATGAGTTGCGCCAGATGCGCGTCAAGGGAGATGGAGCCGCTGGACGTGTCCGACAAGGCGTTGCGGATCGCGGGGAGGTCGTTCTCGCGAATGTTGTTCGCGATGCCCGGGGTGACCATCATGATTTCCGTCGCGACGACCCGACCCATCTCCGAATGCGGGGACGGGATGAGGGTCTGACAGACGACCGCCTTGAGGATGGACGCCAACGTCACACGGATCTGGTTCTGCTCCTCCTCAGGGAACGTGTTGATGATGCGGCCGACGGTCTCGTACGCGGACGACGTGTGCAGGGTTGCGAGGACGAGGTGGCCGGTGTCGGCCGCTTCGATGGCGGCACGAATGGTCTCGGTGTCGCGCATCTCGCCGATGAGGATGATGTCGGGGTCTTCACGGCGGACGGCCTTCAAACCCGAGTAGAAGGACTCGGTGTCGGTTCCGACCTCACGGTGACGGATCATGCATCGCTTGGAGTGGTGAGTGAACTCGACCGGATCCTCGAACGTGAAGATGGAGTCGTCACGTGTGGTGTTCATCAGGTCCACGAGCGCGGCGAGCGTGGTGGACTTACCTGAGCCGGTGGGCCCGGTGATAAGGACGAGCCCTCGCGGCAACTTCGAGAGGGTCTTGATCTGGGGGAGGACACCCAACTCGTCGAGGGTGCGGATCTTGGTGGGGATGACTCGCATGACGAGCCCGTACCGGTCGAGCGCGACGAACGCGTTCGTGCGGAAGCGGGAGTTCACGGCTGCACCCTGATCGGTGCGCATCTCGTACGCGGCGTCGATGTCGCGTGTCTCGGCGAACTCCTTGGACTGCTTCGCGGTGAGCAGGTCTGCGATCATCTCGACCACGGTGTCCTGATCGATGACCTTGGCGCCGGGGATGGGGCGCAGGGCTCCGTGAACGCGAACCCGCGGTACTTCACCTTCGTAGATGTGAAGGTCCGAGCCCTTGTTCTCGACCATCCATGTCAGGTACGACTCGATGAGGGGTCGTCCGGGCTGGGGAACGATCGGGTCAGGGGTTTCCGGCTCGTCGGGTTCATCGACGGACGCGTCGGTCTCGGTCAGGCCCTTGAACCAGCCGCCGTCGTTCCCGTCGTGGTTGACCCGGACGTTCGGGTCGATGGGAGGCTGCTCGAAGTTCGGCTCATCACCGGACATGATCGCGGCGGCGAGTGCCTCGGCTTCAAGGTCACGTTGACGTTCTGCGTCGGCCCGGCGAGCGAGGGTCGGGTCAACCTGCTCGGCCGGTGGGTACGCACCGGATGGCTCCCCGAAGGGGCTGGCCGGGCGTGGGTTCTGAGGGGCATCGCTCATGCCCTGACTTATGCGACGATTCGAACCTCACAGCCGCACAAGTCAGGACGGCGACATTACTACTTCATGAACGCGATGGTGACGATGTAGGTTCCGGACTTGTCGGCATCACGAACCGACACGCCAAGAGATGTCCAAGACCCGTCGGTCATCGCCGTGTGATGGTCGGGGGAGTTCTTCCATCCGGCCCGAGGGTCTCGGTCACCCATCCACGTGCTCATCTGCTGCTCCATCCAAGCGGGAGAGCGGAGGTTCTGCGTGTCGGTGGTCTGGGTGACAATCTCGTTGGCGCTCGCGACGGGGACTCCACACTGCTTGGTGGAGTCAGCGATGATGTCCGCCTTGTTGCGGTGCATGCGGGTGTGCGGGTCGTACGAAGCGAACGAGCCGTCCCACATGACGCGGGTGCCCATGAACAAGCGCGAGTTACCAGCGACGGTATCCATGCAGTCCCGACGCGGCAGGCGAGACTTGCCGAGAGCCTGTCGGTAGTCGTTCACCTTCGACACGATGCTGTCTTCCATCATGTCGATCTGGTCGGCGTCGAGGCGTCGAGTGTCACCCGATGTCGTTGCGAAGACGGCGTACGTCCACACATCACCACGGAAGTCCCGGTAGGAGCGAACGGCGACCGGGTATTCGTGGGCGAGATGGTAGGCGACAGTTCCGAGGCCGTTCCAGTTCTTTGCGTATGCTCGACCGATCTGGTCGACCCGCCCCTGCACCCCCTCCTTGGTCATGAACTCGTCAACGACCGCCGCTGGTGTGGACGCCTTGGACGCCATGACGAACCCGTCAGCGTATCCGGTTGCGCAGCCGCTCGATGCGAAAGTCTCAGCCATGCCGCCGTAGATGACGTTCGGCTTGTTGAACCCGGGGATGTACGCGGCGTAGATGTCCTTGGCCTTTGCCTGACTGGTGGCCTTTGTGCGAGCCCATCGGTCTGCCGTCTCAGCGAGGCACTCGTCACTCTCGGTCCACACGGGATCCCCGCCTGTCCAGAACCCGTCTTCGCGGTCACGCTGGATTCGAGGAAGTGACCGCGCGACCAGACCTTCGGCGACCGCGGCCTCGAAGCCCGGAACGGCCTCGGGTGCCTTGTACGGGTAGTCGTCGAGGATGACGGCGGCGTAGGTCCACACGTTCCCTCGATAGTCGCGGTAGGACCGGACAGCGAAGCGTCCCTCTTCATGGGTGAGGGCGTAGTTGATGCGGTCGGCGGCGTTGGTGCCGGTGTCGCCGTTGAGCGTCCCGGAGGTCAGGTCGGTGATCGTGTCGGCCGGGGTTGTGGCCTTGGAGTAGGTGAAGAACTGCTTGTACAGGTTCGGGCAGTCGAGAGGCGTGGTCGTCCACTGACGTTCGTCCGGGTTGGTCTGACCTGTGGCGATGCTGCGGGCCCGTGAGTCGATCTCGTCGGTGACGCACTGGTCGGCTGGCCTGATGTCATCCGGTGTGGTGCCAGCGTCTGCTGCGAGCGACGCAGCGATCTGCTGCTCGAAGTTGGTGTCCCGTTCGGGGGTCGTGTAGCGCGGGTCGTCGAACGTGACAACGGCAGCGGTGAACAGCGATCCGTCGTGAGTTCGGAACGTGGCCAGCGAGATCTTGCCGCTGGACGCTTCGAGGGCGTCGGCGATGTTGCGTGGCCCACCGGGAGCCGAGGGGCTCAGGTTCGCGTCGGTGACCAGAGCGGCAGCCATCTCGGGATACGGGTCAACAGTCGGGCCGGTGTGAGCAGTGAAGACGGCTGTCTCGTTGAAGCCCGTGCACACGGGGGTCAGGTTGACGTCATCGAACGAGCGGGCATCGGCGGCTGTCTTGGCGAACCGTGCGGCCTCGATCTGCGCGCACGAATCACCCCAAACCCAACCGAAGGGGCCGATGACGTTGACCCGGTTGAGAATCTTTGACGCGAGTTCGTCGTAGAACTGGGTGTCACCGACCAGTACCGGCGCGGCCGGGGGAGTCGGTTCGCTCGTCGGTTCCGTGGTGGGTGCAGGAGTCGTCGGGGCGGTCGTGGGCGCCGGTGTCGTCGGGGTGACGGTCGGCTCGCTCGTCGGGACGGCAGTGGGAGTGGTCGGCTTCGGAGTGACCACGGGCGGAGGAAGCGGCGTCGGCTTCTTCACGACAGTCTTCTTCTGCCCCGTGAACAGGACCGTGTACGTGCGTCCCTTCACCTTCTTGTCCCGGTACGTCGACGCGCCGTACACCTTGTGCTTGGCCGAACGAATCGACCTCTTGTACTCGGCGGTACGACGCACCTTCTTGACCACCGAGGACTTACTCGACTTCTTCGGCACCTTCACGAACACCATGTAGACGTGCGCGAGGTTGCACTTCTTGGCGACCGTCTTGCGGTTCACCCGGTAGAAGCCCTTGCCACGCTTGGCCGACCGGTTCGCCTCGTACTTGGCCTGCCTACGCAGGCACGAGTTCGCGGACTCCCTGCCCGAGGTGCGGTTCTGCGAGACGAACGACTTCTCGACAGCCTTCGCGATCGAGGTCACCTGCTGAACCTTGCGGTACTTCGCTGCGTTGCCGACGCCCGCAGTGGCGACCACCATCGCCAACACGGCCGTCAACACGACGGCGACCTTCATGGGTACCCGAGTCATCTTCTGTTCTTCCCCCTACAAGGAATGCTTCCCCACCCGAGACAAGGTGTGAGGGGCCAGTGTAAGCGATCTGCGGCGTGATCCTGCTCTCACTTCTTCGCGGCGCGCTTGGCCTTCGTCTCCGGGCTCTTGAAGCCGGACGGCTCGATGGCACCCGCGGCCATCGCGTGGTGGTCCAGCGTGCGACGAATGGCAGCCTCGGTGACACCGACCGGAGCGCCAATGAACTCGGCGGCAGCCTCGACGGCCGGGCCCCACTTGGCCTTGTCCAGTTCGTGCTGGGCGTGCAGTTCAGCGACCTCGTCCTCGGACAGGCGGTGCTCGTTGTACGACGACAGGGCGTTGAACTCCGTGGCGATGTACGCGTCGGCGAGCGTCTTGGCGACGTCCTTCCAGCCGGGCAGTTCGGACACGACCGACACGAGGCGACGGAACCGGTTCAGGGCGACCGAGTTCGGGCGGGGTCGCTGCATGGACGCGACGACGGCGAGCGTGTGGGCGACCTCGCGGGGGCGGTCCAGCAGGTTCTCGAGGCTCTCGTCATCGTGGTTGTTCCAGATGGCGATCATGCGGCGGTCGGTCTTGACGTCCTCGGGGTCGAGTTCACCCATGCGCAGACGGAACGCGATGGACGCGCTCTTGTAGGCGACCTTCTCATCGCTCTCCAACTGGTCGAGGACGTAGGAGCGGTCGGTCGGCGACGGAAGGCGTGTCGCGTTCGGCAGGGAGAAGAAGCGACGCAGGACGTCGGCCTTGATGAAGGTGACGCGGGGGCCGCGCAGGTAGCGGGCGGTCTCGATGTACTCCTCGATGAGCGAGGAGGCGTTCTCCTCGGCGGCGAGATCCTCCGGGGAGTTGTACTGGGCGAGGTTCGCGGCGAACGGCGCGTTGACGGCCTCGGGCGTCGCGAGTTCGACGAACTTTTGGTAGTCCATGTCGTTGGTGTCGATGGGGACACCGAAGCGGCGGTTGGCGCCACGGACGTTGCGCAGTTCCGAGGGGCTGGCCTTACGGGCGAACTGACGGAACCAGCCGCAGGCGCTCTTGCCGCGCAGCATCTGGAAGTTGAGGTTCTTCTCGCCGTTGGCCTCGAGGATCTTGCGGAGCATGAGGTAGCGCAGGCTGCCCTCCAACTCTTCACGCTCGGAGGCGGTGGCCTGTGCCTGCGCGGCGACGGAGGCGAGGATGGTCGTGGAGCACAGGATTCCGGCGATCTCGGCGCGGGCGGACTTCTCGCCTCGGCGTCCGGCGAGGACGTCCTCGACGATGGCGGCGATCTTGAGGTCGGCTTCGCGGCAGACGGCTTCGTCGCCGTTGCGGCTGCTGCGGATCTTGCGCTCGGAGAGGGCGGGGGTAGTGCTGACGGTGGTGGTGGGTGCGTTCATGCGCGAACCAAGGGTCACATCTAACTCCAGTCACATGAGTGTTCTGCTGTAACACCCGATTACGACTGGAACGGCAAGGGAGCATGTTCACTAAATGTGAGCCCGATCACATGATTAGCGACAACTCGTCTGCGCCTGATGCCAGCCGAAAACCGGCTTGGCGTGATCTATGCAAGTGGGGTCCGTGACATCGAACGTCACGAACCCCACGAGCCGTCAGATACGAGTGTTCGCGACAACCTCACGTACGCTCGTGATGCCCTCGCGAACCTTCTCGAAGCCGTCCTCACGCATCGTCACCAGACCGTTCTCGATGGCCGCCTCCACCAACTCCGACATCGGCGGGTCTGTCGCCACAAGGTCACGCAACGTGTTGTTCAGGCGGAACACCTCATGAATCGGTACACGACCGGAGTAACCGCGGAAGCAGTCGTCACAGCCGTCAGGGTTCGCCTCGAAGATCGGGACGGCACCCGCCCCGTCACCGAAGTCGTGCGTCGCCTCAACCTTGCACTGCTGACACAGACGACGAACTAGACGCTGAGCAACCACGGCCGTCAACGCCGACGACAACAGGAACGGCTCGATACCCAGACGAGTCATACGAGGAACCGCACCCACAGCGTCATTCGCGTGCAAGGTCGAGAACACGAGGTGACCGGTCATGGCGCCATCGATCGCCACATCGGCAGTCTCTTGATCCCGGATCTCACCGATGAGGATGATGTCCGGGTCTTGACGGACGATCGAGCGAAGACCACGCGCGAACGTCATCCCCTGCTCCTCATTCACCGCGATCTGCGTGACGCCCTGCTCGATGGCGAACTCGATCGGGTTCTCCAACGTGACGATCTTCGTGTCGGAGTCGATGCGCTCACGCAACGACGAGTACAGCGTTGTCGTCTTGCCACTGCCGGTCGGGCCCACAAGGAGCACCACGCCGAACGGATCGGCGATCGCTTCACGGAACTTCGCCTCGTTCCTCTCGGAGAACCCGAGCGTGGACAAGTCGCGCCAGATCTCGTTCTGCAGACGCATGACGACCGTCTGACCCCAACGCGACGGCGCCGTCTCGACACGAATGTCCACGGCCTTCGACGCGCCCTTGGGTCGATACGAGATGACACCCGAATCCGGCATGAACCGGTTGTCGGTCCGCATCCGCGCCTGAACCTTCACCAACGTCGTCAGACCCTGCTCCATGTCCATCGGGTAGGTGCCCGCGACACGCAACTTGCCGTCCACACGGTTGCGGACCACCAGCAGAGACGCGGTCGGCTCGATGTGGATGTCCGACGCGCCATCGCGGATAGCCTGCTCGACGATGAGGGACAAGATCCGTTCGGCCGGGGACGACTGACGACCCACGACCCCGAGATCCTGACCGGACTGCACCTCGGCGTACGACTCTTCGACGTCCGCTTCGGCAGCCACCCGGTCGGCCTCAGCCTTGGCCGAGTACACGTCGTCGATACGGCGCGAGATCTCACGCCCACGAGCCGGGACAAGTTTGATCGACTTGCCGAAGAACGACGGGCGCAGCCGTGACAACAGCATGATGTCGTTGATGTTCTCCGCCGCGATGTAGACACGGTTCCCCTCGATACGCAAAGGGATGACGTTCAACTGGCGGGCGGTCGACGACTCCAGCATGCCGAGAACTTCGTTGTCCAACGGCGCGTTGATGATGTCGAAGAACTCGTCGTCATCAGTGTCAGCCTCGACGCTGGGAAGTTCGAAGTCGCCCAGTTCGTCGTTCAGGCGGGACACGTCGATAGCGCCGACCACCGGTTCAGGCTCAGGAGCGACGACCGGCTCATCAAGAGTGTCGGCGACGGGCTCGAAACTTCCGAAGTCCTCATCGTCGGTGCTGTCGAGGCTCTCGATCGACGGAAGTGCCTCAACGTGGGGATCTACCTGCATGAAGTTCGTGATCTTCTCCGGCTCAGGGCCCGGGTCACGGAAGAAGTCAGGTCCAGCACCCCGGTTACGGCGCTTGGGCTTCGCGCTGTCGTCGAAGATGTCGTCCAGCGGGTCGTAGGAGTCGCTCATGCTCAGGCCGGGAAGAAGTTGATGAGGCCCGTGACCGAGGCGACGGCCACCAGTACGAACGCTCCGGCAATCAGCAAGAGGATCTTGGTGCGGTCTTCCATGTCATTCCTGTTCTGTCCGCGGGGACCGGGAACGGCCCGGTCTGGCTTGTCCCTTGAACTCATGCGACGACCGCGAGGTCACATCGTTCAGATCAGAGGAGAAGACCGGTCAGAACCGGCGCGAACAGCAGCCCGCCGAGCGCACCCAGCACCAGATACGGGCCGTACGCGAACTTGAACTGGCCCATCTTCTTCGCGCTGTCAGGGTTCCTTCCCTGCACGACAGCGAACTTCACCAGCAGCGGGATGACGCCGAGGACCGCGAGCACCGGAGGGAGGATCATCGTCGCGATGACGGCAGCGAGCGGGTCGAACGTGCCGATGGCCGCCCCGGCGAGCGCCACGAACTTCACGTCTCCCATACCCAGACCGTTGGACACGACTGCGATGACGAACATGAGCACGCCCAGACCGAGCCCCGTTAACACGCCGGTCAGCAGATCTGCGCCGTTCAACGAACCGGCAACGACCGCGACCATCGAGATGGTGAACCACGCGACGGCGGTCGGGCCGAGGATCTTGTTCGGCAGTCGCAGCGTCCGCAAGTCCGTCCACGCGAGAACCGGCAACGGCAACGCGAACACGGCTGCTGCTGCGGCACCCCACACGCCCATCTGCGGAGCGAGCGTCTCGAACACCGCCACGGCTGCACCGAGACCGAGAACGACCATCAGGGCCAGCATCTTGGACTGCTGGGAGTACAGGTCGCGAACCTCCACCAGTTCCGGCTCCAGATCACCGTCAGTGGTGTCCGAAGCCGGAACCAGCGCCACCTCAGTCAAAGTCCGGAACTTCCAACGGGCGGGACAGGTAGGTCCGGCCGGACAGGTCCGCCGTGCTGCCGTTGTCACCGTTGGAGAACGACAGCGAGTCGATCAAGATGGGACGCGACAAGCCACCGAGGGAACGGATGAATCGCGTCATCCCGCTCGTCGAACCCTCGACGTTCATCGTCACCGACACCTGCGCGAGCGGGAAGTCGCCGATCTGCTGACCGGCAGCGGTGTCACCCTCGCGCGGGACGTTGTTCGCGACGCCCTCACCGGTCGCGGCGACCGCGCCAGCCGGGGCTTCCTTACCCGATGACGGCTTACCCTCGGCTGCCGCCTTGGTGCCCTTGTCGGACAACTGACCGTCGGTGAACTTGGACGGGTCAGCGGGCTGCGTGGTGTTGATGGAGACGATGGTGACTCCGGCGCTCTGGGCGGCCGAGTCGAGCAGTGCGATGAACTCGTCCTGCTTGTAGGTCGTCGGGAACGCCTTCGTCAGGTCGTTGATACGAGCCATCGCCTCATCGGAGTCATCGACGCGCTTCTGCAGCACGGCGAGGCGACCTTCGACGAGTTCGGCGGTCTGCATCGTCGTTTCGGCGGCTTCCTTCGCGTCAGCGCGGGACGCCAACTGCGGGGAGATCACGAAGAAGTAAGCCAGCAGCGCCGCGACGATGACCGCACCGACACCCATCTGGTAGATCTGCGCGGGGTTGCGCTTGCTCATGTCCATGAGTCAGTTCCCTCCGGTGGTGGGGGTCGTGGTGGGTTCGACCTGTGCGGGGTCGGTCGCGTCGCTTGCGGGGGTGTCCTCGGCCGCAGCGTCACCCTTGTCGACAAAGCGATAAGTGAACGCCTCGGCGGTATAGTTCGCGGTGCCGGTCAGGGCATACGTGTCGCCGTCACCCTTGGCTGTGGACGTCACGAGGAACGAGTTCACGTACTTGTTGCCCACGTCGTTCGCGTTCTCGAGGAACCACGACGCGGCAGCCAGATCCTTGACCGTGACCCGGTACTCGATGCAACCGATCGCGGACGCCGACAAGAAAGGGTCTGGGGTCGAGCAGACCTCGCCGTACTTCGTTGTCATCGACGCCACCTTCGACCCCGACGGGAGCGCGTCAGTGACCGACGCGAGCACCTTCGCGTAATCCACCTCGGCCGCCAGTTCGTTGTTGACCGACTGCTCGCGCTTCTCCAAACCATCGAAGAACGAGGACGCCTTCGACAGTTCCTTCAACTTCGACTGCGACTGCGACAACGTCGCCTCGGCCTCGTCACGGTCCGCCTTCGCCATGTAGTTCAAACCGACCGAACCAGCACCGGCAAGAACCAACGCGACAGCCGAGATGATGCCCAGCAACGTCGTCTTCTTGAGCGCCTCAGCCATCGCGCGACGCCGACGAATGTAGTTCGCCATCAGGAAAGCCGACGGACGCACCGGTGACGTCCACGTCAACTCCGACGAATCAACCTTCTTCTTGCCGAACAGCCCCGACAGGCTCGACAAGGACAGTTCCTTCTTCGCCAGCGACGACTCCTCGGCCGCAGGAACCTCGAGCGCGACGCCGGTTGACGCGTCGGACTCGACAGCGTTCTTCTTCTTGCCGAACTTCATGACTGGGCTCCCGTGGTCAGGCCAATGGCCGTCAGATGGAGGGTGGCGTGCTGCAGGTCTCCCGCGAACGAGGACGTGTCAGCGGCGGCGTACTGGACGCGAATGTTGGCCTTGGTCTGGATGACCTTCGCCAAACCGACCAGCAGCGAACCGCCACCCGTCAGCAGAATCGACTCGACCTTCGGAGCGTCCGGCGTCGAGCGGGTGTACGCGCCGAGCGCGTTCACGATGCGGTCAGCGAGATTCGAGGCGTACTCGGCGACCACCTGAGACGTCGAGTAGTCCCACTGGCCCGCCCGCTTGTACGTCTCCACCTCCGGGTCGTCCGGATCACGGGTGAGCGCGTCCGCGATGAGACGAGACGCCTCGTTGCCCGCGAACACCGTGTCACCGAACGCGTACAAGGGGACACCGTTGTGGTGCACGACCACCGTGATGGTGTCGGCGCCGATGTTCACGACCGCCTGAGCGCCATGACCGTGCAAGTCGATGGCCGCACCGCGCAACGCGGCGAGCATCCCCAAGTCGGCGCCAACCAGTTCCAGACCCGCATCCTCGGCGATCTGGCAGATGGTCTCAGCCACGTCGTCTTGGATGTAGTAGAACTGCACGTCGATCTTGTTGCCTCGCGGGCGACGGCCGAGCACAGAGAAGTCGATCTGCTGGTGAGCGGTGTCGATGCCCAAGTCGGCCGCCTCGATGAGCAGCACCTTGGACTTCTCGATGTCCTCCTCGGACATCGCGCCGATGGTCAGGGTGTGCATGAACGCGGCGTTCGGGCTGTTGAACCCCAAGACTGCGTTCTTGGTGGAGAAGACGCCCGAGTTGACCGCGTGCTTCAACGCATCGACGATGAACTTGCGCTTGTCGATGGCGACCAGCCCGTCCTCGATCGAGCCGAAAGGGAGCGCGACGGCCGTGTAGCCGGTGACCTCCGGGCGTTCACCCGAGAAGTCCACTTCGGCGATCTTGATGGAGTGCGCGCCGATGTCGACGCCCAGAACCCTGTCTTTTGCCATGCCCCTACTTATGCGACGACGAAACGGGGACATGCGTTCACGCTCAGTCCGTCACCGGTACCGGTTCGGTCGGGAGTCCCGCAGGCGCCGACTGCAACGACCTCGCGACGAGGATCTCCTCCAAGTTTCGAGCCCGAGGGGAATGGTCACACATGCGCAGACAGGTGTGCGGGGCCACCGGGAGGACGAACAACAGGTGGCCCCGCACAGGGGAAGTGGACCGAGAGGTCTCAGGCTGCCCCGGCCTGCGCCCGACGCTCGTTGCGGCGACGGATGTCCTCGGGGTTCGTCGAAGCGAGTTCCAAGAACTCCTCCGACAACGTGATCTCCACCGGGACGGCACGGCCGTGCATGTCCGAGTAGATGGCGACCGAGCCTCGAAGTACCTTCCCTGTCTGCGGGTCACGCAGCGCACGCATCGAATCCCAGTTCGGTACCTGCGCCTTGTCGTTCGTGGACGACTTGGTGCCCTTCGCGGTGATCTTCGCGATCCGCTCCGGCGTCGGCTCCAACTTGAACAACTGGCACGCGGCTGTCGCCTCGTCCTTGTCCTCGATGGGAAGGATGATGCCTCGGGAGATGAAGCCCGCCAGACCAGCGTTCAACGCGTCGGTGACTCGCTGCGTGAACAGTAGCGGAAGCACCTGCTGCGAACGAGCCAGACGACCCAGACGCTGCACCTCCGAAGCGCCAGCACCGAGGAACACCCACGCCTCGTCGAGCATGACCACGCCCGCGCGACCCGTCAGAGCCATCGCGGAACCGAAGATCATCATGCGGACCAGAGCGGCGGCGACACGCTGCTGGATGTTGCTCGGTGGGACGCCCGGCTCGGGCAGGTCGAGGTGGCCGTCGCCGACCTTGATGAGCGTGATGCCGTTCGCGGCACGCAGACCCGTCGTGGTCGGGTTCATGCCGACGCACGCACGGAACATCGGCGACGATTGCATGGCACGGAACACGGCCTCGATCATGTGGGGCGGCAGTTCATGACCGATCTCGTTCTGGGCGATGGTGAGGGCCTGACCGATGCACTCGGCGCCCGCAGCGACACCGTGATGGATCGCGTACTGGAGCGGCACCTCCATGTCGTCCTTGTCGCGTCCCCACGGGTTGATGGACATGAGCATCGAGACCGCCATGTCCACGCCGGTGTCCTTCGACGCCGAGAAGCGGATGGGGTCGAAGATGCCGTCGGCCCTGCTCAGTTCGTCCAACGACGCGACCTGACCGCCCGCGGCCTTGACGACCTCACTGTGGTCAGAGCCGGTCTTCGGGTCGATGATGATGACCGGTCGACCCATGCGGGAATACTGGTCTGCGAGGTTCAACAGCACCATCGTCTTCCCTGAGCCGGTCGCACCCGCGATGATGCCGAGCGGGAGCGTGTCACCGAGCGACGCGGACGTGGGAGACAGGTACGCGGGTTGACGGTCACGCTGCGTCATGCCGAGCATCGCGCCTTCACCCTCGCCGTTGCGGTCACGGTCACCGACGAACGACAGCGACGGGATACCCGAGTACGCGACCGTCTGGCACGGGAAGTCGTGCACGTTCGGGTTCGCGCGCACGTTCGAGCAGATCATCATCTCGGCGTGCGCGCCGGGCTGACGGAACAACATGGGGGCGAGACGAACGGGGGAGTGCTGCCAGATGTCCTGCGACAAGTCCTCACGCTGACCGTTCAGACCCACGAGCACCGAAGCGTTCGTCAGAGTCGGGGATCCGTGACCGGAACCGTAGTAGTTCTCCACCGAGCCGAGCACTTCGAGCATCTCGTTCTGCTCGGCCAACTGCATCTTGCCGTTCTGGACACGCTCGTTGATGTCGTCGGTGTACCGCTTCTTCTGCAGTCGCAGTTCCTTACGGGTGACCGTCGAAGGTTCGATGTTGCCGCGCACCGACACCGCGAGGGCGTCAGCGTCCAGCAGGTCCGACACCCACGTGGCGCGAGGGTCAGTCGGGTCGAGGAACCCCAGTTCGAGGTTCTCGAGGCTCGCGAACGTGACCGAGGTCTGGTCGCGGATGCCCGCCTCGTCCCACTTCTTGCACTCACGCACGCCAATCTTGTCGGCCATGCGCATGGCGTCCACTGTGGAGAAGAAGTGCAGGTGGTCCTCGTGAATGAGGGTGGGCGTGTCCGGGTTACGGCCAGCGTTCCACCAGCCGTTCGCCAGATGGATCGCCTCATCGGACGCGGGCAGCAGACCCGCCCGGTCGAGCAGATCCGAGACGGCCTTGAAGTCCTTGTCGTAGTCCGACAGAGGAACGCCACCGATGGTGAGCGTCTCGACGACCGATTCGATCATCGCCTTGAAGCCACCTTCGGCGCCACCGACTGCCGGGTTGAGCCGGACACCGAGGAGAAGGACACGCTTGTCGACGCGCTGATGACCGAACGAACGTCGCAGGTACGGCGCGATCGGGTGATTCATCGGCGGCTTGTACGCCTGCGGAACGTTCACCAACAGCAGGTGAACGTCACGGTACGACGACTTCGCGGCGACGCGACGTGGGGCGGACGTGTTCGCCATCTGAGCCAGACCCTCGAACGCCTCGAAGATCGGTTGAGCGACCTCCAACGCGGCCATCGGGTCGGCCGCATCGACGACCGGACCGAGAGGCACCTCGCGGTACACCCAGATCGAGTTGTCGACACCCATCAGGCGACCGTCGAGAAGACGTGAACGCATCTGCGTGGTCCAGATCGGTTCGGTGGCGAACTGGTCAGCGAGATTCGCCTTGGGCTTCTTCGCCATCAGAGATCACCTTCCTCGTCCTCGACGGGATCGGCAGTGTCGGACTCCGTGTCGGGGTTGGTCGCGTCCGGCAGGTCGTCGGCCGAAACCACGACACCGGTGACGGCGTTCGAGTACGGCTTGAGCCAGTAGCCGCCGCCGGGGCCCGCCCACGCAACGACACGCGGGGAGGCGGTGTCAGCGCGGTCGACGAGCAGGTCGTACGTCACCTTCGGCAGCGAGGTCTGGTTCGTGCTGGTCGTCGTTCCGGGCCAGTAACCTTCGAACTCGACCTGAACGAGCAACTGCTCGGGGGCCTCGTCCTCGTTCGGGTTCTGGTTCTCGCCCCACTTCTCACCGACGTGAACGATGGAGGTGGACTCCTCATCGAGGATCATGCCGTTGAGCGGCACGTACGAGACACCCTTTCGGGAATCGCCGACGGTGTTCAGCAGCAAGGCCGGGTCACCGGAGGAGAACGCCTTGGCCCACACCTTCACAGCCGTGTCGACCTCGTCGGGTGCCGCACCGGTGGGCAGGGTCGGCCACGGGGACAGTTCCGTTCCGATGGACTCCAACGCCGGGGCAATCGGGCCGAGCGACGGCTCACCGATGACGGTCGCGGCGCTGGTGCCGTCACCGACCGCCAACTGGACCTGCACCTGATACTGGACGCCCTGCTCTGACGCGACAGTGAACGAATGCACCTCGACCGACTTCACGCCGGACTCAGTGATCGACTTGGCGGCCTCACCCTTGGGCAGCGGCGTCTTCTTGTACTCGTCCCACGAGATGATCTCGCCACCGGGCAGCGGGGACGGGTCCGTCGAGAGCCACTTCTTCACCGCGACGGTCGCAGTGGTGTGAGAGGCGGGCGGACCGGTGTACCCGGTGGTGTCCTCAGTCTCGCCGAGGCTGTTCGCGACGAGCACGATGTTCGACAGCAGCGCGACGGGCAGGATGAAGATGGCAGCCTTGATGAACCTGCGGTGGAACTTGACGGACTTGGTCAACTTCTTCGTCCCGGGCATGTCCGCTCGAGGCGCATCAACCTGCTGCTCGTGCACCCAGTTGAGCGGGTCGCCGCCCGGGGGTGCCTTCTTGGGCTTCTTGTTGCGTGCCATGAGGTCAGTTCGCTCCCAGCAGGGCGGCGGCCTGCGCGAGTTCGCGCTTCTGCTCGTAGTCCATACCCGAGAGGGCACGAACGATGGCGCCCGCGGCCTTCGGGTCGGACGCGTTCATGGCGCCGGTCACGATGTCGAGCGCGGAGAGGGTCTTCCAGATCGCCTTCAAGCGGTCCTTGCCCATCTCGGTCGCGTCCACGACAGCATCGATCTGGTTGGCCTTGGAGAGCGCGTCGATGTCGGCGAGCGCGTTCGTCTCACCCTTCGCGCGGGTCAGGTTGGCGACCACGAAGTCGCGGACGTTGTTCACCCCGACGATGAGCATGGCGAGGTCGCGGATCTCAGGGCTGGCAGCCTGCACGGTCAGGGTGTAGTCCACGATGGAGCGGACCTTCGCTCGGCTGAGTTCGTTCTTGCGCCCGTTGTCGGACATGGAGGGTCTCCTAGGTGTCGTTGTTCGTCACCTGCTCCTATGCGACAACCACGCCTCGACATCGACCGGCGGCTCGTGTTTAAGATTTGCGCCTGTTCAGGGAAACTGAACACGCAGCGAGATTGAACAGTTTTCACTCGTGGTGAAAATTCAGCGATCGTGAAAACCGGGACAACCTCACACGTCGGCGGGCACGTCGCAGAAGTCGATCACGGTCACGCCGGTGTTCGGGTCTTCGGCGTCACCCTTGTTCCACCGGATCCACATCGGGATGGCGCCCGACTTGTACGCGAAATCCAACTTCGGGACCGACCGTTCGTTCGGTTGCGAGTCGATCTCGATGACGATGGACGGGGCGGGCTTGCGGAAGATCACCAGATCGTGACGACCGAAGTACGTGGACCCGGGAGTGATGACCGGGACGGACAGTTCGCGGGCGGGACGGTACCCGCGACGGGCAGCCCACGATGCGAGCGTGTCGGTGATCTGCTTGGTCCGGTCCGCGACCCGCTTGTCCAGATGGGTCGTCCGGTCGAGCATGTACGTGAGCGCCTCGGTGATCTCGCGGTTGCGCGACGCGAGGAACTGCCGCTCACCCATGTACGAGAGCAGGCCCTGAGCCCAGTAGTGCTTCGTCCCGACCCGGATGACGCCCTCGGTCTCAGCGGCCTCCCGTACCGTCTCGATCGGCGGGATGGACGCGTTGCACTTCGCGACCGCCATGTCGATGTCGGCTTGGGTGACCTTGGCGACGCCGTGGCTGAACTTCTCGGTCAGCCAGTCCGCCAGCGGGGTCCGCAACGCCATGTGGAAGCCCTTGTCCACGTCGGACGCCTCCAACACCAGTGGGGCGACAGCGTTCGCGACGCCCTTGGCTTGTGACGCGACCGACGCGCCTGAGTACCAGTAGGAGCGGTCCACCCGGGCGGCGACCTCGAGGATCGATTCGCCGCCAGCGAGATAGATCGGCTCGTCAGACATGCCGTTCACGTCGTTCATGACGCCACCCGACTACGAGCGGCCAGTTCAGCCGGGGATGGGATCCGGGCCGGGGGAGTCGGTTCAGCGAACTCGATCGGGTCACGCTGGGGCACGACCACGAGGTTCGGGCGGCGTGGCGACGACAGGACAGACCGGTCCACCTTCCCGGCGACGACCTCATCGGGTAGGTGACCGAAGTGGAAGTGGTCACCGCACGGGTACGCCGACAGGTGCTTCTCGCCGGGGAATGCCTTCTTGCCGTACTTCTTCGCAGCCCGACGCGTGTAGAACATCTGCTTGCCGATGTCGGCGCACGTGCCTTGGGAGTTCTCCGACCGTTCGATCGACTGGAAGTGGGCGCGACGTTCCTTCGCCTTGTTCTTCGCCATCATCGCCTCCTCGGTTCGGTCTGTATGCCTATCCAGATGCGGCAGGGCTAACGGGACAATCCCGCTCCCATGCCCCACCGTGTGGTGAAGCCGGGAGCGGGACCATCCTTGGTGCCCTGTCGGGTCAGCCCGCCTGCGCGACGGCCTCGGCGGGGACGCCGAGATCCTTGATGTGGCGCAGCACGCGGAACTTGCGCGTGTTGTCGGCCGACGGCTGCATCTCGATCCAGACGGCGACCTTGTGACCCTTGAGGTTGTCGCGGATGTGACGCATCATCGGCAGGACCGACTCGTCGAAGTCGGTGCGCTCGGTGCGGACCGTCTCCTTGCCGTCGGGGTGGAACGACGACGGCTGCGTGATGAGCGTCAGCACGCCACGCTTGGAGGTCTCCTCGAGGACCATCGACTCGACGATGCCGGTGAACACCTTGGCGTTCAGGACGGCCTCGGCAGCCTTGATGTACGACTCGTCGTTGATCGCGACGGCGATCTCGGCGATCTTGGCCTTGACTCGGGCCTCGTAGCCCGCGTCCTTCTCCCCGGCGGCGGCGATGGCCGAGGCGATGATCACGGCGGTGTTGTTGTCGCTCATGCGTATCTCTTCCTGTTGTAGTGGTGTGTTTCTTCCTGAGCGCCAACAAGGTGACGCTCCCACCGGGCGGCGTGGCAGGCTTGTCCTGCCGTGGGGTCACCGCCCGGCGGAAGTTCTCAGAACGGCGGCTCGTCCGTCTTGGTCTGCGGGGCCATCGCGAACGTCTTGGCTCCGGCGCTGGTCGTGAACGCGTGCGCGCCGGACTCGCCGAGGCCACGGGTGAACATCGCGACGACGGTGTTGGCGACGAGGATGATGGACTCGGTGGCCTCGCTCATCCACTTCTCGATGAGTTCGCCGTTGTCGCCCGTGCCGACCGGCATGGGGTGCTTGGACAGGTGCGAGTGCAGCGCGCCTCGCAGGCGGGTGTTGAGGCCGCTGGCCCAGTCGATGCGTCCGCTGATCGCCAGTTCGGCGTCGGCGACGATCTTGGCGAGGATGCCGCTCATGGCGCGCAGGGTCGTCTTGTCGAGCGGGTATCCGTTGTCGGCGATGATCTCCGACGCGGTGTTGACCAGACCGAACAGGGCGGTCGCGTCGGGGGCGTTCGGGGGCAGGGAGTTGGGGTCACGCGGATCCCACGGCTTGTCCAACTCCGGTGCGAACATCTGGGTCATGAGGGTGTTCTCCTTCAACGTCTTGACGCCTCGGCGTGTGGTACGCGCGGCCACCTCGACCGGCGGTTCTGCTACTGGGGTCAAGGCCTCAGATGGCCCGTTCTCGATCACGTCGGATGCCGGTGCGGGCATCGAAGTGACCGGCTGCGCGACCTCGTATGCCTGCGTCGTCGGTGCGTACTCGCCGGGCTGGCCGGTGCCAAGGACGACCTCGGCCGGGGGAGCGAACTCGACCGGCTCAGGACCGGTGATGGTCGGGTACACGACCGGCTCTGCAATGCGAGTGGGCCCGGCAGGTGCGTTCTGCTCACCTTCGACGCCGGAAGTTGGAGCGATGACAGCCGACGCCGCGAGCATGCGCAGGTCGTCGAACTCGAACTCGACGTCCGCGGGCGCGTCGGGCACTGGCGCGTTCTCGGCCTCGATGGCGGACAGGTGCCGCACGGGCAGTTCCTCGAACGTGGGGATGCCCTCGGCCTTGGGCACGTACTTGGTGCCGTCGTCCTTGATCGCCGACGGGCAGGAGTTCACCAGCGGGCACCAGCCGCACAACGGCGTCGGCTTCGTGATGAACGCTTCCTGAGCGATCGAGTCGTTGTGCGCCTTCCACGACGCCACGAACGCCTTCAACGTCTTGTTGAGAGCGGCCTTGCTGATTGGCACGTTGCGGACCTTGCCGACGGCCGTGTAGTACAGCGTCGCTTCGACGACAGTGACGCCGTACTTGGCTTCGTACGCCAACTTGTACAGGCGCATCTGGTCGCCGTGGTCGTCACCGAACTTGAGGCTCTTGGGCGGGTTTCCGGTCTTGTAGTCGATGACCTTGACGCCGATGTAGTTGCCGTTCTCGTCGAACACGTCGTCCACGCGGTCGATGTGGCCGTTGAAGGGGACGCCCGCGATCTCGACCTCATCGATCGGCATCTCGGTCTGACGGACGGAGACGCTCTGAGGGGCCTCCATCTCGAAGATGCGCTGGATCTTGTCGTAGACGGCACCGATCCAGCGCTGCTTCTCCGCGACGGTCGCCGGGTCGAGAGCGATGGGGTTGCCGTCCTCGTCGATGACGGGGTACTCCTCGTCGGCGTTCTCCAACAGCAGCAGCATGAGCCGGTCGGAGGTCCGCTCGGCCGGGGGAAGGTCGTAGAACCGTTCGAGGATGAGGTGGCCGGACGTGCCAAGGGGCGCGGGAGCGAACCGGTCGTCGTTGTCGGGCAGGAGACGGTCGGCGAGCCAGCGGGCTCGGCACGACGCCATCGACTTGGACGTTGATGGTGACAGGGCCTTGCGCTCGACCTGCTCGGTGATGGCATGGTCGAGGATGACGAGGTGGTCGTTGTCCCACGCGACGACGTCGGGCAGGTTCACCTCGGTCTTCTCCGGGGCTCGCGTCAAGGTGTCGCTCATGGATGCGTCTCTCTTCCCATGACCCGGTCAAGGCCACTCGTGGGCCCGGCTCGATCACTTCGGCGGACTTCTTCCGCACGTGGGTTCGGCTGGGCGTTGCTCGTGGGATCTATGCGGGTCGGGCCGGTGACATCGAGGTCGCGACGAGGGGTGCCGATGGGCATGGTGATGTACCGGTCGGTGGTGACCGGTGGTGGGGGAGAGGCGAACTCGACGCGGCCCGTAACGGCCGGTTACAGCCGAAACGACCTTGGCTCCAGTGGCTCCAGCATGGCTCCAGAAAATCGAGGGAATCTGGAGCCAAGATTTTGGCTGGAAAACCGGGCCGTTCTTACTTACTTACTTACTTGGATCCAAAGATCCAAAATAGATCTACTACTACTAGGGGGCTTCTCATCTCAAAATCTCAGACTGAGATTGAGACGGGGTCTCTGTATAAGGGAGGGGGTACGGGAAAAGTTGGTATTTTGGACCCAGCGTCCGTTTTGGGCTCAAAGCGCAGACAAAATCTTGGCTCCAGACAGTTGGACCACGTTGGAGCCAGATCCAACTCTCGGGCTCGAAAACCCGGATTCGCCTCTCTCAACCGATCGTTAGGGCACTAACCTGTTGTGCACAACTAGTTGGTGTGCGGGGTATCTCCTTACGCGTGAGGTCCGCATCCATAAGCGTGCCTTACGGCTGTCACGCGCGCGCACGCGTACGCGCCCGCGCGCGCGTGATCGAGAAGTACCCACCGACGGGTCTTAAACAGGTGAGCGAACACCCAAGGAGCCACCTGACATGAACATCATCGACATCATCTTCGTCCTCGCATCGGTCATCTACATCGCCCTCGGCGCCCGCCGTGGGTTCGTCCGAGGCGCTGCCGAGATCGTCGGCGTGCTCACCGGTGGGGCCATCTCGCTGCTCGCCATCCGCCTGCTGTTCGGCGACTTCGACGCCCCCGACTCCATCGCCTCGGGCCTCATCTTCACGGCCGGTGCAGGCACCATCTTGTTCATGTCGGTCCTCGGTCAGACGCTCGGCTCGCTCGTCGGCAAGCGCCTCACCGCGGAGAAGGTCGGCAAGGTCTTCACCGGCGTCGACCGCGCTCTCGGCACCGTCTTCAACGCCGTCTGCGTCGCCACGCTCGGCTGGGTCATCGCGTTCTCCGGCGCCGTCGGCGTCACCCCCGCGTCGCACCAGATTCAGTCCTCCAAGGTGCTCACCGCCATCGACAGCATCGTGCCCGACTCGGCCGACAACCGACTCCTGCGAATCAGCAGCGGCCTGCTCGAGAACGGCTTCGACAAGTTCGTCACCCCCGTCATCGAGCGTGAGGTTGACGTCGATGCGCCGTCGGACGAGGAGGCCATGAAGTCACCCGTGACCGCCGCGGCGAAGGACTCCGTGGTTCGCATCTCCGGTCACGTCGGCTGCTCCGCTCTCGACATCACCGGCACCGGCTTCGTGTACAGCAAGGGGCTCGTGATGACGAACGCTCACGTCGTCGCCGGTATCGCCAAGCCCATCGTCGAGTCCAACGGCTTGAAGTGGGTCGCCAAGGTCGTCGCGTTCGACGAGCGCCTCGACGTGGCCGTCCTGCGAGTCGATGGGCTGCCCATCAAGCCGCTGTCGTTCGACCTGAACGCCATCCGTGGACAGAAGGGCATCGTCATGGGTTACCCGCTCGGCGGCCCGTTCGACGCCCGTGGCGCCCAGATCACCCGCAACATCACCCTGCGAGGCCCTGACGTGTACGGCCGTGGCACTCACGAGCGTGCCGTTCATGTGGCGGACGCGGTGGTCCGCTCGGGCAACTCCGGTGGCCCGCTCGTCTCGCTCGACGGCAAGGTCATCGGCGTGGTCTTCGCCACGGTCGTGTCGAACAACACCGCTCAGGTGCTGACCGTCCCGCAGGTCATCGACATCGCCCGCAAGGCCGTCGATGCGAAGGAGAATCTCGCCTCGAAGACCGAGTGCGTCGCCAAGTGAGCAAGTAGGACGGTCCGGTCGTGTCCACCATCTGGGATGCGATCGGGCCGCCCTGCGTTTGAGGGCTTGTACCGCTGTACGGATACAACGGCAGGAGATACGACTGTGGCAACGTTGACGAGCATCGACGGCAGCAAGGGACGCACCCATGCGGTACGCCAGTCCGGCCTGTCCGCTCCGACCCCCGAGCAGTACGAGCAGTTCATGGTGTGGCGTTCACTCGCCCTCGAAGAGATGCCGTACTTCTCGGCGCTGCTGTTCAGCCTGCGCGTCGTGAACGTCCCGAACTTCAACACGTACGCCGTGGACCAGTACCACCGCCTCTACATCGGCTTCGATGAGGTCGCCAAGCGTGGCTCCCGCTGGAACGTCGAGTCGCTGCTGCACGAGTGCCTGCACCTGCTGAGCGCACACGCCGACATGGCGAACGACCTTCACGTCCTGCCGCACGAGCGAGGCCAGTGGAACTTCGCGGCCGACGCCTCCATCAACGACGATCTGGTGGACGCGGGCTGCATGTCGTTCGCGACGGGCGAGGATCCGATGCCCGCGCAACTCGGCGCCCCGAACGGCAAGCCGGGCGCGTTCTACTTCCAGATCATCCGCAAGATGGTCCGCGAGCAGCAGAAGCGCGACGAGAAGAACAAGAAGGAGGACAAGGGTCGCAAGTCCGACAGCACCGACCCGAACTGCCCGCAGCACGGTGACCAGAGCAGCCGACCGCAGGACGGTCAGCAGGGCCAAAACAGCCCCGGGCAGTCCCAGCAGGGTCAGCAGGGTCAGCAGGGTCAGCAGGGCGGTCAGGGAGGTGAGCAGCACGCCCCCGGCGCCTCCGGTGACCAGAGCGGCCCCGACTGCACGTGCCCGTCCCAGAACGGCACCGGTGAAGGTCAGGGGTCCGGCAGTGGCACAGGTGAGGGTCAGGGCGCGGGCGGATTCGACCCCAACGACTTCAAGGGGTGTGGCTCCGGCTCCGGCGGCGAGTCCGCACCCTTCGAACTGGACGAGAACGACGACCTCGGCGGCGCGGCCGATGCACTCGATGATGTCGAGCGTGAGCGCGTCCGCATCCAGACCGCCCACGAGATCAAGGAACACAAGTCCCGAGGGAACGTCCCCGGCGGCCTCGTCGAGATGGCCGAGACGATCATCGAGCCGTCCCCGTTGCCGTGGCAGAACCTCATCGGAGGCCTGTTCCGCCGTGAGGTCGCGTTCCGGCGCGGACAGCGCGACTACAGCCGCGCCAAGACGAACCGTCGTCGTCACGACGTTCGAGTCGGCGGCGGCAGGGCCATGTACCCCGGACAGGTCGAACCCGTCGTCAAGGTCGAGATCATCCGAGACACGTCCGGGTCCATGAGCGCCCGCGAGTTCGCGTTCGTGTCCCGCGAGGTCGAAGCCATCGCGCGACGCTGCGGCATCCGGGGCAAGGATCTGGTCGTGACCGACGTGGACGCGAAGGTGCAGCGTTCGGTGGACTACAAGGGTGCGGCGTCCATCGCGCACGTGAAGGGTCGCGGCGGCACCGACATGACCGTCGGTATCAAGGCGGCTGAGGCGCGCCCGAAGAACGAGCGCCCGGACTTCATCGTGGTGTTGACCGACGGTTGCACACCGTGGCCGTCCGAGCCGCCGACCATCAAGGTCATCGCGGCCGTGTGCGCACTCAACGACCCGGGACCGCAGTCGGTGCCCGAGTTCATCAAGTACGTCCATGTACCCGTGGACAACGAGACCGAGACGACCCCGGTCGCGATGTGAGGTTCGTTCAGGCGGTGGGGATGACGAACTGGACCTTGTACCCGGCCGGGTACGTCGGCGCCACGTGAACCTTGTCCTCGCCGTCGCCCGCAGTGATCGTGCAGACGAGTGTCTCGAAGGAGGTGGTGTCGGGCAGGCGTAGGCAGACACGAGCCCACAGGATGTGCTCGTGAACCTTCGCCGAAGGCTCCTCGACGACGACGCCGCCGTACTGGTCGGTGACCGACACCAGTTCGCTGATCGAACCGTCCTCGGTGCGGGTGACGTTCAAGGTGACGGACTTGAAGTCGCGCCCACCCATCGAATCGCGCAGGGATGTGGCGACGTTCTCCATCGCTTCGCGGCGACGTTCGTCGAGGACCAGTTCGTGGTGCTGGATCTGGTCCGGGGTGTCGGTAGTCATGCACGATCTATGCGACAAAACGCAGGTGACATGGCGAACGCCGCCGAGCGTGATGCTGCGGCGGCGTTCGGGAGACGATGACTACTTGCAGAACTTCTGGTTCCAGCCCAGACCCTTCTTGCCGTACACGAATGCGGTGTCGAAGTCCACGACCTCCACCCTCTTGTCAGCCTTGTGCTGGAAGATGATGGTGTCGGTGATGGTCGAGTTGTCCGAGCAGTCGAAACCCTTGGCCTCGAGCGCCTTGACAGCCTTGGCGACCTGCGGGTCGTTGACCGGGGCGCACCAGTTGTTCAGCGCGTTCGGCTGGCAGACACCCACACCCGGCTGGGCGGGCTTGTACTCGACCACCGGGGTTGCGGGGGACAGGTAGGCCAACGCGACGAAGACGAACGTGAACAGCAAGAACGTCATGCCGTGACTGACCGGCTCGAAGGCGTGTGCGACAGTCCGGGCACCCGCCTTCGTGGCGCTCAGGACGACCTGCGTCTTGTTCTTCATACCTAGTTAAGGCATGTTTCGTACACCTGTTCGATCACTTTTCGAACAGGTGTCGCATTTCCACTGGAACCGCAGTGAAAAGTCGTCTCAGAATGTGAGCCGGTTTCGGCTATTCTGGTGGGTTGGATGCTTGCTGTGCTAGGCGGTAGAGGCGGCGGGCTTCGGCTGCTTTGGCTTGCTTCTCACCACGTCTGGTCCAGTGGTGCCAGCCCTCCCGCTCTGTACCTTCTATAAGCCCCAGACCGGGCAGATCTACGATCACTGCGTTCGAATCGTGACCGTTCATGTGGAGCACGTGAATGGTTGTCTCGCCGCCGTCACTGAGACGTTCGATCCGGCTGGTGACACGCTGATGCCAGTGCCCGGAGAACACCAGATCGGGGCGGGTGTTCTCCACGGCGAGCCGGAGAAGTTCACGGGACTCGTACGCCTGTCGTTCGACCCACGGCGGGAAGTGCATGTGCTTGAACACGTAGCCTCCCGCCGGGACGTCATGGGTGAGCATGACGTTCACCTTGACGTCGCCGAGCAGTTCGACGTCCCCGGGTTTGACCTCCTCGAGGTCGGAGAACAAGGTCTCGCCCTCGGTGTAGTCCTCACGATTGACCGACATCGCACCGCCCATCGCGGCGAACTCCACACCGAGCCAGTTCCACCGGTGTGCCCGGGGCGCCCAGAACAAGCGACCGGAGTCACCGGTTGGTACGAACCCGTCGGACTTACGTGGCGTGATGTCACGGATTGCCTTGTGGTTCTCGTGGTTGCCGTCAGCCCAGATGAGGAAGATGTCACGCTTGGCGAGTTCTTCCTCTACGGGGACGTTGAACGTCTTCGGGTGGTCACGTTTCCATGACCAGCCGAAGTCTCCGACGTGAAGGATGCCGTCGGCTCCCACGCGGTCGGCGAGAGCGATCGCCGCCTTGGCGTGACGGGTGTCGCCATGCCAGTCACCGCAGATTAGGACTCGCGTGGGGGCGATGTCGTGCAGGTTCGGGTAGGGCTGGTCCATGCGGCTCTCTGACTGTCGGGGCGCAGCGACGCGGCGACTGCATTCGATTCCTCTATGCAGTCCGGTGTGCGGACACAGGGCAGAGGCAGGGTTCAACGGTAGTCGGCGATGGCGGCGCGACGAATCGACGAACGCGTCGTCTGACGGTTGCCGCGCAGGGCGCCACGGTTCTTCGCTCGCTGGTCGGAGTGGATGCCCGCGGCGCCGGAGCGTCGGTGGGCGTCAGCGGCAGCGCGCATCTCGCGGGTCGAACCGGGGATGACGACGGCGGGGGTCTTGGTGCGCTTGCTCATGTCTATCTAAGGGTGTGAGGGAACAGGATCTCGATCAGGAACATGCGACGACCACCGGGCCAACCCCGCACACCTGACAGACATGACCACAGACAGCAACGGCCGCAAGATCAACGTCGAGAAGGGCAAGCAGGGGTTTCAGGAGACCGCGAAGGGTGAACCGACCCGTTCGGAACTGAACCCCTCGAACCTGTTCGACAAGCCCGGTGTCCGCGCCATGTACGCGCTCGGCAACTGGGACATCGCCGTCTCGGCAGGTGACGAGGGCCCCGAGGAGTTCTCCCTCATCACTGACTTCGCTGAGGAGATCCGCGATGGTGACGGACCGCTCGCCGACAAGGCTCGGGCCGCGCTCGACCAGTACGACACCGCGGTCGTCAAGGCTGACGCCCTCGACAAGGACGTCGATGTGGACGCCCAGCAGGAAGTCATCGACGTCGTGCGCGAGTGGTACACCGACTACACCGCTGACGAGGCCGCCAAGGTCGCAGCAGACCCGGTCACCGTGACCGCCGAGGAGTTGGCCGCCACCGACGCAGACACCGAATACCTGCGCTCCAAGATCGACGACGCCCCGCCCATCCCGGACGACTGGGAGATCACCGGCGATGAGCGACGCACCATCCGTGACCAGATCGGGTTCATGAACGTGCTGTCCATCTCCGGCGGCAAGGTCATCCCCATCAAGGACGGCATCGAACTGCCCGTCTCCTACGGCTACCACGTGCGCGTCCGTCTCACCCCGGCCGATGACTACACCGTCGAGCGGATCTTCCGTCGAGGCGGAAAGGAGTGGGTGTACGGCAAGCGTGAGCGTGTCTACGCCGACGAGGTGGGCCAGATGGCCTACTACGCGTCTTGCTACAACAACGACTCCGGCAAGGAATGGACCTACATGGGTCGGTAACCCAACCCGGTCAACCGCAGTGAGAGGCGTCCCGTCAGTCGGGGCGCCTCTCGTTGTTTTCGCTTCGATGTCAGCGCAGTCGACGGCATAGAGACCTCGTGAACAATCATGTGACTGAGCCGCCCCCGCTGCCGGAGAAGATCGAGCGCACGCGCGAGAACCCCTACGGCAGAACCGAGGACTGGCCCTACGGCTTCCACGCCAACGACAAGCCCCGCAAGGCACCCATCCGACTGCTCTCGGCGTTCGAGTCGCTCCTGTACTGGTTCCTCATCGTCGCCCCGATCATCTTCCTGCTGTTCCTCGCACCCACGTACTGGCCCGACACCATCCCGTGGGACTTCCGCCCCACGCTGTCCGACGGCGCCACGTGGTTCGACACATTCGGCATGATCATCGCCTTCGGCTGGCTGCCCTTCGGCCTCATCGGCAACGTCGTCATCCGACTCGCCAACAAGTACCTCCTGCAGACCGATTCGCGTCGCCCCTCGCAGATCAAGGCCAAGGCGTTCGGCATGAAGACCGCCGCCGGAGGTCATCGCGGATACACGCCCCCGACAGGCAAGGGCCTGTGACCGTGGGCGCGGACGTGACGGCACGCGACCTGACCCCCACCAACGTCGCCCGGCACAAGGTGTCGGCCGAACGGTGGGAGTTCACCTTCGAGTCGACCCCCGACGACACCATGACACCCGCGATGGCGACCGTGTCACTGGTCGTGCTGGACAACCAGTTCGGCAACAGTCAGGACGTCATCATCGAGGCCGTGTCCGAACGTCCGCGCCCCAAGCAATTCAACTTCCCGTCCCCAGAGGCGTTCCTGCGGCACATCGTGAACGCCGACCTGTCACCCATCAAGGGAACCGCCGAGGGCACGTGGCACACCGACCACCTCCTCACCCTCCTCGAGACCGGCCAGTTCGCCGACGACGGCATCCCGCGTTGGGTGTGGCGCGTCCTCATGAACGACACGTCCTCCCGAGCCGCTCTGCGGGACATCGCCTACAACCTGTACGGCGAGTACCTCCAGACCGACCTGTGGGACGACACCCTGCCCGCCGCCGGGCACCTTCGAGCCGTTTGATGCTCACCCCTCCAACGATGGCGCTCCTGCGCTATCATGGGCAGTCATCATGGTGAGGGGAATCATCGTCCCGGACATGCGTTCAGCAAGTCAGGACACCATCGACCGGCACGGGCTCATGTCCCTCGCCGAGGCCAGCGAGATCGTCGGATACTCGCAAGAAGCGACCCTCATCCTCGTGCGTCGCGGTGACCTTCTCGCCATCGACCGTTCAGGGCGCCCGCGATTCCCGGGGTTCCAGTTCTGCGACGGTCAGGTCGCCCCTGAAATCAAGTACCTGAACATGGTCGCGATGCTGTCCGAAATGGACTCCGCAGACCTGTTCTTCTGGATGGTGCGCCCCTGCCCTCAGTTGGAGGACGAAACACCAGCGGACGTGTTCTGCTACGACCCCGAACGAGTGCTCGCGGTTGCCCGGAACGTCCTCAACTCCGGCTGGTAGACCTCACGACTGTGCGACGCGCTTCAACACTTCCTCGAGCGCGTCGCAGGCGGCCTCGTTGGACTTCCACGCCTTGACCACGGAGTCGTACGTGGCGATACCGGCCGCGGTGTCCAGACCGGCGGCGGCGTACTGATCCTTCGTCAGGATGTTTCCCTCACATGTGGAGGCGGCCATCGTGACGAGCGAGTTCACGCCGGAGTTCGCGGCATGGATGAGGTCAGCCTCGTGAACCTTCTTGATGAGGGGCTTCGCGTCATCCTTGTGCCAGAACAGTCGGAACCCGTCGAGCGCGTCGGCTTCGGCGGACTCACTGGACTCGTTTACGAGCGCCTCGTTCATGACGACCTGCTCGGCCTCGAACGCCTTGTACTGGTCCGAGGTGAGGATCGTGTCGCCGACCTGCTTGACCCACACGTCGCGGAGCGCGTCGTAGCGGCCCTGCGCGACGTCCACCTCACTGGCGTACTCGCCGAGACGGTCCAACGCCGCGTTGTCGTGGTCGAAGTACCCGAACACGGAGGTGCCCGTGGCGAGCAGCAAGGAGGACAGCACGACGGCATGGGTGAACGGCTTCATGCCAGATCTATGCCGCTCGGGATGCTGACTTCTACGCCGACCAGTGGGAGCACTCGTCGATCAGGTCGTCGATGTCGTACACCATCTGACCGAGAGCATGCTCGTCATCGCTGGTGAGCGGTTGGGCGGTCAGCAGTCGGTTGATGCGGGCCCGGTCCTGTGTGAGCCGGTCGATGTGCCCGGCGAGGGTCGTGTTCATGCCGGGCTCGGCATGAAGTGGCGCCGCATGTCGATCAACTGTGCCTCGATGGAGTGCCCCGAATGCGTTTCGAGGGTCGCGATGAGGGTGATGGAGACCGCCGCGAGAGCACGCAGGTACCGCACTCGTGGGGTGCGCCCGAACGTCAGGTCGATCCCGAACGAGTGCATATGCCCGTCGTCATCGTCATGCTCATGCTCATGCACCTCCTGATGGGCGTACGACTCGAGGAGGTCTTCGATGAACCGTTGGCTGGCTCGTTTCGTCGGCGAGGTGGTGAACCCGGCGTACGTCTGACGGGCCTGCAGGAGCACGAACTCGGGACGTTCGAACACCGAGACGGTCACGAGGCAGATGGCTGCGGCACCGACACCCATGTAGTTACGGCCGAACGTCTTCTCGAACTGGTTCATGCCGTCGATGTCGTCGGTCAGGATCGATTCGATGTACCCGATGAACGCGAGCGCAGGAGAGGTCGTGTCGTCGTACGTGTCGATGATCTCTGCGCTCACGCGAACTCCCAACGTCGGTCCCGGGCCTTCTCGTTGAAGGTCTGCGGGAACATGGCGCACGCCCGGGGTGTGGCTGTCACTGGCTCGGCCGGAACTCGCGGTCGAGGATGTTCACGACTCCGGCGAACACCGCGGAGTGCATGTAGGAGCGCAGTTCCGTGGCGGTCGACCACTGCCAGTCGTCGTCGAGGTCGGTCGGGCGAACTGTGATGACCCACGGGACGATCCGGTTCGTGAGGTACGCCGGGTCAAGGGAGAAGGAACGCAGGTCTGTTTCGACCACGAAGCCGGACAATTCCTTCATGTGACGTGCGAACTGCATCGCGATCTCGTCGTTGGTCGCCATGTCGCGAGAGGGGTCAGCCTCGACGAACGCGGGCAGGCGACCACCGAAGGCCTTCATCTCTTGCATGCGCCATCCGAAGAACCGGTGACCGGACTGGCCGACGTACGTCGGGACGAGCACGTTGCGATGCTGGGCACCGATCGTCGCCTTGAGGAACGGGGCGCCGTGACGCTCGTAGTGTTTCTCGAACCGGCCGAGCACTCCGGCGTAGATCTTCTCGATGTTGCTGCGGTCGTCCATCAGTTCTCCTTGGGCTTCTGTCCGCCAGCCTTGGCGGCTGCACGGTTGGCGTTGGCCTTCGCCCAGCCGGTCAGTCGCTTGCCGGTCTCCGGGTCGACGTCGTTGTCCCACGCGATCCCCGCAGCGGCTTCCTTCGCCTTCACTTCGGCGAGCACCTCAGCAGCCGGACGTCCTGACGGGGCACGCTCGCCCTCGTACGCAGGAGCCGCAGCCGGGCCCTCGTCGTCGAGAGACGGGGTGTGCTTGGCGATCTCCATCGGGGTGGGTTCGGGGCGGGACGTGCGCGGCAGCCCCAACTGGTCGAGTGCCTTACGCAGTTCCTCGGTCGGTGCGTAGAACGACTTGAACACCGTCGGCGGTTGACCTTCGAGTTCGGCGACGCCGACACCCTTGGCGGCCTTGCCGTCCTGTCGTACGTTCTCGGGAACCTTCGGGACGCTCGTGGGGTCCGAGAGAGCCAACTTGCGGTTGTTGTCGGTCGGGTTCGCGCCGAGGAGGAACTTCTGCGCGAGGTTCATGCGCAACGCGGTCGGGATGCCGGTGTTCACCGAGGAGACCTGCGAGGAGAGGACGAGCCGGATGCCGACGAATCGCATCTCGGCGGCGATCTTCTTCATGTGGGCGAGCAGGGTCGCGCGCAGCAGGTTCGACTGCAGCACTTCCTGCATCATCGGGTGGTCCTTCGGGACGCCCTGCGGCTTGTCGTCCATCTGGATCAGGCCGGTCACCTCGTCCAACAGCACGAAGATCGGCTTGAACTGCTCACGGGGAGGCAGTTCGGTCCACTTGGTGACGCCTCGCTCAGCGAGCACCTTGGCGCGGCGCTGACCCTCTTCGTAGACGAGGGCGAGCGCGGTGACCTGATGTTCGAGCGACGCGCAACCCCAGCCGCCGTCACGAACCAAGTCCTTGCACCAGAAGAAGTCCACGGAGTTGTGGGTGGGGATGAATCCGTCGGTGAGGAACAGGTGCTCGGGGTGGTCGATGGTGATGCAGCGGACCGGTTCAGACTCGACCTTGCGGACGTCCACGATGAACCGGTGCTCGAGGGTCTTCGCGGTGCGGGCCGCGAGCCGTTCCGCCTTCCGCGCGAGTCTGAACACGGGCAGGTTCGTGACGAACTGGATGACGTTGGTGTCTCGGCCAGTACGCTGCTCGGTCTCACCGTGTTCGTTCTTGACCGTGTACGTCGTGGGGCACTTGGTGGAGGTCGCGGCGATTCCGAGAGAACGCGCCAGTTCGAGCGCGCCCTCGGCGATCGCGTCGTTACTGGCGATGAACCGGCAGGTGCCGTTCTCGTTCACGGATCCGTCGGTGTCCATGAGGCCCTGTAGGAGTGCGAGCCGCTGCTGGAACGATGCGCGCAGGTACTCCGCGGGGATGTGCTTGTTGTTGCGAAGTCCCTCTCGTTCGAGGAGGGAGTACAGGCTGTAGTTCTTGGGCCCGTCCTGACCGCCGACACGGAGGCAGGTACGGCAGGAGCGGGTGCCGTTCGTGTTCTCGCGGAAGTCGTCGTGTCCGTACGGGCACAGGTGGTCGTCGGGTCGAGGCAACGCGAGAGTGGCGATGATGCCTTCGCGTCCCTTGAGCCAGCGAACCGGGTGACCCCACTCGTCGCTGAGAATTTCGGCCATCTCCTCGGCGTCCTGTACGCCGGAGGTGATCTGGCCGGTGTTCTTGGATCCGTCGCCGAGCCACGCGCCAAGGATGTACGGGGCGATGGGAAGGTCGAGGTCGTCTCCGCCCACGGGGGCGGCGTGCGGTACCGAGTAGTTCAGGAGGCCCTTCTTGGTGACCCGGAGGTTCTGGGCAATGGTCTCGGTGGTCTCCAACCGGTACGCGGGGACTGGCTCACCGGAACGGACACTGTTCTCGAGGACGTGGATGTAGCCGGTGAGGAACTCGTCCACGGAGTAGAACCGGGCCGTCTTGCCGTTGGACGGCACCTCGATGAACGGGGTGTTCATCTTCTTGACCAACTGGGCTGCGTACGCGGTTCCCTTGCCGATGATTTCAGCGAGTCCAGCGGTGTTCGCCTTCTGCTTCGACTTAACTGCTTCCCGGGCGCGGTCACGCAGGGGTACGACTCGTTCCTCGATGCGAGCGACAGCCTCGCGATGAGCCTTTTCGCGACCCTCGATATAGGAAGGGCTCAGGCGCGCCCGATCGGTTCGGTTCTGGACAGGCCACAAGTGCTGTCCGTCCGCCTTAACGATCTGCCCGTCGGAGAACTCGACCTCGTACACGTCAGCGTCGTACTCGATGGGTGCAAGGCTGGACACGAGTGCGATGGATCCGTCGGCCGCGTACACGGAGTCTCCGGGCTGCAGGTCGCCGAGGAGAGCCCACCCATCCTTGAACCGGTCACTGATCGGCACGGGGATGCGGGTGGTGAGCGGCTGGGCCTTGTGCGCGAGGTCGATGATGACCAACTCGGCACCACCGGCAAGCACGCCGGTGATCATTGTGTTCAAGGTGACCGACTTGCCGGATCCTGAGGTACCCGAGATCTGCGTGTGTGGGGCTGCCTCGAAGTCGAGGTAGAGGGGCTCGTTGTCGGCGCCGGGTTCAGCCAACTGCATGCCCATGAGCAACTTGTCTCGCGGAGCGCGCTTCAACTCGGCGAACGGGAACGGGATGACACCGGGGAACGTGGGCGGCTCGGACGGGATGATCGCGGCCGTGCGCTTGAGCGCGTTCGTCTTCACGTACCAGCCGGGCTGGCCGACCATCGCGGTCGCCACCTCGTCCAACTTCTCGTCGTGCTTCGACGGCACGTACGTCATCGGCAGTTCGATGTTGTAGCCACCGTCGCGTCGTGGTTCGACCTGCACTTCCCACGTCTTCACACCGAGCGCGTTCGCGATCGAGGCGCGGGCATGGGAGGTCGCGGCGTCGGTCTTGGTGAGGAGCGCGGTCCCGAGGAACGGCTCGAACTTCGTCATCTCGTAGCCGGGATGGGTGGACTTCAACTGGATGGCGATCTTGTCGCCGTCCGCGGGCTTGGTGTTCGCGGGAAGGTTGACTTCGAGGTACTTGCCGGTGTCGTCGGACACCTCGGTGATGGTGGACTGACGGACGGCGGTCGCACGGTTGGACTTCAAGTTCACGGACCGGATCTCGAACCCGTCGCCGTGTTCCTGCTCGATGCGTCGACGCAGCGCGCCAAGGTGCTTCTTGGGGTCAAACCCGGGCGGGAGTTTGACGTGCACGATGTCGTTCGCCATGTCCTTCTTCATGCGGCGAACGGCCGGGCACATTCGTCACAGGCACCCGTAACCTCGACCGAGACGCTTCATCGCGTACCGGTCGGCGGCGGTAGCCTTGAACTTCTCGTTCGCTCGAGCGCGGGGAGTCATGATGTTGCCGGTGGACTGCTTGGCATGACCGCGACCGGCTACATGCATCAGTTCGTGAACCATCGTCGACCGGCGCAGGTTTCGGTCCTTGGCGAGAGCCCTCTTGTCGAGCGAGATGGCGGTCCGTGTGATCTCCCAGTAGTTCCCGGACACGTGTCGGAACTTCTTGAGGTAGGCGATGCCGAGCGCGTCCCCCTTCGGGTTGCCCCACTTCACGAAGATCTTGGCGGGCTTCCTCTTGTTGACCTTGCCGACGACCTTGTAGGGAGTCTTGGTCAGTTTCGTCATCTGGTTCGCGGACCATTTGAGGTCAGCGAGTGCAGCCTTGCGCTTCTTGGACGGGAGCGCCTTGTCGTCGTACCTGATGGTGACGGTGTCGCACGCGTTGAACCGCAGCACATGCCCGGGGTCCACGTCGGTGACCGTGTTTCGGTACTTCTTCGCGATAGGCGGGACGCGTTTGACGACACGGATGGTCTGGGATGTGTCGACGGTGATGTGACCGTCGTCGCTGATGAACCGGGTTCGCACCTTGTAGTTGCCGTACAGGTTCTTCGGGACGGTCCGCTTGAACTTGTGCTTGCCGTTGCTGCCCGGGTCGCCGACAGGCCCGGAGGTGAGGTCGGCGACCTTGCGGCCCGACCTCATCAGATCGACGTCCACAACGCCTGACGTCCCGGCGAGGGTGACCTTGAACGACTTCCCTGAGATCAGGACGAGAGCGGGTCCGTTGGTCCGCTTCCCGGGTTGAAGGGTGCCGTCACCGAACTGCATCCACCAGAACGAACCTCGTTCGGCCGCGCTGGCTCCGGTTAGGCCGGTCAGCAGAAGGATGAGTGTCAGGAGCGCGAGTGCGACTCCCCGAGGTCTCGTTCGCATGCCCTGTGTACATGCGGCGTGACGTGGGGCACACCGAACGCGGGACGTGACCTTTTCTGAGAGGCGCGCAGGCTCCGTCCTTTAGGGCGGAGTAAGCGCCGTTCGGGGAGTCGTCACGGTGAGGTGATCGAGTCTTTGGTGGTGTCGGGCTTGTGGTGGGCGTAGGGCCGAACCGTCAGGAGTGCCGTCGGGTGAGTGTGAAGCAGCGGATGTATCCGTCACCGGAGCAGGTGGCGGTCTTTCGTATGCACGCTGACCATGCCCGGTTCCTGTACAACCTCGGTTTGGACCAGCGGCAGCGGTGGGTTCGGTCCAAGCATGACCGGTCCCCGGACTTGAACGCGCCCCGGGTCAACGTCACCACACAGATGCGTGAACTCACGGTTCTGCGTGGGGAGTTGGACTGGCTCGGTGCCGGGTCCACCATCGTGCAACAGGGCGCTCTGCGGGATCTGGATCGCGCCTACTCCAACTTCTTCGCCGGACGAGCCGACCGGCCGACGTTCAAGCGGCGGGACGACCGCGCTGGCTCGTTCGTGGTTCGCGATGTGCGGATGAAACGACTCAACCGCCGGTGGGCCCAGATCGTGGTCCCGAAGGCCGGGCCAGTGAAGTTCCGCATCACCCGAGGCTGGCACTACATCCAGACCGCGACGTCCGCGCGGGTGTCGTTGAAGAACGGCCGTTGGCACGTCAGCCTCACCACCAGCGTCCCGGACAAGATCGTCGCCGGGACCGGGGCCGTGGTCGGTATCGACCGGGGCGTGGCGAACACCTACGCCACCAGCGACGGCGAGTTCGCGCACATGCCCGACTGGACACCCGGTGAACGAGCCCGTTTCATGGCCCTCGAACAACAACTGGCCCGTCAGACCCGCGCGGCGAAGAAGGCCGGACGCAACATCCACACCGAGGCGGCGAACCGCGCCAAGACTCTGGACCGGCTCGCGGGCCTGCGACGTAAGTTGGACGACCGTCGCACCAACTGGATCGAACAGGAAACCACCCGTCTTGCCCGCACCTACGATCTGGTGGTCCTCGAGAACCTGACGGTCTCGAACATGGTCCGGCGCCCCAAACCCAAACCCGACCCCGACAACGCGGGGGTGTTCCTGCCGAACCGGGCCAAGGCGAAGGCAGCCCTGAACCGGGCGATCCACGCGTCCCGCTGGTCCGAGTTCGCCACCCGCCTCGGACACAAGACCGCCGTTGTCACGGTCCCGGCCGCTTACACCAGCCAAACCTGCCGCCAGTGCAGCCACATCAGCAGAGAGAACCGCGAGAGCCAAGCGGTCTTCACCTGCACCCGATGCGGTCACACGAACCACGCGGACATCAACGCAGCACTCAACATCCTCCACCGAGGAGCCCAGTTGAGCCCAGAACCCGAGGACATCGGGGGATCGCCTGCACAAGCCCACCACCAGTTTGGTGGCCGCAGGAACCAACCCAAGGCCGCCGCATGACGGCCCGAGGAATCCCCGTCCTTCAGGGCGGGGAGGATGTCAAGACCCGCACATCGGTGGGGTCATCTGCCCTTCCCGTAGATCGAAGTTGGCCGCGGTTCCGGGCTTAAACAGGTATGAATGATGCACCGTTCTTCTACCTCGAGTACCCGGCCTCCGTGATCGTCTCCGCTGAACGTCTTGGCCCACGCGGCGGCCGAGGTAACTGGGACCGTCAGACGTTCGAGACGAAGGTCCGTGTCCGTGCGGTTCGCCCGGAGGACGCGCCCGTCGCGTTCACCATCGACGACCGCGAATACCGGTACTTCGAGGGGAAGTTCTGGACGGTTCACCCCGAGCCGGTCGCGTACAGCAAGAACCCGGTGACGTCGACGACCTACAAGGTGCCCGCGCGGACGGTGTACGTCGAGGGCCCGGTCCCGCATGAGGCCGACCTGAGCAACTGGGTTGATGAGGTCGAGGTGTTCGACAACCTGTTGTTCATCGACGACATCCAGTGGTCCGAGGCCAGCGAGCCGGTCTTCTACGCGCAGACCTTCGGGATGGGCCACAACCACGGCGGCACGTCCCTGTCCATCGGTAGCCCCGACCGCACGAACGGCAACCGGTACCGTCTCGACGAGTTCGAGGAGGCGCGCGCTCACGCCGTCGACGTTGCGGCTGACCGTGGCGACACCGAGAGCGTCACCCGGCTCGAGAGCATGGACCCGCCGGTCGTCGTGCATGACGCGTCCCTGCTGACCTACCAGCCGCCCCGCCGCGAGACCAAGGAGCATCGTTCGCTCCGTTACGAGTTCACGCGGGCGCTGGAGAAGTACGCCAAGGCGGTCGGCGACCCGGATTCCGAACTGGACGAGAAGCAGGCGTGGAAGGAACTGGTGCAGATGCGTCAGGCTTTGCTCGCGCGAGGTGGTGTCGAAGCGCCCCGCTGACCGGAGTACGTACCGTCTGACACCGGCGTCACCCTCGTGGTGGCGCCGGTGTTGTCGTCCCGGGACGCATAGAGCCACACGTGTCGAACAACGCCGCCCACACCCCGAAACGACTGGACCTGCAGGGATTGAGAGCCGTCGCGGTCCTCGTGGTCGTCCTCTACCACGCAGGAGTACCCATCCCCGGTGGGTTCGTCGGTGTGGACGTGTTCTTCGTCCTGTCCGGGTTCCTCATCATCGGGCTGCTCGTCAACGAGTTGACCACCCGTGGACGAATCGACTTCGGGCAGTTCTGGGCCAAGCGGGCGCGACGTCTCGTTCCCGCGTCCGCGCTGGTGCTCGTCGCTACTCTCGCTGTCGGTTCGACCGTCTTGTCGTACTTCGACAGGAAGGCTCTCGCCACCGACGCGATGTGGTCGGCATTGTTCTCCGCGAACTGGAACTACGCGTTCGCTGGGGACGACTACATGAACGCTGACGGGACACCATCGGCGTTCCGTCATTTCTGGTCTCTCGCCGTGGAGGAGCAGTTCTACCTCCTCGCTCCTGTTCTCCTCGCCGTCATCGGATGGGTCGCGTTCCGCAAGGGCCGCCCGAACCCGCGATTCCTTGCCGGTGCATTCCTCACCCTCGTCGCCATCGTGTCGCTGTCCTACTGCGTGTGGTTGTCGTTCACGAACCCCGCGTCGGCGTACTACGACACCGGCGCCCGGGCGTGGCAGTTGGCCGCCGGGGGACTCCTCGCGATCGCCATGACCGGACGTACTTTGACGGCCCGCACCTCGACGGTCCTCGGCGGCGCCGGAGTCGTCCTGCTGACCGTTTCGCTGTTCGGGTTGAGTGAGTCCGGTGCGCTTGGTCTCACCTATCCGTCGGTGCTCGCGCTGGCCCCCACGGTAGCGACCCTCGCGCTGATTGCTGCCGGGTCCGGGACGAGTCTGCTGGGGCGTTTTCTGTCGCTGCGCCCGGTCACCTACGTCGGCGACATCTCCTACTCGTTGTACCTGTGGCATTGGCCGTTCCTCGCCCTCGGTTGGCACATCACCGGCAGTGATTCGCTGACCACCGGACTGGCCCTCGTGGCGGCTTCCGTCGCGGCTTCGGTGGTGACCTTCCACGGGGTCGAGAACCCCATCCGGAACAGCAACGGACTACGGGTCATGACACGCCCGATCGTGTCGGTCGCGATGGCCGCTTCGATGGTGTTCGTGACCGTCCAGATCTCGACCCAGATTCGGTCCTCTGAATTGGACACCACGAGGCACGCCACGCTCGACCAGATCGGGTCCAAGCCAGCCGCCCCGAACAAGCCCGTCTTCGACGATTCGGTGACCGACGTGAAGCCCGCTCTGGCGACCGCACCGAAGGACGAAAAGGACATGCGTACGGCCGGATGCCAGATCGCGTACCCGGACCCGAATGTGTCGGACGTGAAAGCGTGCACGTTCGGCAACAAGACCTCCACGAATCGCGTCTTCATCATCGGTGACTCCATCTCCTCGGCTGTCTTCCCGGCCGTCGAAAAGGCCGCCCGCGGAGAGTGGGCCATCACTGTGCTCGCGAAGTCGGCCTGCACCATCGCCGACATCAACCGGTACCGGCCCGAGCATCCCGACGAGTTCTGGACCGAGTGCGCGACATGGCGTGAAGACGTCATCGACGTGGTGCTCGACGAGCGCCCCGATCTGGTGATCATCGGCGCTTCGGAGAACAGCCTCACCAAGATGGTCGGCACCGACGGAACTGCTTCGGCCCGTAACGTCGCAGACGCGACCCGGGGTATGGCGTCGAGCCTCCGCCGGTTCCAGAAGGCGGGCATCAAGACCGCTCTGGTGCAGTCGTCGGTGATTGCCCCGTTCAAGGTTCCCGAGTGCCTGTCGAAGCGTTTGAGCGTGAAGAAGTGCTCGTGGTCATCGGCTGGTTTGCGGACCACTGACGAGGTTGCGAAGGTGCTTCCGAACGTGGCGTACATCCCGACGATGAACGCGTACTGCAAGGACGGCGAGTGCGTCCCCGTCGCGGATCGTCGGGTCGTGTTCCGTGACACGCTGCACTTCACCAAGACGTTCTCGAAGTCGTTGGCGCCCCGGTTCGCTCCGGTCCTCGAGGGTGCTCTGGCGAGGGACTCTTCGACCTGATTCGCGGGCCTGAAATTGAACCAGCCGGGGCGCCTTGCCTGCGGACTGAAATTGACCCATCGTCGTGGCGGTCTACGTGCACGAAACTGACCAAGTCCAGCCGGTGTACTGGGCACCCGGTCGGCGCCGGGGTTGCAGTGCGGACGTCCACAAATTGAACCAACGGCCCGTCACTGGATGGGGCGAAATTGAACCAACCGCGATGAGGGTTGTGGCGGCCTGACTGGGGCACTCTTGTGGTCGCCGCGCGGGTGCTCGTTGCGTGCTCCGGCGGGGTGGCAGATCGGTCTGTTCAGAAATTGAACCATCCCCACTTTACACCCACAAAACTCCGTAAAACACCCACGAAACACCCAGTGTAGTTGGCCCTCAACGGGTATCGAACCGGAACGGACATGAGTTTTGGGATGAGCCGTTCTTGTTGGCATTGCAGGGAAGAATGCCTGTCATTGCAGGGCAGATCGGGCGTCTTTCTGGGAATTGAACCTGCAACAAGGGGTCGCAGGTTCAATTCAGCAGTTTTTGCTGGGGTTGCAGGGTTTTTCGAGGGTGGAAATTGGTCCAGAAGGGCCGTATCCCCAGAAAACACCCACGAAACGATCAACACCAAGCGTGCAACGACATGAGTTGAAGGCTGTTCTGAGCGATCGCTCCGGTCCTCTCCGGTCGTTACTTCGATGCCCTCTGAGGGGTTGAGGGCGGGCTGTCACCGGCTACCGATCCTGCAGGGTTTTATGGGTGCTCGCAGCCGGGGTTTTGTGGGTGCTCGCAGTGAGTTCTGTGGGTGCTTTTTGGCCAGTGTTTGCAGCGAATGTGGCGGCGACGGCATGGGTTTTGTGGGCGCTCGACTCGGGTTCTATGGGTGCCGGTGGGGGTTTTGTGGGTGGTTCAAGTGCAGGGTTTTGTGGGTGCTCGACGCCGGGGTTTTGTGGGTGTTTTGTGGGTGGTCGCGTGACTCTCCTTGCCGCTTTGCGACCCGCTTCTCGCGATCGAGATCGTCATGTCGCAAGACTTGGCATGTCGTTCCCGTTGTGCAGGTTTAGTCGCATATGTCTGCGTAACGATGTAGGGCATTCTCAGTTAGGTGACATACCGTTGACGACCTCAAAATGGCCGAAGGTGAAGACGGAGAAGTACTCGTGGGAGCACCCGTACAAGGGACGCGAGTCCATCTCCACGGCAGTCATGCCGCCCATCGCCGGGGCGACCCCGAACGTCTCCCTCGCCGCTTTCACCGCACTCGATTCGGCCACCTCTTCGGCTTCTCGGTTCGACGAGTACGCGCACGCGAAACTCGGCGCCGACGCCCTCGGGCTCATGGCGACCGTCGAGGCCATCGGGTCATCTCGAATCGAGAACATCCACGCCACCGTCGAGGAACTGCTCGTCGCTCGCGCGACCCGAAAGTTCACCGACGCAACCCTGCTCGTGCACCAGAACCGGACCCTCACCGAGATGGCATTCTGGACGCGTGACGACATCACGTTCGAGACCTTTCGGACGTTCCACTCGGCCCTGATGGATGGTGTCGATCCGCGTGCCGGGTTCGTTCGTGAATCCGTCTCATGGATCGGCGGGGGCTGGTCCGGGCCCCGCGCTGCGGTGTTCGTTCCACCGAAGCCCGAAAGGGTGCCGGACGCGCTTGAAGACCTTGTGGCGTTCACCGGCCGATACGACATCCCGCCACTGCTGCATGTCGCTCTCGCGCACGCCCAGTACGAGGCGATCCACCCGTTCTCCGATGGCAACGGACGGACCGGTCGTGCACTCGTTCACGCGATGCTGGCGAGCGCCGGAGTCAGCCAGCGGACGGTGCTTCCGATCTCGCCTTTCATCGACACGATGAAGCGGTCCTACTACGACGCCCTGATGGCGTTTCGTGACGGTGAGGTCGAGCCGATCGTTCAGGTGTTCTCGACAGCCGTTTCCCGAGCCTCCCAGTGGGGTTGCCAAGTGGTCGATGAACTGGCCGCTGTACACGACCGGATGAGGAGTGTGAACATGTCCCGGGCGGACTCCGCGGCGACCCGTCTCATCGACGCCCTGTTCACCATCCCGGCAACCACGGTGCTCACCGCGTCGACCGTTCTGGGTGTCCCGGCGACGTCCTCTCGTGCAGCCATCGAGACACTCGAGGGTCTCGGCCTGCTGACGGAGGTCACTGGAAAGAAGAGAGGCCGAGTGTGGGTTGCCAGAGACATCTCTGACGCACTCACACTCGGCCTGCGGACGGACGGTTTCAGCCGGTGACTTCCTCACCTTCGGACGCGACCCGCAGGTGGCTCGCCCGGTAGTCAGGTCCGAGCCTTTCCAGCGCAGGTGTCGCGTCGCCGGTGAAGCGGGTCTTGTCGATGTAGTACTTGCGGGTGACCGCTTGGTCGTTGTGACCGAGAACGCGTGCTGCCTGCTCCTCACCGAGTTCCTCGGTGATGTGTGTCGCGGCGGTCTTTCGGAGGGTGTGCGCGGTCATCCATTCGAGGTCAAGATCCTCTCGGATGTTGCGTAGTGCGCGGTCGATGTTGTTGAGGGACACGAACCCGCCCGAGCGCGTGTGGAAGACAGCGTTCGTCGGGGTGATGGAGCGGTTCCGGTGCAGGCGCCGAAGGATGGTCGCGACGTATCCGGGAGCGATGAACGTACGGATGCCCGCGTCGGTCTTGGGGTACTCGCTCTTGACGAGTGGACCCTTCTGCTTCCCGTCGCGATGCTGGAGCGTGCCGGTCACCGAGATGGTCACCTTGCTGCCCTTGTAGCGGAGGTTGATGTCGCTCCATTGGAGGGTGAGTAACTCGCCGGGTCGCAGCCCGGTGCCGATCATGATGTCGAAGAAGTCCGACAGGGTGTACCCGGACTTGGGTCCGCGGCGGGTCTTGTCGTGCTTGTAGATCACCGAGCGGACGCGGTCGATCTGTTCCAGAGACAGCGCCTGAACGGCCTTGGCTCGTTCCTTCTTCCGCTTCGTCGCCCGGACAGGGTTCCGTTGGATGGCGTCGAGTCGTTCGGCGAGGTCGAACATGCCGTTGAGGACGACTCGCCCGCGTCGGGAGTTCGACTTCGACAGGGAGTTGATGTGGTCGTGGACGGCGCCGGTGGTCACCTCACGCAACGACAGGCGTCCGAACCGTTCGCACAGGTGGAGGCGCCACACCTGCTCGTAGTCGTCGGCGGCGTGCTTGCCGAGTCCTTCGTTCTTCTTCTTGTCGTCGATCCAAGCGTGGAAGAGGGCTTCGACGGTCATCTCCGAGTGGAAGGTGTCCCCACTGCCCACGACGAAGGCATCGGACTTGGCTCGAAGGGACTGCTCAGCCTCAGTCTTGGTGGGTGCGGTGGAGGACCAGTCGTGCTTCTTGCCGGTGAAGTCCCGGTAGATGCCGCGCGCCGTCCAGCCGCCGGGGCTCCTGTCAACGCTGATCTTGCCCCAAGCGTTCAGGGGTGTCTGTGGTCGCGCCATTGAGTCGCTCTCTCAGTGGTCGTAGTCGTGTGATGGGCCGGGGTCTCTCGCCTCTCTCACATCAACGACTCGTACCACTTATCCACATCGGCGCGGTGAAACCTCAGGTGCTTCCCCACCTTAAACCCCTTGGGCCCCTTCTTCGGGGACTCGGCCCGCCAGTTGTAGATGGTCCGCTTGGGGATCTGCAACTCCGCGGCGAGGTCTTCGATGCTCAGGATCTCTCGCAGGCCAGTGTCGGTGGTGTTCATGGGGGTGTCTCCTCCTGTTGTTCCGTACACAGGACTGGGTGTGAGGGTCGTCAGGAAGTTTTCGGAGTTGTCCCGCATGTTGAGACGGCGCGTGTCGGTTTCCCGGAACTGGAGCGAAAAGTCGTATCGGCACCGGACCGCATACCTCCCGGGCATGACCTTCGACAAGGTGAAACATCCGCGCGGCAACAGTGGCCGGTTCGTGACCGTTCCGAGGGTCGAGCCGAGTACCGTCGCTCTCGTGAACGACGACCAGAGCGCCCCAGCGGGACCGGTCTACACGTCAGGTTCGCGGTACACGCCGTTCGAGGAACGCCTCCGTATCGACGACCACACAGAGATTGTGGACCGTTCCGCCCCCGGGTGGCGCGGACCAGACTCACGCGTCCATCACCAGTGGCTTCTCATCGACGACACCCCCGTCGTGATGCTGCACTACCGCTTCCACCCGTCCGAGCACCCTTACGGTCTCGCCGCCTGTGACATCGAAGTTCGACCCGACCAACGAGGCAAGGGGTACGGCGCCCGGGCCATCGAGATCGCCCGCCAACGTCACGGGGGTATCGAGATGTACACGACAGGCGAGTTCAGCGAGTCAGGAGCGGCAGCGTTCGCCGACCATCTCCCGCTCCTGCCGGGAGGTCAGGTGTACGTGTCGAAGTCGGAGTACACGTTCGTGCGGGACTGGGACCGAATGGACCCCGAATACCCGTTGAAGTAGACGTCAGGGTTGACCGTAGACGCGACCGGCCTCGATGAAGAACTTCTCCACCTCAGCGATGATCTCGTCCGTGCATTCGGCCAGCGCCGCCGATAGGCCGTTGTTCCCGGTCCAGTTCGTGGACTTGCGGAACCCCTCCGGGTCCGGCGCCCTGCGATCCAGCACGAGCGTCGTTCCGTCGGCGGCGAACATCTCCATGACCGGTTCGGTGCCCTCGAGCCACGGGTCGCCGGGTTCGAGCGTGAAGTAGTGGGGTGTCAGGTCGATGTTCTTCAACGGCCGGTTCGCCTGATCGATCGACAGGTCCATGAACGTGCGGAACTGAGGGATCTCGACGATGAGATGTCCTTGCCATGCGTCGAGTGCGATGTCGAGCGGGCTGCGTTGAGCGCCGACGCCGATGGACCACGGGCCACCTTCGTCCTCCGGCTGGGAAGCGCGGATGGCACGCTGGAACGCTTCGACACCTTCGTCCCTCATGAGGCGGGAGCCTTCGGCGTTGATGACGAGCACACTCAACGCGAGAGGTTTCGCGCCGATGCCGAAGTGGCGGAGCACGTTGATCCCGACGCGGGTGGACGCGATGCAAGAGTCCGCGTTGAAGTACTGCCTGATGACCGGGCGGGCGAACTGCTGCATGGCGACGAACACCATGTTCGCTTCGTGAGTGTTCATGAGCCGTCAAGCATATCTGCAGCCCGCCGCCCGGATCGGTGGAACCCGGGTCAGATCTCGATGCCGCGCTCAGCGATGAGACGGTCGAACGCAGCCTTGCGGGCAGCACGCATTTGGTCCTGCCAGACCTTGGCTTCCTCGTCGGTTTCCGCGAGCACCTTGCGGTACTCGGCGTGCAGGGCCTCGTGCTTCGCGGAGGCCTTGTCGTACTTGTCCGGGTCAGCCCACCGGTTCATCTTGTTCATCCGGGCCGCTGACGCACTGAACGCGATCGCCTCACGGGTGGTGCGGCGGGTGACGTCAGGCACTCCGGTGAGAGCGTCGAACGCTGCCTTCTTGACGCCGTAGTGGGAACCGTCGGCGAGTGTGACGGTCATGTCGGACTTGCCCTCACCGGCGTGATGGACGGACTTGGACTTCACGCCGACACGGGCGAGGTGCTCGCCGAACGTCTCGACCACCTTGCCTCCGTTGCCGTCGTCGAATCGGAACCGCTGGTCAAGTTCCTTGCGAGCACGGTCCGCCGCGGCCGGGGTGAGGTGGTCGTAGGAGATGCCGAGGTCGTTGATGACGGGCATGTCCTCTTCCCGAGCGAACGGCCACTTCGCGTCGATCTGGGTGTTCACCACGTCGGTGACGTCGAGGTGACGCTTCGGGTCGATGAGGACGTCCCGCTGCATCATGCTGTCCTTGACGGCCTCGTGCTCGGGAAGCAGGAAGTACCGCTCCTCGCCGGTGGCGTCACGCTTGGCGGCCGCGAGACGGTAGCCGTCGGGGAGCCAGTCGTCGTCGAGGGTGTCGCGAACGACGTTCGTGGTGATGAAGTCGTTGCCGTGCTGGGCGCGGAATGCGGAGATGTTCTCGCGCTGCATCCGTTCACGCAGGACGGACGACTCCTCGACGGTGACCGGGTTGCCGGTCGCCTTGGCGTACTCGTCGGGGTACCAGTTCTTGATGCTGGCCTCGAAGTAGTCGCGGCGCTCGTCGTCGGAGTCGAGGTAGTGGCCGAACGCTTCGGGGTGAACCCAGCCGACGATCTGCGCTTCGCAGTCCTCCTCGTACCAGCCGGACTTCTGACGCAGCGGCGCGGGAACGGCCTTGTTCCGTTCGGGGCTCAACTTGATGCCGCCGTGACCGCCGCAGTGAACGACAGTGATGCCGTCGGCGACATGTTCAGCGACCTGCGCCGAACCCCACGGCGTGCGTGAACCCGCACGGATGTTCGTGGTGTCACCCCAATAGGTGTCGTCGGCGACAGCGATCCCCGTGCTCGACTCGGCGAGGGCCTTCTCGGCGAACTGGGTCGGGTGGCTACTGGAGGGGCGGCCGTTGCTGCCGTTGGTGTCACGGTTACGAAGGGTCATGCCAGATGGTGTGCGGGGTGGGTTCAGGCCGCATCTGAACTCGGATGGCAGCCGAATCATGTGGTTACGTGACGGGCTTCTCGCCGCATACCTCTAGGCGTGAACACTTTGACTCGCTTCGCGCGTGCCGTCCTGTCCATGACTGCCGTGGCGGCGCTCGGAGCGAGCCTCACCGCCGCCAGCCCAGCCATCGCAGCCACCACCTCGGCCACCACCGTGTCTGACGGTGCCGCACCGGCCGCCAAACCCACCATCATGGTTGTCGGTGACTCCATCACCGCCCGCTACAACAACATCCCCGGGCACGCGAACCAAGGCTGGTGGTCGATGGTCGGGCAGCGGCTCAACGCGACCATGCTCACCTCAGCCGAAGCCGGAACCGGCATCATCGCACGGGGTGGTGTCGAGCATTGCAAGTTGATGGACAAGAACCCGCTCACGAACCACGGCGTCCGTACCCGCAATGCCCTGCGGAAGAAGAAGTTCGACGCGCTCATCGTGGAGGTCGGCGCGAACGACTGGCGTCGCTGCACCACCGTGAACAAGAAGGTCAAGGTCGTCACGAAGGTGCGGCAGAAGACCAAGGTCAAGGTGGAGGTCAAGGGTAAGACGGTAACCAAGACCGTCACGAAGACCGTGAACAAGGTCTCCTACAAGACCGTGAAGGTCGGCACGACCGCGAAGAACTCCAACGAACTCATCCGCGCCAAGGTCCGCGACTACATCGCGCTGTTGAAGACCGAGGCGAAGGCCGCCGGGCTCCCGACCACACAGATCGCGTTCATGTACCCGCGCGGGCCCGCCATTCGAGCCGACCGCGACCGGGTGGCGTTCATCTACGCCGACGAGGTGAAGAAGGCAGGCCTGTACTGGGTGAACGTTGGCATCCTGCCGCAGAAGATGACCGTGGACGGCACTCACCCGAACCTCGCAGGCAACAACGAGATCTCCGGCTGGTTCATGCTGAACTTGAACCGCGAGGCCCCGAAGTTCGAGGCACAGGTCATCAACCGGCCGAACTGGAAGGCCCGCTGAACACCACCGTCTGAGTGAGTTTGATCACGAAACCCCCGAAAACGTTCAAGTTTCGGGGGTTTCGTCTTGCGCTTGTCGCATGTCCTCCTATGTCCCCACCCGACTTAGGAGTAGCAGTTTCATGCCAGTCACCGTGACGATCGTCGGTGCTCTCGCGGCGATCATCTCGACCGTCCAGTTCGTTCCCCAAACCATCCAAGCGTGGGCGAAGCGCGGCAACTTCGGCGCCCTCGCAGGCATCAACGTCCCGACGACCTTCATGGTGCTCGTGTCGTCGCTCATGTGGACGTACTACAACGTGTCGATCGCGAACGTGTGGGGGATCGTCCCGAACATCATCGTCGTTCCGGGTACTGCCCTGACACTCATGCTGGTTGCGCACGCGGCTCGTTTGGACCGCCGTTACCGGATCCCCGAGGTCATGCAGGCGAGCATCGCCCCGTACGAGGGCCCGATGTTCGAGGAGACGGCTCGGATGCCGAAGATCGAGGCCGAGGTCACCTGACGGTCAGGGAGTGTGGGTCTGGCGGGCCTTGTGGAGTCCGTCGAGGAAATCGATCATGTCGATGTACTCGTTCTCCACGGCGCGGATGCCGTCCGAATGTCCACGTTCCCACGCGTGCTCGAACAGGAACTTCTTCTCCGCCTTGGACCCGGTGGACCCGTTGGGGTACCGATCGAACAGGTACTCGGCGAATACCTCGTTGACCTCGCTGGTGGCGGCGAACCGGCTCGACGGGTCGTACCCGTCGTCATCCTTGGAACGGACGTGGGTCTTGGAGATCTCGCGGTAGTACTGGTCGATCTTGTCGATGTCGAGTTCGTCGGCGTGGTAGTCCGTCCAGATGGACTTGACCGTGTCGGCGTGCGGGCCGAACTTCGCGTCGTGCGGTTCGGTTGGGAGTCCCTTGCTGGTTTCGGGCTTCGGCGCGCGAGGCTGGAAGCCCTGCTTGCCCTTTTCAACGTTGACGTCTCGTGTACTCATGACAGCGAGGTGTGTGGCGTCGCTCGCCGCATGTCTCAAGGGTCATCTTCTCTGCCGCGCCGATACGGAAACCCCTCTTGACCCTCATCGTTCAACTCGTCGGTGCGCTCGCTGCCATCTTGTCCTCAGTCGCGTTTCTCCCGCAGGTGTTCCGTGCGTGGCAGGCCCGTAACGACCCGGCTGCCCTGTCGGGCCTGTCCGCTTCCAGCATGGCGTTGATGTTCTTCAACACGGCGCTGTGGACGTTCTACAACGGCGCGATCCACAACTGGTGGGGGCTCGTCCCGAACGCGTTCCTCATCCCGGGTCTCAGCCTCATCATCATCGTCTTGTGGCGGGCCCGTCGTGCCGGACTGCTGCCCCTCAACCCGGCGTTCGTCGCCACGGAGACTTCATGAGTATCGTCTTCCAACTCATCGGCGGTACGGCCGCCCTGCTGTCCACGTTCGCGTTCCTACCCCAGATCGTGGTCGCATGGAAGGCCCGCAACAACCCGGCCGCGCTCGCCGGTGTCAGCGCCGCGACCATCATGATGATGTTCTCGAACGCGACCCTGTGGATCATCTACAACGCGTCCATCGAGAACTGGTGGGGCGTCCTACCGAACACGTTCGTCGCACCCGGCATGGTCCTGATCCTGTGGGTGCTCTGGAAGGGTCGCCGTGAAGGTGTGCTCGGCCCGGCAGGCACGCTCACAACTCAGGCTCGCACGTAGGTCGCGATCTCGTAGTTCGGTGTCCCGAAGTGGGCCGCCCGATCCACCTCAGTCCAGTGGGATGCCTGAATCGGCTCGAAGAACGCGTCGCCGTCCGGTGAGAGCGGCACGTGCGTGACGACCATGACGTCCACGAGGTCGCGGGCGCGCGCCTCGGAGTACACGGCGGCGCCACCGATGATGAACACGTCCGGGTTGACGGCGTAGGCGCGCACGAGAGCCTCGCCGAAGTTCGCTGCGACGACCACATCGTCGTGGCCGGGATCCCAGTCGGCCTGTCGGGTGAGGACGATGCTGGTGCGGCCGGGCAACGGCTTACCGATCGACTCGTAGGTCGACCGGCCCATGATGACGGGATGCCCGAGGGTGAGCGCCTTGAACTGGCGCATGTCCCCGGTGCGAGGCCACGGCATCTGGTTCTCTCGGCCGATGACACCGTTCGCACCGACGGCGACGGCGATGATGACGGTCACGGGATGAACACCGGGGCTGGCTTCTTGCGGGGTGCGGAGTTCAACGCGATGCAGCCTTCGGGGGCGGTCGACGGGTCCGCGTCGGAGTACCAGCGGTTCCAGTTGGCGATCTTGTGGTGGTCACGCTTCGCGCCGCGGCGGATGAGCCGGTCGCGGAGTACGTCCTCGGGGCAGTGCATCCAGACCTTCGCGAGACCGATCCGGCGGGCGTCGCACTGGGCTTGGAGCCCGGCAACCCATGTCGGGTCGTTCAACTCTTCGATGAACGGGGCGACCACGATCACGCCAGCCGACGACACGGTGAGGTTCGTCCATGCGGCGGCCATGAGTGTCTGGTACTCCAACGGGCGAACCAGTTCCCGGTACGTGTCGGTGTGACGGTCGTCCGGGTCTCCGGTCAACTGCTCACACAGCACGTTCACGAACGGCAGCGACAGGGTGTCCTTGTCGAGGAGGACGGCGCCGGTCTTGATGGCGAGCCTGTGCCCGTACGTGGTCTTCCCGGTTCCGGCGTGGCCACCGATGATGAACAGAGCAGTCATCAGACGGCGACCGGTGCCTTGATGGTGGGGTGGGGGTCGTAGCCGTCGAGACGGAACGAGTCGATGGTGAAGTCGTCGATGTTCTTAACGGCCGGGTCCAGCCAGAGTGTCGGGAGGGTCTTCGGCTCACGGGAGAGGAGTTCCTCGACCTGCTCGGCGTGGTTCAGGTACAGGTGCGCGTCACCCATCGTGTGGATGAACTCGCCGGGCTCGAGGTCGCAGACCTGCGCGACCATCTGGGTGAGCAGCGCGTAGGACGCGATGTTGAACGGGACGCCGAGGAACACGTCTGCGGACCGCTGGTACAACTGGCACGAGAGACGCCCGTTGGTGACGTAGAACTGGAAGAGGGCGTGGCACGGGTTCAGCGCCATGTCGTCGAGCATCGCGACGTTCCACGATGAGACGACGAGGCGACGGCTGTCGGGGTTCGTCTTGATCTGCTCGATGACGTCAGCGATCTGGTCGGTGTAGGTGCCGTCGTAGTTCGGCCACGAACGCCACTGCAGTCCGTAGATGGGGCCGAGGTCGCCGGTCTCCGGGTCGGCCCACTCGTCCCAGATGGTCGAGCCGAGCGCGTTCAGGTCGTCGTTGTTCGTCGAACCGGACAGGAACCACACGAGTTCGGCGGCCATGCTCTTGAACGGGACGCGCTTCGTGGTCACCATCGGGAACCCGTCCGCGAGGTCGAACCGCATCTGGTAGCCGAACACGCTGGTGGTGCCGACGCCGGTGCGGTCGGACTTCACGACGCCGTTGTCTCGGATGTGGCGGACGAGATCCTGATACTGCTGCACGAGTGCTCCATCATTCGGTGTTGGTTGCCCCCACCGGAGCGGGGATGGGTGTTGGCACTTGCACGTTCATATCCTCGGTTCACCCCCACCTCAGCGGGGAACAACGCGGGTCGTTCCAACGAGGACTTCTATGCGACGAGACGTGACGACATTCAGGCGCGGGCGGCGCGTCGGGCCTTCATGCGTTCGAGCCGCAGAGCGTCGTCCGGGGCGATGAATCCGTGGGATCCGTGACCATCGATCCACAACCGCGGGTGGTAGACCTCGGTGAACTGGCACAACCGGCACGCGTTTGGGGAGATCAGGTCACCGCGACGGTCGAAGATGAGCCCTTCCGGGAGGGTCTCGCCCTCGAGCCCAGACGTCGGTTCGGGCTTCGGTGCGACGGGCTGGAACCCTTGCTTGCCCTTGACGGCGTTGTGACCACGCATGTCGTTCATGGACCTGTGGTGTACGGTCACGCGTTGCTGTGGGTGGCGAACATGAGCCCGAGACCGTATGCCTTCCCGCGGCCGAACCCGGCGGTGAGGGTGCGGGTGAACGCGTCGAGGTCGGTGACGGTGGCGTTCCCTTCGAACTCGGTGGCGGCGAGGGTGAAGTCGTTGCGGCGCCGGTTGAGCCGCTTGACCTTCTCGAGCGGGTTCGCGGACACGATCAGGTTTGACGTCTCCAAGCCGAGGTCGGATTGCCGCTCCCGGAACCAGTCGGCCGCGGAGTGTTCGTCGAGGGCGATGCGTTTGGTCTTCCTGTCGACCGTCTTGGTCTTGGTGGGGTTGGCGGTCACCTTGAAGTAGATGCGGTCGCCGGTGTTGAACGAGTCGATGTGCTTGCCGTAGTCGTACCGTTCGACCGCACCGAGGGTGTACCCGTCCGGTAGGGGAGAGGGATCGGGGCTCGTCGCAGCGGTGACGAACAGGAACTTCGTCCCGTCGAACATCTCGTCAGTTCGCCACAGCACGTCCAGTTCGTTGCGCGGCTGCTCACCTTGATGGTCAGCGAACAGGCTCATGACGGTCTTGTGCATCTGGTCACGGTCGGACAAGTCGGAGCGTACGGCGGGATGCTGGTCGTCGAGCATGAACCGGATGCCGTGATGTCCCATGCCGTTCTCTATGCGAGTCCGGGCTGTCACAGGACACAGATCGGTGTCTCACGTCGGGTCGCCGCATAGGAGTAGGCAAGGGCGGAACAGCCGCCCTACAACCCTTCGGGAGGCCCTATGAAGCGCAAGATCACCTCGGCGGCGTTCGTCGCTGCCGGAACCATCGCACTCGTCCTCGCATCCGCTCCGGCGCAGGCAGCCATCGACTGGATGTGACCAGCCTCGACCCGTGAGGGTTGACCGACTCGAAGGGCTCCGGTTCGCCGGGGCCCTTCGTGGATCCCGGGACGTTCGAGCCTGTCGTTGCCTGTGTGATCCGGCTCTCTCCGCCTAGCGTTCTGTACTGGCAGGTAACGAGAATCTGCCCTGTCACTACAATCACGAACCCCATCCACGGGCCACGTAAGGTCCGCAAGGGTGACGGAACTTGAGGGGGTACGCTACCGAGGTCGAGCCCGCGTTTCTTCCCCGATGACGGGTCGGCATACGACACTGAGCATGTCAGCCAGTGATCGGCCCACCCCAATCTCGGAAGAGGAACCCATGAAGAAGAAGTTTGCTGTTGTCGCCCTTGTCGCCGCGAGCCTGTTCGGTTTCGCGACGGCGTCCGCGTCGGCCGCTCAGGACGACGACCAGTCGCTGCGCTTCCAGATCACTCGCATCGACTGGATGTGAGCATCGAGCAGGAATGACGAAGGCCCCCGGCGAACACCGGGGGCCTTCTATGTGTGACGGGGCGATACGTCAGTTCGTCTTGCTCACGTTCAGCAACACCTGACGGTCCGCTTCGGACAGGGACGCCCACGCCTTCTGGAACGCCGGGTTGTCGCTGTCCACGCCCGTTCGGACGAGTTCGGCGACACGCGCGGTCCGCTTGATCGCCTCGCGGTTCTTCGCCTCGAGTCGTGCAGCGTGGGCCGGGTGCAGGGTCTTCGACATGTGAACCTCCTCGGTTCGATGGTTGATGTTCTGGGGTTGCACTTGGGGTTAGAAGGCGCGGTCACGCCTTCGTGTCGCGATCTCGATGACGGTCGGGACGGTCGGAGCGAACAGCAGCGGCATCCGAGCCTCCTCGGGGGTCCGGTTGGCCTTCTTGCTGTTGCACTTCAAGCACGCGGAGATGGAGTTCTCCCACGTGACCAGACCACCCCTCGACCGAGGCATGATGTGGTCCATCGTGTTGGCCTTCCCACCGCAGTAGCCGCACTTGTACCGGTCGCGGACCAGCACGGCGCGCTTCGAGCAGACGGCCTCGCGGTTGTACCGCCACGTCATGTTCACGTACTTCACGAGCCGCAGAACCTTGGGGAGCACGAAACCGGAGATCGCCGAATCCAGCGCCTCCTCGATGACAGCGACCTCACGCACGATCATCTTGATCGCGTGCTTCATTGACACGGTCTTCATCGGTTCGTAACTGGCGTTGAGCACCAGCACGTCTCCTGTCAGGACAGTCATTTCGTGTTCCGCCCTTTCTAGCGGGGTCTCGTTGGGTAACGATTCAGTTGGATACAAGGTGGATTGGGCGCCCGAGACGATCAGTGGGCGCATACGAAAGAACCCGGCCACGGAGACGTGTGGCCGGGTTCTAACGTGAAGATGTACGTCAGGTCCGGGGAACGCCCCAGTGGTTCGTATCGGTGCCGACCGAGAGGTTGGGTCGGGTCGCCGCGGTCGCGGCGTGAACCGGGTACTGCTCGGCGAACTTGACGGACATGCTCATGCTTTCTCATATGCGGCGAAACTGACGCCGCTTGGTCTCGGGATCGCAGATTCTATGCGACGGAACGGCGCGAGATCGAGGCGTGCGACCAGATTCGTGTCGGAATGTCGAGCCCGAGGAGCCGTGACGCGACGACGCGCGGGGTGCCGGACAAGATGAAAACACCGCCGGGGTACAGGTCGAGACAAGCGGCCGAGAGGCCATCGGCGCGCTCACCGTCCAAGAGTTCGGTGAACCGTTCCCGCACGAGCGACACCGACACCCGCACCGGCTGCACAAGGACCGGTTCAGCCGACCGAAGGATCTTGCGTGACGACGTGGGCGAGTAGTAGATGGAGCCGGAGGGGCGACTCTCGGGCACGTTGATGCCGAGGTACGCGAGCCGGTTCGCCGGAATGAAACCATCGGGGTCCGAGAGCGCCTCGAATGCGTCCCAGATCTTGTCGGACACGGGGGTCGTCACGAGTTCGGTCATGACCGTCAGGTGTGCGGGAGCCACACACCGTCATCGCATGAAGCGATGGTTCAAGCGGGTCAAGGACGTTCCCGGCACCCCGAAGGACGCGAACGGCGGCCAGTTCGCCACGGTCAAGCGCAAGGAGGCGACCCGGCCGCTGGTCAGCCCCGTCCGACCGGTGACCCACGAGAACCTGATGGACCTGATGCTCGACGAGCGAATCCCTGCTGAGCAGTGGATGGCGATCGTCCAGCATGACGACTACCTGATCCGCGAGAACGCCGTGGCGTTCGCGTCCGAGGGCTACTTCGACAACATGATGGCGTGGGAGGCGGTCGACCATCTGCTGCAGCACGAGCAGAACCCGATCGTCCTCGCCGCTCTCACCCGCTCGAACCTCCCATCTCGTGATTGGGTGATCGACGAGTACCGCAAGGGCCGCGTCACCAGCGTCGACGTCGCCCAGTCCCCGGTCATCAGCCACGACGACTACCGGACCGTCCTCGAGTCGCTCACCAAGGCGCAGGTCACCGCCCACTACCGCTACATCCTGACGAACCCGGTCGCGACCGACGAGGATCGAGCGTGGATCCTCCAGAACAAGATCGACCTCGGCAGCACGCGAGCAGAATGGGCGTTCGGTCTCGCGGTCGACTGCGCGAAGAGTCCCGAGGCGCTCAACCTGATCGCGGACGCCATCAACATCGACAACCCCAACACGGCCTTCGCTCACGAACAAGCGATGACGCAGATCCCGAAGAACATGAACGCCACCCCCGAACTCCTCGACCGGATCCCGCCGGTCACCGACTCGATCCGTGCCGCGCTCATCTTCAACAAGAAGACCCCGACGACAGCGCTTGAACGCGTCATCGGCAAGCAGATCGAACTGCTGGACCAGCAGGAACGACGCCTCGACCCCTCCGACCCGCAGAGCGTCTCGGACCACACGTACCGCACGGCACTCGGCCGCACCACGATCGAGGTCGCGCTCGCTCACGAGAACGCCAACCCCGAAACCACGCGACGGCTCCGCACCCACCCGAACCCGAACGTCGTCGAGGTCGCGAACCGGGTCGCTAGATCGCGCAACCTCTAAACGGGGCACGAATCGCGGGCCAAAACGCGCCTCGAAACGATCGAGTTCGTGGCTGCTGCGGGCTTGTATCTAGTATGAGCGCAACCATGAACCGGACCGACTTCAACGCCGCCGCCGACCGTCTCTTCGAGGCCGCTGACGCCTACTACAACGGCACCACCGAACTGATGACGGACGCCGAGTACGACAACCTGCTCGGACAGGTCGAGATCGCGCTCGCCGAGAACCCCGGCTGGTCCAACCAGATCACCGACGGCCTGTTCGGTCTGGTCGCCGCCGGAACGTCCAAGGGTGGCGACGTCTCCCACCCGGAGCGGATGCTGTCGCTCGGCAAGGTCAAGACGCTCGCGGACGTGGAGAAGTTCATCGAGTCCGCCGGAGGCATCAACAGCGTCGTGTTCGAGCCGAAGATGGACGGTCTCGCCGTTCGCGTCGTCTACAAGAACGGCCGTCTCGTCCAGATGGTCACCCGCGGTGACGGCTCCACGGGCGAGGACATCACCAGCGACGTGAACATCGTGGGTATGCCCAAGGACGTGCGTTGGGACCGCGACTTCGAGGTCCGTGGCGAGGTCTACATGACCACCGAGGACTTCGAGGTCGCCCAGTCGGTGCGTATCGCCGACGGTGAGGAGCCGTTCAAGAACTCCCGTAACGCCGTCGCCGGAGTGCTGCGCAAGGGTGACACGCGGATGCCTCTGTCGTTCGCCGCGTACGACGCTAAGAACCTCGGCTCGACCAACCACGTCGGCCGCATGGAGCACCTCTTCAACATGGGCTTCAACACCGTCCACATCCTCGCCCGCCAGCAGGCCATGCTCATGGGTGTCGGCGGCGCCGAGAAGACCATCGCCCTGTTCGGTGAGGCCCGCGCGACGGTCAACTACCCGACAGACGGCATCGTCATCACCGCGAACGAGGACACCGACCGGGACCGGCTCGGCATCGGTTCGCGTGTCCCGCGGTACGCCGTCGCGTACAAGTACGAGGCCGAGTCCTCCACTACGGTCGTTCGTGACATCGAACTGACCATCGGACGCACGGGTCGTCTCGCACTGCGTGCCAAGGTGGACCCGACCGAGGTGTCCGGCACCACGATCACGTACGCGAGCCTGCACAACGTCGGCTGGCTGACCGAGCAGGACATCCGCATCGGTGACACGGTGAAGGTGCTGCGCGCCAACGACGTCATCCCGCGAGTCGAGTCCCCGGACCTAACCCTGCGCCCCGCCGACAGCCAGCCGTGGACCGCTCCCGAGGTGTGCCCGCAGTGCGGCGGCGAGTTCGACAAGACCACCGAACTGTGGCGCTGCACGTCGCCGGAGTGCTCCGTGCAGGGTCGCATCGAATACGCGGTGTCCCGTGACGCGCTCGACATCGAGGGCATGTCCACCGCGATCGTCACCGCACTCGTGGAGACCGAACTCGTCACCACGGTCGCCGACCTGTTTGACCTGACCGCCGACCAGTTGGCCGACCTCGCGCTCGGCGAGACGACCACGGGCGGTATCCGCCGCCTCGGTGCCACGAACGCGGGCAAGATCATGGCCGAGATCGACAAGGCCAAGGGCGCCGCCCTCAACCGGGTCATCACCTCGCTCGGCATTCGCATGACCGGACGCACGATGAGCCGTCGTCTCGCCACTCACTTCGGTTCGCTGTCCGCGTTCGCTGACGCCACGACCATCGACCTGCTGGACGTAGAGGGTGTCGGTGTCGGTCGCGCTGAGACGATTCGTTGGGAGATCGAGATGCTTCGCCCGACCATCGAACGACTCATCGCGCTCGGCATGGGCACCCCAGCCCCGGACAGCGACGACAACGCTTCCGCGGGTGGTTCGGCTCTCACGGGCATGTCGGTGGTGGTGACCGGCAAGATGACCGGCCCGCTCGACGGCAAGAGCCGCAACGAGATGAACGAACTCATCGAAGCGAACGGCGGCAAGGCGTCCGGTTCCGTCTCGAAGAACACCAGCCTCCTCGTGTGCGCCGACCCCACCTCCTCGAAGGCGAAGAAGGCCGACGACCTCGGCGTCGAGACCATCACCCCCGACGAGTTCGCTGCCCGGCTGGGACTCGTCTGATGGCGCTCAACAATACCGAACGGAAGATCCTCTGGGCGGCGTACGAACTGCTCAACACTCTCGTCGACGTCGGTCCGTCCAACCCGGCCAACACCGCGCGGCTCGCCCTCGCCGAGCGGTTCCGTATCGACACCATCAAGACCATCCAGATGGGCTTGAACGACGTCATGGACCCGGACATGCCGAACAGTGAGACCCTCGAGTGGCTCGCCGAAGAGGTGCAGAAGGCTAAGTCGAAGATGGACTCGATCCGCGCCGCCTCCCAATGATCGGCGTAGGCAACTCGCAGCGACGAGATCGACGAAACCATCCCTCAGACCTTCATCGCATAGAAGATAGTGCTGTGACCGGAAGGAACCGCATGCCCCGTAAACTCATCGCCCTCGTGACGGGGCTGCTCACCGCCGCCCTCATGCTCGGCGTCGTCAGCCCCGCGACCGCTGCACCGAAGAAGGTCACACCGAAGGTGTCCCTCTCGACCCCGAAAGCGACCGTCATCCAGTGGTCGACGTCGACCTTCAAGGGGAAGGTCAACACCAAGAAGGCCGTCGGCGCGAAGGTCTCCGTGCAGCGCAAGACCACCAAGGGCTGGAAGGACATCAAGAAGGGGAAGGTCACCAAGAAGCGCACGTACACGCTCCACTTCCAGACGAACTCGAAGAACAGCCTCTACCGCGTCAAGGTTCACGCGAACAAGAAGATCCGTATCGCCTACTCCCGCACGGTTCGAGTCAAGACGAAGCCCGACCCGAGGGACATTCCGTGGACAGTCGAGAGAGCACAGGCACAGATCGTCAAGGACACGAACGCCTTCCGGGTCAGTCAGGGGCTCAACCCGGTGACGATTGACTCGCGCATCTCGAAGATCGCGCAGGACTGGTCTGATCACATGGCGCGCACGCGCGACTTCCAGCACAGCAAGACCTACAACGATCAGATCAGGGCTCTCGGCTACGACTTCGCTCGTGAGAACATCGCGATGGGTCATTCACCCGACGAGGTGGTGGCCGCGTGGTTCGCCAGCCCCGGCCATCGGGCGGCGATGCTTGACCCGCGCGTCACGCACATCGGTGTCGGGTTCACGGCGTCCGGCAAGTACTACACCCAGAACTTCGGCGGGTTCTGGCCTGACGAGGACATCGAGTAGGGGTCCGTTTCTCCGCATTTGACGGGTGTGGACTCCTCCACGAACCCACGCCTCGATCCCCGCTGCGATACCGCTCTCACCGCTGGTCTTCTCTCGACCGTCCCAGCCACACCGCCGACGCCGGTCGTGTTCAACCACGTCAAGGCGATGCTGTGGTCTGTCGGTGCGGCGTTCCTCGACCGATGTCCCAGCCGGGACGGGCATAGAAGCGGTCGTGAACATTCCGTCCCTCGCCCCGTCCAACCAGTTCGCTGCCGCATGGGCGGCGTTCGACCAGTTGGAGGCACTCCTCGCCGCTAGCGACGCCCGCGACCGGTCCACCCTCGACGAGTACGGGATCCTGATGGCGCGCGCGACCGCGTTCCGAGCCGACTGCACCCGCCGTCGAGTCGGTGCGGTCATCATCGACGAGTTCCGGCGCATCGTCGGCACCGGCTACAACGGCGCCCCTCCCGGTCAGCCCGGCTGCCTCACCGCCGGTGCCTGCCCTCGAGGCCGCATGTCCAAGACCGAGGTCGCACCCCTGTCCTCCTACGACACCGGTGCCGGTGCGTGCATCGCGAACCACGCCGAAGCGAACGCCATCATGTTCTCCCAGCCCGCCGACCGGCGAGGCGCCACCATCTACTGCACCGACGCCCCCTGCGACGGGTGCAAGCGCATCATGAACGGGTCCGGCCTCGCCCGCGCCGTGTTTCCGTACGAGTTCACCACCGAGACCGGCCAGTCCACCCTCGCCATCGTCGAGATCGACCTGCCCGAGTTCGGTGACGTCGGCCAAGCAGCCCGCATCCTCACCAAGATCGCCGCCTGAAACAGACGCGCTACGCATCCTGAACCGCACCGGCCCTGCGTGAACGCGCGGCGAGGAGCGGGCCGATCGAAACGAGCCCGCCCGCGGGCTTGACCACGCCGTACTGACAGACCACCTGCAAGGACCACGCATGTTCGCCTCCGGCACCTTCACCCCGACCGACCCCGGCATCTCCTTCTTCGACGTCTGGTACGCGCACCTCGGAATCGCCCTCGTGGCGTTCGCCATCGCGCTCATCGCGTCAGGGATCGTCGCACCCAGCCAGTCGGAGTACGCCAAGTTCGCGAACCGGTACATCGGCTGGTACGTGGTGACAGCCCTCGCGTCTACCGTTATCGGTGCTGGCACCGCCGCATTCGCACAGGACGCGCAGTCGGACGCGCAGACCGAGCATTACACCAGCGAATTCGAGAAGCACCTCGCTGAGACCGCAAACGTGAACGGGCTCGAGGGCAAGGTCAAGAGGATCGATGCGAACTCCCTGCCGGGAACCAACCAGATCTTCATCACCTACGAGGACGGTTCCGAGGGGCTCGTTCTCTACAAGTTCGACGGCAAGAAGGTCACGTACCGGTTCCTGCCCGTCACGGCCGCGGAAGGACTCTGAACCATGATCTCCACCGCCACGTTCACCCCGGTTACCCCGGACATCTCCTTCTGGTCCCTGACGTCAGTGCACGTCGGACTCGTGCTCATCGGAGTCGCCCTTCTCGTCTTCGCTACCGGGTACCTCTACGACCGTGAGGACTGGCTCCGCGCGTTCTTCGACCACTTCTGCATGCCGCTGTTCGTCGGCGCGTTCCTGATGTTCGTGTCCGGGGTGTTCGCGTTCCTCATCGCGGCCACCGACGACATGGACAACGCGGTCAACGACTCGTACACCGCACAGTTCATCGACCACCTCAAGAGCGTCGAGAACGTGAAGACCGCCAAGGGGTTCATCCGAGGCAGGGGCCCGTCGAAGTACGACAAGCCCGGCTCCAACCAGTTCATCGTCACCTACACGGACGGCACCAGCGGCCTCATCCAGTACACGTACGACGACGGCGACATCTCCTACGTCACCCTCACCACCGTCAAGGACTGACCCCCTCGTGCAGATCAACTGGCGGGCACCCGACCTGACCGACAAGAACGACCGCATCATGCGGCTGGACACCCGAGCCTTCCTCTGCCACTCGGTCGGCGCGGCCCTGTTCCTGATGGGTGGATCCGTTCTGTTCGGTCTCGCCTTCGGCGGCCACATCTCAGTGCCTGCCGCCATCGCGGTCGGGGGCGGTCTTGGCCGTCGTGACTTTCCTGCTGTTGCACGCCGGAGACTCCGCAGGCCGCGAGGAGCGAACCATTCGGGTCGAGGCCGAGAACGCCATGCGTGAGTCAGTCCAGACCTACACGCGAGACCTGCTCGCGTCGATCGGTGTCGGTGGGGAGATCGATGAGGTCGCCGCTCTGATCCGCAAGCCCGCCTCATCTGCCCTGCGCACCGTCGACTTCCTCGGCACCCACAACGGCTCCAACGTCCTCCTCAAGGCCGTCCGTCAAGGCTTCGAGTTGCGGATCTTCGACCAGAACTCCCGCGAGATCACCCCCGCCCCAGCCGCGGCCTGAACGAGAACGGAACCCACCATCATGTACATCAACCGGGACCACCTCGACGTAACAAGCCTGCTCGCCAAGTACGGCGTCACGACCGACGACTCGCTCGACGGACTGGTCTCTGCCGACAACTCGGTCGCGACGTTCACCGGCACCCGCAACGGCACCGAACGTCAGTTCAAGGCCATCCGAGAGAACAACCAGTTCCGCCTGTTCGACCTCCAGTTCAACGAGATCCCCACCCTCGAGACCGCGGCCGAGGTGGCAGTGAAGGACGACGCTGACCGGCTCCCCACCGGACCCGGGCCGTGGAAGGCCGAGTTCTGCCTCGGCCAGCACACGTTCTACGAGACGACCGCCGACACGATCGGTGAAGCGATCACGTGGGCCCAGCACATCCAGAACGACCATCCCGGACTCGACATCTTCACCGAACCGCATTCGACGTTCCGCGAGAACTCCTGCCAGTGGGGAACCGGCTACCGCTGGCTCGCGATCACCCGCGCCACCACGGAGGAGGCGTCGTGACCATCATCGATCGGGTTCAACCTGACGTCATTGACCTCGACGCCCGGAAGAAGACCTACGGACGTCTCCAAGTCGCCGTTATGGTCGCCTACCTCGTCACATTCTCGACCGCCCTCGCGTCCGCGCTCCTGCTGGATGGCCCCGCACGATGGCTGCTCGGGGCGCTCGCGCTCGTCGTGCTCGTCGCGTACGTGCGTGTCACCCTGCACCTGCGAAACCTCGGCACGATCGTCGAACTGGAGGACGTGACACGTCGAGCCTTCGCCGCCCACGAGTACCTCACCGGTGTCCTCGCCACCTACGGCGTCACCCCCGCCGAGGACGTCTCCGGGGTCGTCTGGCTGTCCGGCATCCCCAACATCCACCACGAGACCAGCCAGAAGTTCACCGGCACCCGCGACGGCCAGACCGGACGGTTCACGGTCACCGTCAAGGACGAGACTCTACGCGTCTACACCGAAGACGGCACCGAACTGCACCCGCGCACCTGATCGACCCGTGGCACCCGTCCGGGCTTGACTATGGTGAACCAGCACCGATCAGCACCGACGAAGGACACATGATGACGCACACCCTGCACGTCACCGGTCTCGGCAAGCACCTCGCCGACATGACCATCGACGGACACGACCGTCAGTGCGTCGTCCTGCGCCCCTGCTCGGCGTGCACCGACATCCCCGACGGGAACAGCACGGTCCGCCACGGAGTCACCCACGATGCCATCGAAGGCGTCTGGTGTATCGACACTGGCATGTGCGGCGCCACGGCCACCCTCGACGGTGTGGCCGCCATGAACCAGATCGCGGTACGTCGAGGCGTCGGCGACTGGCCCGTCGAAGTCACCTACCTCGAGAACGGTGCATGGACCGTCGAGGACGTCACCGCGAACAACGCGCTCGACATCATCGAGAAGGCCATCATCGCTGCCACGAACGGCGGCGGAAGCGTGAACATCACCCGCACCGACCTCATGACGGTTCACCGCGAACTTCTCCGCTACACCACCTGATCGGCGAGGTATGCTCACGCGGGCTTGAACAGAGGGTACAAGCCACCAAGGAAGATTCGAGCGCCGCCGCATGTTCAACAACAAGATGCCTTCACGCACACGAGCGCTCGCCGCCACCCTCCTGACCTCTGCCGTCACCTCGTTCGTTCTCGCGACCCCGACGCCCGCTCACGCCGCCCCACGGGTCGGTCTCGTGCAGGCGGTCGGTGTCACGTCCAGTACGGTCACGCTGTCGTGGCCGAAGTACAAGGGCGCAACCAAGTACAAGGTGGAGCGCGCATCGAACTACGCTTTCACCAAGGGCAGGAAGACGGTCGGCGCGCGCACCAACAAGGTCACCGTGAAGGGTCTGCGAGCCGGAACCGAGTACTGCTTCAAGGTGCGCGCCTACAACCGCAAGGGCAAGCATCTCGCCACCAGCGCTCGCACCTGCAAGCCCGCCGCCGCGATCGCCGTCCCGAAGACCGGAGTGAACGTCACCGCGCTCACCTACAACATCTGCTCCAAGGCGTGCGACAAGTCCGCTGACGCCCGCAAGGCTGGGATGAAGAACTGGGCGACCCGACGCCCCATCGTCACCCGCACCATCCTCGGGTCCGGCGCCGACGTCGTAGCGCTGCAGGAGTCCTCTGGCTGGTCCACCGTCACCGATGACGTTCGCTCCATCTACTCGGCCGTCCCCGACAACGGCTACTACCGGACGTCGAGCCTGCTGTACCGAACCAGCCGGTTCGAGCAGGTCATCGACACGGTCACGTTCCCCGACCCGGCCGCCGAAGGTGGCGTCGCGACCGAAACGACCACCCGCGCCCAGACCATCGACATCGGCAACGGTCGCAAGGCAACGTGGTCTGAACTGCGGGACAAGCGCACCGGCAAGCACATCATCTTCGTGTCAGCGCACGTCACCCCGGAGAAGGGCGCGAAGTTCGACGCCCGCCGCAAGGTCGAGACCCGGAACCTGATCGCCAAGGTGAACGCCGTCAACACGAACAAAGCGCGGGTCGTGTACCTCGGTGACTTCAACTCGAACAAGTCCCGCGGGTACGCCCAAGACACGCCAGCCCGGGTGATGGGTGCTTCTGGGTACGTGGATGCGTACGACCAAGCCAAGAGTCTCTCGCGCCCGAACTACAACAGCGGCGCGAACGGTCGTCTCACCCCCGTGAAGTCGTACACGTACGGCGATCACGTGGACAAGGTGTGGGTTCGCAAGGGTGACCGGATTGGTGTCGTCGCGTGGGCGAACATCCAGCCGCGTCGCGGTTCCAAGTACGCGGGCCCGATGGGGTCGGACCACTGCCCGATCCGGGTGACGTTGCGGGTCGCCTGACAGCGGATGTGGGCCGCGCCTCACGCATAGGAGAAGTTACCCCTTTCGTGTGAGGAACCCATGACCGACCTGCCCCCGCCGTCCCCGTTCGGCACCATCCCGTCGTCTCCCGAGCCGCCCGCCGCACCGGTGCGCGAACCGGAATCGAAGCGTTCCCGCTTCCGGCCGGTCGGGAACTTCCTGTGGGCGGCCGCAGTTCTCGCCGTGGGTGTCGGTGCTGGTCTGGGCGGAACGATGTACTTCGCGCCGAAGGACGAGCCTGCACCGGTGGTCGAGCCGGAGATCCGGACCGTCATCGAATCACCGAAGGAATGCCTCGGTCTCGGGTTGGCGCTCGTGCAGATCCAGAACTCGGTCACTGACCTCGGCGCTGTCGTGGACGACTACTCGGCTCTGATCCGTCCCACGTTCAAGGCCGGTCAATCGAACGACAAGGCCCGCGGCGCCCAGATCCTCAAGGAACAGGCGACCCTCGACGCAGCCAAGAAGGCGGCCGTCGCGGACGCCGCATCCGCCGACGTGGACGCATGCATCACCGCCATCGGGAAGACCCAACCCAAGCCCGACACCGACGTCACGCCCGCCCCCTGAATCACGTCCTCGTCCTCGAACGTGGTCGTGATGTGGGGCTGGTTTCGACGCATATGAGGTGGAGTACCTAACTGAGAAGGAACCCCTCATGTCTGACTCCTACCTGCCCGAGAACGAGCCGTACCGTCCCGCGGTGGACCCGTTCGAAGGTCAGTCCGTGCCCCCGCGTCCGACACCGACGCCACCTCCGCCCGTGTCCGACGCGGACCCGTTCGACGAGGCGTTCCGGCCGACCCCGCGACCCCCAGCCCCGGTCGATGAGTCGTCCTACCCGGACCTGTCCGCCGAGGCGGGCAACGCGCCGACGTTCGACCCGTTCGCGTCTGCTGTTCCCGTCGCGCCCGTGGAGCGTCAGCCCGCCGGTGACCCTCACCGTGACGCTGCCGAAGCCGTCATGGGAACCGGCCCGGTCGTCGCTGGAACCGCACCCGCCCCCGCATCTGCCTCGGAGGATGACGACGACGAGGACGGATCCGGACTGCTGGCGAAGTTGCTGCTGCCCGCTGTCGCCATCGGTACGCTCGCGGTCGGGTTCCTCGGCGCCGGGTTCCTGAACGAACCCACCGTCGAGACGGTCACCGAGACGAAGACGGTCACCGTGGCGCCTGAGGCGTGCGGGATGATGGACGAGTTCGCGGCCAGTGTCGCTGGTGCTGGCGCGTCGATGAGCAAGGTCACTGGCGACTACTCCAAGTTGATCGTACCGACGTTCAAGGCCGGTCAGGCGAACAACAAGGCCCGGGGTGCCCAGATCCTCGCGCAGCAGAAGACCCTCGACGCGACGGCTGCCGAAGCAGCGGCCGTCCTCACCGGTGACGAGTTCGCCATCGCGGTCAAGGAGTGCTCCGACGCGGTCGACGGGAAGAAGCCCGCCGAGGACGCACCGGCCAGCGATGCCCCCAAGCCGTAACCGTCAACAACCCCGAGAGGGCCCGTACTGGACGTCGTTCTGGTTCGGGCCCTCTCGCATGTCCGGTAGGGCTCGCCGCATGTGAACAGGAGACAGGGCAAGACAACACGGACGCCCAAACGACTTCGAGGGAGCACCATGACGGAACTGCGAGTCATCACCCACGTGACCAAGGACGAGCGGGACAACATCATCGAGGTCGGCAACGAGGGCCTGTGGCGTGAACCCGTCGAGAAGGTCATCGACGACATGACCTCGGTGGCCCCGTCGTTCGAGTACCGCGTGCAAGGGCCCGGCGTCGACGGTTCCTCGGCCGTCTCCGTGGTGAACTCCCGTCACGGCCGTTACCTGCGCACGCACGCCGACCGGCGTCGCGGGAACAACCTCGACGAACTCCCGAACTTCTGACCTGCGCCCCGCACACCCAACACATATGGCCCCGACTCCGCAGCAACTACGCAACCGTGACGCCCGCCTGCCCGGGCATCCGACACGGTTCGCTCCACGCCGTCACGCTGAGACGACCAAGCGAGATGACGCGCTCACCGCTGACCCGTACGACCGGATCAAGCACCTCCGGGCCGCCCCGACACAACACTTCATCGAAAAGATGAACGCTCTGCGGATCGACCCGGACGACGTACTCGAAACTCTCAAGGAACCCGAGCGGGTCTACCAGTCGGGCCCGAACTCCAAGTACCCCGACCAGTGGCGCCTCACCGGGAACGGCATCTGCATCACCGCCGACCACCGAGGCCCCAACCTCGTACTCCGGACGGTCTTCATGGACGGCGCCATGACCCCACCCCGGCAGGACCAGTTGGACACCCCCGAGGGCCGTGAGTACGCCGAACGGTACGCAGCCGGACTCGGCCGCAAGGGCACCCGCTAGCCTCGAGTTTCCCTCGCTGCTGCGGCTCAGACTCGCCCGAAGGATAACTCGGGTCCAACGTCGGTCGTTTCCTCCCTTACCCGGATTCGGTTGTCTGCTCTGATCTGCTCGTTCACCCTTCGATAAATGCCGAAAAACCGGGCGGCTACAACGTCATCGGGATGGTTCACGAAGGCTCGCAGGAGATTCATGATTGGGGAAAGAAGTTCGACGAGGAGTTCCTTGTTGTGGATCAGGTCTTGATAGGCGCGCAGACTGTTGCCACCGGATGAGTGAACCATCGCGTTACGTGCCTTCCTGATGGTCTCAATCTGTCGATACGTGATCTGATCGACATCCTCGAAATGACGAAGTACCCGATGTTCCGATCGGTCGGACCTGTGGCATGAAGCGCCATGTGATCCTCGGCAAGCGCAGGACTTCGGGGCCCGAAAGCCAGTGACCTCATCTGCCTCGTTGAGGAGGCTCTCTATAGCAGCCGCAGAAGCGAGGATCGGCATGGCAAACTCTCGCTCCAAGTAGGAGTCCCAATCTCCTCTCCCGCCGGTCGACCCCTCGCCGCGGGTACGGTTGTCGAATGCGTTCGCGGTGAGTTCAAGAACACGCAGAATCCAGAACTCAACCCACGGGTGGTTCGCGGATGAGGTCATCGTGCGACATCGGTCGAAAGGCGGGCCCGGCGCTCGATGTTCCAGTTCAACATCATCAAGCCGGTCATGGCGAGAGACATGCCGACCTGCACGAGCAGGGTCTCGCCGACGAGCCACGTGACACAGAAGACGACCGTGCACGCCGCGCACACGATCGCGAGGACGACCCACAGGACTTCCGTTCGAGTGGGCGAGGAAGTTGTTCTGTTCATCGGTTGCTCCTTCCGGCGCGGGCGATACTGACTGATGCGGTGATGGGCAGGATGCTGAACCAAAGGGTCCGTTTCACGAGCCCGACCTGACGCTGCCGTTCGGTCAGGGTGAGGTCTTCCGCGGTCACACGGTGGTTCTCGTACATGACGGCCGCTACGGCGCTCATCTGCAGGTAGATGAGCCCGCCGACGACAGACCAGAAGGCGTAGTAGTGCACACCTCTTCTATGCGAGGTGTCGGCGCGAGATCGGGACGTGTCCTCGCTCGAGGACACATGAGGTTTGTCCTCGTTCGCGGACAGCGAGGTGTCGGTACTGCCAGATTCTCGGATCTGCCCGTACTGACACACGCGGGTCGAGGCGGGTGTACTCGCACATGCCTGTCACCGCCAGATCTCGGCCGTCAGGGTGCGCCCGAGGAGTCGTGCGGCGACCATCCGATGCAAGCCGTTGATGTGCCAGAGGCCTCCGGGTTCTACGTCGGTCACCTGCACGGCGGCGATCGTGTCGCCGAGGCTCATCATGGCGGCGTAACGCTCCACCTGAGAAGGCCACAGGTGCCGCTGGCGGACGAACAGGGGCGTTTCGGGCCAGAGGGTCGTCTCGCCGTGGAACTCGCTCACGGGGCCGCTGGTGAAGGCGTACGGGTCGCACTGGTGGATGTGCCAGCGGGTCAGGTCGGTGACCCTCAGGTCGATCTTCGGCATGTGACCGAACCGGAGGAGGAAAAGATCGAGGTCATCCTGAAGCAGAAGTGCGCTCACATGACTCGTAAGTCATGGAGCGCACCTGCATCCGATCAGAAGGTCAATCCTCGAGACCGAAGGTGATCGCTTCGGCCTTCGCGTGAGCGTTCGACATGATCTGGCGGATCTGTCCGGAGTCGAAATGGTTCTTCACCATCTCCTCAGCGATGTCGAGATCCTCGCCGAGTCGCTTGGCGTTGTACCGGCCGATCGGGGTGACGTCGAGACGTACACCGTCCTGCAGCGGGTGGCTGACCTTGGACACGAACATGCCGTGAGGTTCCTCGGTGTACACGTTGAAGTGCGACGCCATCGCGGAGACCTTGCGACCGGAGTAGTCACCGGGGATGGAGGTCATGTGACGAACCGACACTTCGGCGTACACCTTCTTGCCGTCCTGCTCGTGCAGGAGCCAACGACGCTCGGCCGTGCGTCCCTGACCGTCAATACGGTCTTGGGACGGCTTGGAGGTCAGTTCGCTCCACGTCTCGACAGGGCGTGTGACACCCGGGATGTCTGCGGCGAGGGATTCGGGCGCGTCAGGGATGGTGACCGGGTAGTGCTGGGTGAAGTAGCGGGTGTTCGGCTCGTTGAGCCCGTCGAGCATCGCCGGGGTGATCTCACCGCCGGAGAGAGCGTGTTCGTTCAACTCGGAGTTGTACGTGTCGTACGCGTATTCGCGTGCTGCCGCGGCGACCTCGGGGAGGTTGTCGGGGTGCTGGCCGACGGACCACTTCGCGACGATCCGATCCGTGAACTCGGCGAGAGACTCGTCACCGATCGCGGGGTAACGGTCGAACTCGGTCTCGACGGTCTTACCCGCGAACAGCGTCATCCCTTCGGAGAACGTCGGCATGGCGGATGTCGGGATGACGTCGTTGAGGTCTGCTTCGATGGCGTCGAGCATCTCGGTCTCGACGGGGGCCTCGTTGGCGTCGGACGCGGACATGACCATGAGCCGGTCGCCGTCGGACACGAAGGACACGCTGGTGACCTGTCCGTCGTACTTGTCGGCGATGTACGTCTGGACGGCTTCGACTCGACGGTCGATGAGGTCGAGCGGGCTGGTCGCGTTCATGGCGGCTTCGGCGAACGCACGCTTGGCCGCGTCGTCGGCGCCAAGGTCGGCCAGTGTGGTGTTCAGGACGGACTTGCCGGTCTCGGTGCGCTCGTGCTCAGCGGTCTGGCCGCCGTTGCCGGGGACGCCTGCGTGCTTCTTGCGGTAGAGAGGGTCGCGACGGTCTTCCACGCCTGTCGATGTCATCTGTGCCATGACATGAGGGTGTGCGGGGGTCAGGCGGAGGGGAGACAGTCCAGATTGTTGCTGGTGGTCCCGTCTGGGCTGGTTGTCAGGTAGCGCGGGTTCTCGCGGGGTAGTGCGTACACCTCGGCCCGGGTGCCGTCTTCGACGACGAAGTACGTGGCGAGCCGCAACTCGATCGCTCTGATGGCGTAGGAGATGCTCTCCCAGTCCTTGTGGCGGGCCGAGGACGCGAACACATCAGTGATGTCGCCGTCACTGTCTCTTCGGACCTTTGTTATCTGCTTGGTGATCATGCGGGGGAACATGCGGCGACGATGTGGAGCGTCAGGCGAATCGTGATGACCGGGCCTGCGCAAGCCCGCAACGTCTCAGGACTCGATCAGGGCAGCAATCTCTCATGGTGCGGAGGGGAAGAACCAGTCGTCTGGCGGACCGAACACGCCTCGCTTGAGCGAGTCCAGTTCATCGACCGGCACAATGTCGAGCAGTGCTGTCAGGAAGTCGTGGTCATGCTCCTGCGCCGCAAGTTGAGTGGGGCACGACTCGTCGAACTTCTCATCCATGAACGGGTCTTCAGCCTCACGGGCGAGATACCAAACGGCGGTCATCGTGATGACGCGGCGGGCTGTGTTTGTCGCGCAGTAGAGGCGCCCGGAGGCTAGGTCCCGGGTCAGCAGTTCCGCTTCACTCGCGAACCGGGCCCACCATCTACTCGGCTGCCTGTACACCTGCTCGGGGAAGTGCTCGCGGGTGAACAGGTGTTCACACGGGTGGGTGTCGTCGGCTCGTAGGGACCGAGCGATCTCGATGACGGTTTCGCACAGGTGGTATCTGGTTCGGTCGGTGAGGTAACGGTCTGTTTCGCCGTGAGGGTGGAACTCGATGGCGTTTCCGACGAGGCAGTCCACTTGGAGAACGATCGCGGCGCTGGATTCGTTGGTCAAAGCACGTCGATCGAGATGAGAGCGGCGAGCGCGACGGTGAGAATGGACGCACCAACCAGCCACTTGTAGGCGTTGACGCAGGAGTCGTACTTCTTGTCGGCGACCTTCGAGACGTTGTACACCTGACGTAGCACCTCTCGGCGTAGGTCATGCGTTGGAGCGTCGATGTCGCTCAGGTATCGGGAGGCGTTGGCCCTCGATGCGATGTGGGCGTAGAAGACTGTGCTGTCGTTGTTGTTCACGGCCGCCCGTCTCGGCAGTAGTCCGTCGACGGTGTAGTAACCGGACACCACGAGACAGATCGATGCGAGGGCCGCCGCGATGAACGCGCACGGTGATGGTTCCATTATTCTGACGACGGCGAACAGGCCAGCGGCGAGCAATCCAAGGAATCCCAGCGCAGCGGTCAGTTTCGCTTCGGCGTGGCGCAACCATCCGGCCGCGTTGTCGAGAAGTCTCCATGCATCTTCTGTGTCTACGCTCATCGTGGCCACCGGCGCTTCTGCTTCTTCTTCATCTCGATCAGTTCCTCGAACTGTGCTCCGAGGAACTGCCGCGCCTTGGTCGCGTGTTCGAGTGTGACGTCCTCGGCTTCCTCACGTGTGGTTTCACCTTCGAGGATCTTCTGGCAGAACTCGTCCCCATGCCAACCGCACCACGCGGACTTCAACTTCTGGCCCTTCGACTGGACCTCGTCGGCGATGGTGTCGATAGACACGTCGGTCCACAGGGCCGTCGGTTCGGTGATCTTGCCGTCTCCATGACCGCACGAGGTGACGAGGTAGTCGTTCTTCTCGATCTCGGCCCACACCGAAGCGGTCACGATCAGTTCCCCGAGGTTCGCGTGCTGCGCAGCCTTCGTCGCGAAGTTGACGGGCTTCCCGGCCCAGACGGGCTCCTGCTCGGCAGGGTTGCGCGGGGTGCCGATGCGCTTCACGAGTACACGGCCGCTGGAGATCCCGACCTTGTAACCGGTCTCGATGGTCGGCCACTTGTTCGCGATCCTCTGCCCGAGTGTCAGGCCGAACGTCTTCACGGTGATGCCCGCGCAGAGTGCACGCTCGTAGCGCCGGTCGCCCCAGAAGATGGCGAGCACGCCGTCCCCTTGAATCTGGATGAAGTCGGCCTTGAACTGGTTGAACACCCGGACGGCGTTGTCCGTGGCGGCCTCGTACACAGACGCGGTGTTCGCGGCGTGTTCTTTGCCCGTGCTCAACCGGGTGGAACCCTTGAGGTCCACGACGACGGCGACGATGTCGGTGAGGCGATGCCAGCGACGCGCTTGGATCGGCAGGTTCTTCACATCGAACGACTCGGGGTCGATGTCCTTCACCTCAGGCTTGTTGGCGAGTTCGGCCTTGATGTCGTCGGCGATCTCGTCCAGCAGGTCGGACAGCGTCGGCCAGTCGCTCATTCGGTCTCCTTCGAAGGGTGTGACCGAATGTTACGCGGTGAAGGTCCACTCCTCGAGGGGATCGAACTCTCCGCAGTCGATGGAGTCAGCGCGTACGAGTGCGGCGGGGACGATGTGGTGGGCGGTCGAGTAGTCCTGCTCTTGCATGTCGCGGTGGAACAACTCGTGGGCGATGTTCGGGTCGGTGAACTCCTTGAACTGTTCCTCCGCAGCCAAGTCCTCGCGCACGACGTCCTCGTCGTTGTACCCGCCGACGTCTAGGAGGCGGCCGTCCGGAGAGCGGACGTAGAAGTGGATCGGGTAGTTGACCGCTTCGTCGTACTCGATGGCGGTCCAGATGCGAGCGACGATGGGCCACCCGGTGCGACGGTGCGCTTCGATTGCGAACGCGAGGCACTGGCCGGTCCGGTACGCCTCGACAGTCTCGTCGGTGATGGCGTCCATTCGGATGTAGAAGGGGCCGTTGCTGCCGTCGACGTGAGCGTACTCGATGCCCTCGATCGTCTCGATGAACTGACGGGTCGGGATGAACGGTTGCGACTTGCGACGTTCCTCTTGCGCGAGCCGTTTCGCTTGGGCCTTCGACAACGGCGAGGGTTCAGGCTTGTGCTGCTCGCCGAACTGGCCGTTGGGGCGTCGTGCTGCCCGCTGTCGTGCCTCGGCGGCGTCGCTGATGTGGGTCATGTCGTTCCTCAGTTGCCGGTCGTGTGACGGGACGGGTGGGCGTCGGTTGCGGTGACCGTCTTGGCGGCGACGTCGATGAACTCCCATGCGTCGTCGCGGCTGGTGAACACGTCACCGACGCGACCTTCGTACTGAGTGTGCCCGGTCGGCCCGACCAGATCCATTGTCGTGGGAGTGTGCTCGGGCGTGTGGTCGGCGAACCGGATGTTCTTGTGCGCCTCGTAGCGAGGCTCATCCACGGTGTAACCGTCGGCTGCGTACACGTTGAACGCGACCTCGCTCGTGCGGACGACACCGTTGGGCATCGCGAACCGGAAGCGGGCGATGGTCGCTCCGGCGATCTGGTTCCCGGAGTAGCGGGAGCCGGTGTGCTCGATGAGGACCGGCTGGCCGGTGTCCTTGGCGAGTTCCCGCGCGACCGGCATGGGAAGGCCGTTCGTGATGTCGCCGTACTGCTCGGTCACGGATTCGACGGTGAGCCGGTCGATGATGTCGGTCTCCTTGGCCTGCTCCTTGAGCCGGTCCGAGGCGTACCGCAGGCCGATGACCGCGTTGCCGATCGCTGCGTCCTGCCCGGTATCCCACCAGACGTCCTTCATGAGCGGGCGGACTCGCTGCTGCTCTGGCTGGGAGGCCATCTCGACGAGTTCTTCGGCGATCTCGCCGCCGTGCTGGTCGAGGACGTCGATCGCGTCACGAACGGAGTACCCAGATTCGATGGCCTGCTGGAACTGGTGGTAGCCGTACGACTCGGCGGTCATCGTGTTGTAGACGTTGGTGTCGGGGTTCTCGCGGTCCTTGATGTCTTCCAACCAGTGGATCTGACGGTCGGCGAACGTGAGCATGTCGGCCGCGGCGCGGCTCATGTCGAGCACGCTGACGTCGCTGTTCGGTTCGGGGCGGGCGACGGGCTGGAACCCGACCTCACCGGGCCCCGATGCTGCGTTGTGTCCCTGCTTGCCTGCCATCAGTAGTCCTTACCCGGGTCGTCGGTTGACACGATCTCGACGTCGCGGGAGAACCCGCCGTCTGCGCGTCCGATGTAGTTCGACACTGTCAAGGCTCCGGACAGGCCGGTTCCCGATCCGCCGGTCATGACCTTCGCGGGCGCCTTCACGATGCCTTCGCGGTAGCCCTTCTTCTCCATCGTCTTGCGACGCTGAGCGCCCTTGCGTGCCTTCGATTCGTTCACCCACGCGGTGACGTCACTGTTCGGGTCGTCGGGGTCGGACAGGATCGCCCACGCGTACCCGTAACGTGTCTGGACGTTCTTGGCGGGAACGAGGTTCCCCTCGAGGTCGAACAGGGCACGGAACTCGTGCACGCCACCCTGTTCGACGACCTGCGCTTCGAGTCGGAGACGGTCGGCTGAGATACCGGACGCCCACTGGGAGACGGCGCCGTCGGTGTCGGATCGTTCGAACGAGTCGTGCTTCTCGCGTTCCTTCGCGGCGGCCTCGTCACGGAGGGTTTCGGCTTCGGTCTTGGTTCGTCGGACGGACACGGTCGCGTCGGACTTGAACTGCACCAGTCGCTCGTCGGGGCCGAGGGACAGGTACGTGTTCCCGGTGCCGTAGTCGGTGAACGCGTCACCGTTGACCTTGACGTAGTCGTTGGTGTCTTCGTCGAGGACGTACGCGCCGTCGGGGACCGCTGAGGCTTCGAGGTGTTCGTCGATGTACCCGTCTGGGGCGTCCCACGCGAGTTCTGGGGTGGTGGGGCGCCGCACGAATACGGTGTCGGAAGCGTGCCAGAGTTGCGGCCGGGTGTTGTCGGCGGTGTCGTCGTTGAACACGTGGACAGTCACGTCGTCGACGAGGGTGTCCACGCTGGCGACGGTACGGAAGGTGTTGTCTTCCGGGTCGAGGATCAGGTCGCGCGGCAACACGTCGGTGACAGCGACGTCCATTTCGGTGTACCCGTCCGCCTCGACGGGCAGGTTCGTCGTCGCGGGGGCGCTCTTGGCGGTCTGGGCGAAGTGGCCCTTGTTGGTGGTCGGCTGCCCGACCTCACCCTTGCGTGGCTGACTGTTCACGGGGTCTCCTTCTCAGCGTTCGACGGGCAGGCCGCGGGTGGCGCGTTCCCAGTCGGCGTACAGGTCGAGCGCCTTGTCCTCGCGCTCGTGCCCGTAGCGAGGGGTCGGGTTGAGGACGGTCTGGGTTTGCGTCTTGGCGAGGGTTCGCAGGGTGGGTTCGCTGATCACGCCGCCGATCTTGGAGGCGTAGTCGTCCCAGTCCTCGTCGGAGAACTGGGCCTCGTCGTCAGAGTCGAGGCCTTGGATGTGGTTGATGACGACCTGCATCTCGCACTCGTCGTCGAGTTGATGCGCGGGAACGAAGTGGTTGTCCTTGACGCCGAGGACCGCGAAGGTGACGGATTCGACGGGCATGTCGTGATCGTGGATGTACTCGGCGGCGAAGTCCAGTTCTGCCTCGTGCAACTCGCCAGCCAACTTCTCGACCAGCGCGTCATCTACTGGGCCGGACGGCGTGACGTTCGAGTGCCCGATGGACGGGACACCGATGGGGTTGTACGGGGCCGGGGCGCTGTCCATCTCGGGAAGTGGGCGCAGGGCGGCCTCAGCCTTGGGCGGGGTGGGTTGGAAGCCTTGCTTGCCCTTCTGGACGTTGAGGTCGGCTCGGGTGCCGCCGGTGTTCCGCTTCTTGAACTTGAACATGCCCGAAGGTGTGTGGCGGCCAGACGCACCCTGCGTCGCGGCCAAACGCATTGTTTCGCGGTCGGGCGTCGCCGTGACATGGGGGACGGCCCCGAACCCGGTGGCGGGTGTCGGGGCCGTCGAGGCAGGGGCTACTTGTTCTCGGAGACGAGCCCCGCCCAACCTTTGATCCCGTCGGTGGATTCGGCGTCGAGGGTCCAGTCGTCGATCCCGCCGTGAAGGTTCAGGCCGACACCGCGGTCACCTTCGATGAGGTCTTCGGCTCGGTAGGTGGAGACGTGCTGACCGTGCGGCGTGAACCCGTAACGGGCGTCGAAGAACGCGATGACATCATGGTCCGCGTCGCGGGTGTACTCGCCGGTCGCGAAGTTGTACTCCTTCGACCCGGCCGGAATGAACCGTACGTTGAACGGTGTCCCGTTGGCGCTCATCACGTAAGCGCCCTTCCACTCAGGCGGGGTACCGGGCGGCATCGGCTCGAACATGATGACGTTACCGGGGGTCTCGCGCCACATGTCGATGACTGGGTCGGGTGCGGGCTCCCCACCGACGGGGTCGTAGCCGGTGTCGTCGATAGCGACGTGGTCGGCGTCCGCGCCGTAGTCGATACGTCCGTCTTCGTCGACGTGGTGGGAGACCTCGTTCTCATCGAGGATCATCGGGGATCCGCATTCCGCGCAGGACGGGTCGGCGGTGTCGGCGGTGTCGGCCGAGGGAAGGTCTCGCGACGTCGGCTCGGGGTTCCGGACGGGCTGGAACCCTTGCTTGCCCTTGATGGCGTTGTGGCCGCGGTTGTCCATCTTGCCGTTCTTCGTCATGTCGAGATGGTGTGTGGGCCTACTCGCCCCGCGCTAGCATGTCAGGTGGCGTAGAGGAACCCTGCGACGCCCGCTGCGATGAACGCGACGGTGCAGCAGGCAGTTAACACCTTCGGGAACGCGGTGGTGTGCCGGGAGAAAGGGCTCACACGGTCCTCGCGTACCCGAGGAAGTCCTGTGCGTCGCCGTACTTGGACTCCTTGCGGGCCTTGTCCTCAGGTTCGAGGCGAGCGAGTCGCTCAGGCCACGTGTTGTGGATGATGTCGTACTGCTTCGCGGCTCGGGAGTAGCGGTGGTCGCGGACCCGGCCCCAGTACTTCACTCGGGGCTCGTTCTTGCGGTGGGTGATCGCGTCGAGCCCGTCGATGATGCCGTCGAGGTTGTGGCCGGTCTCGGCGGCGATCGGCTCGAGTTCGAGTCGGATGTCGTCGAGGGTGCGGTCGGTGTCCTCCACGACGTCGTGCAGGAAGCACAGGGCGACGACTTCGGCGTCCTCACCGGCGTTGCGAGCGAGCGTGGCGACGGCGAGGGGATGCCAGTAGTACGGGTCGCCGTTCTTGTCGAACACGCCTGCGTGCTCACGCACGGAGATCTTCTGCGCGGCAGAGATCAGCATCTCGTCGGCGTTCGTGTACCTACGTCCCATGCCTGTTCAAGCCTTCCCGGTCATCTGGCCCGATCAGAACGGTAGACGTTCGACGAGCGCGGAACCGTAGTAGGGGAGAACCAACCCGTCGAGGTAGTGGACGATGGTCACCATGTCGTCTCCTTCGACAGTGACGACGGTGTGGGTCGTCTCGGTGTGCGGGTTGAACACCGTGTCGCCGGGTTCGAGTTCGCTCGGCCGGACACTGTCGGTGATGGCGAACATGTCCGCGACGATGCTGTCGGGGTCGCTGGCCATGCGCTGCAGGACGGAAAGCCGGTCTCCGGTCATGACGCGGACGCCATCTGGTCGGTGACGACGGGGAACCGGTGGTCGTTGTCGAGGAGTTCGATCTCGCCGTCTTCCCATTCGATGTGCGTGGACTCTGGGCCCGAGTCGATGAACTTGACGGTCCGATGGCGGTCATTCTCGGCGTCCCACACGACGTCGCCGTCGTTCAGGTCGGCGACCGACTCGATGGCGTCGTTCAGGGACAGGGTGGACGGTTCGGGGTGCTTGACCTCTTGGAATCCCTGCTTGCCGGGGGTGACGTTGACCGTGTTGCCGTTCTTGTCGATGCTCATGCCTGTAGGTATGCGGCCAAAACCCCGCCACAGTCTCGGCCGCTACAGGGTCGCTTGCACGACGATCGCGTGATGGTCCGACGCCAACGGCTGGCGAATCTTGCCGCCCTTGGTCCATGTGACGACGTACGACCAGTCCGTCACCGCGATCCTTTCGTCGGTGAGCACGTAGTCGATCTTGAACCCCGAATGGTCGGTCACCTTGGCGAGCCATTTCGTGTTCGACGAATGGATCATCGTCCGTTCCCGACCCGGCGACCAGTCCTCGGCGTCCACGAGCGTGAGACCGGACCGGGACGTGTCAGTCAGGTACTCGCGCGGCGTCTCCTCGGTGCGACCGTCGTGGGAGTTCATGTCACCCACCACGACCACCGGGGTGTTGTGTCTGTTGACCCGCCGGATTGCCTCAGCCAACTCGGCGGTGTGCTCGAGTCGCTCGTGGTGTTCGACGAACGGGGACAGGTGCACCGACACGAAACAGAACGGCTGCGAGCCTTCGATCGTCTGCATCATCGCGATCATCGCTTGCCCGCGGTTCTCGGTTCCGACCTTCCAACGCAGATGCTCACCTTCACCGAGGGTCTTGACCTTGTCGGTCCGGTAGACGACATGCGCACCCGGTGACCTCTCGCCAACGGCCTCGAACCGTTCGTATGGGCCAGCGTCCTGCAGGAGGTACAGGAGGTCGTCGATCTGGCTGCGCTTGCGGTACGTCCGAGATGACGCCCATGATGCGGCTTCCTGCACGCCGAGGATGTCGAAGTTCTCGCCGATGATCTTGGCGACGTGCTCGCGACGCTTCCCCCACGAATGCTCCGACCGGGGGCCGTCCAACTGGATGTAGCGGACGTTGTAGGTGCCCAGACGCAACTTCGACTTGGCCGGTTCGGTGACGATCTTGACCTGTTGCCCGTTCGTGCCGTCCGGGTTGATGGCTCGCAGCCAGTACTCGGTGTTCGGCTCGAGGTCGTTGATCGTCATCTTCGTCGAGCCCTTGTACCCGCGGTAGGGGACAGCGAGCGCGGTCGCGAACTCGGCACGGAACTCGTGTTCGCACACTTCGATCCAGTGTCCGGCGTTGGATGCGCGGACGGGCCAGCCGACGGTGAACCCGCGTGGGCTGGTGTTCGTGACCCGCATGAGTTTCGCTGAGTCGATCGGGATGACTTGCGCTTCGGCGCGCTCCATCTTGGGGACGTCATCTCCTCGTTCGCGCATCCCTCGGTTGGAGGCGTACACGCGGAAGAAGTAGCGGCGGCCCTGATCGACGTCGGTGAACCGGACGCTGGTGCCTGTGGTGGTCTGCTCAGCGGTCGGTTTCTTGCCGTCGCGGTCCGTGGACATGACGACCCGGTAGGTGAGTGGATGCTTGGTGCGGGATTCGGCGGCCGTCCATGTGACGTCGACGTGGTTGGGGTGCCCGGCGGCTTCGACGTCCGATGCTGGGGTCTGGATCCCGTAGAACGACAGGGTTCGCTTCCCGACTCGCGACCACGGGCCCTGCTTGGGTCCGGCGTGGGCGCGAACCCGGTAGAAGTACGTCTGTCCGTCGTCGAGGTCACCGAACCATGCCCGCTGGTTGGCGCGCTTGATGAAGCGGGTGTCGATGATGTCGGTGAACGCGGTGTCGCGGGCGATCTGCATCTCGTAAGCGGTGGCGCCGTGGACGGGCTTGACGTTGATCCAGAACGCCGACCATGCCTCTTCTCGCTGGCACGAGACGGTTGGCGCGACCAACTTCCCGTTCGGGTTCCGGGTCTTGGATGCCGACTTGCGGGTCGTGGTGTTCTTCGCGACCTGCTTGCTGGTGGCTTTCGGTGGGGTCTTCTTCGCGGGTGCCCGGGTCGCCTTGACGGCGGTCTTCTTCCCGCTGACGGGGGTCTTCACCTGCTTGGTCGCGACGGTCTTCTTCGCAGGAGCCTTCGTCTTGGCGGCCGGGGAGGGTTTCTTCGCGGTCGTCTTCTTGCCGGTCGTCTTGCCCTTCGCGGCCGTCGTCTTGCCGGTCGTCTTGCCCTTCGCGACGGCAGTCTTCTTGGGTGCTGGCTTGGCCGGGGCCTTCTTCGCCGGTGACTTCACGGCGGACTTCTTGCCGGTCGACTTGCCCTTCGCGGGCGATCGCTTCGGTTTCGCGGAGGCGTTCCTAGCCGCGGCCATGTCCCTGCGTTTCTGCGCGTGCCATACCCGTCAGATGCGACGACTCGCCAGTCACAGCCCCTGCCAGTTATGGTCCAACCCGGCCGGAGGGCTAGACCCATAAGAAACGTCGCAGAAAGTTATGGGGCCCGACCCCAAAAGGACCGGACCCCATAAGAAACCGCGAGCGGGTTCAGCAGGTGTGAATCATGCGCATCTGCTGCGGGAGCGGGTCACCAGTGTTCGCGTCGAACATCTGGATTGCGCCGTGGCTCGACACCACGACGACGTTCTTCACACCCTCGGTCGTCTGGACGTTCATCGCGACCGACGCGTCACCAGCCTCGAACAGCGCATCGTAGATGGTGGAGGCCTCACCGGCGGTCAGGGAGACACCCAGCGCCTCGGACTGGTAGGCGATGTTCTCGACGTCCGGAGTGAACGAGCACGTCGTGTTCGAGACCGACGTGACCTGCGTGTCGGCGGCCGAAGCGACCGCGACACGCATCCCCATCATGGAGATGAGAGCGACGGCGGACAGGAACACGAGCGAGAGGATGAAGTAGCGGGCGGCGACGACGTTCATGTGAACTCCTGATAGCTGATTTTCGCTGGGATACCGGGGCGTTCCCTGCACCTGAACTAAGCCCCGGACCCCGCCATCGCCCGATCAGATTTCGCTATTTGAGACAGTTCTTTCACCCACCACCCGGGCATGAAGAAACGGCCGCAAGATGCGCTTCCCCACGCACTTGCGACCGTTTCACCGGGCAGGATATCGGCGCTTCGACCCTCATGTGAGGGAAACACGCCGACCTCAACTCACTCGTTCTTCAACAGCCACTTGTTGCTGATGACCTTGAACGTGGACCGGTAGCCGAGGAAGTCGAACTCGCGACCCTCCCGGTGGTGGAACACGACACCCTCGGCGAGGCGCTTCGGGTTGATGAGGGACTTGATCCCGTCGATCGCGTTGATGGTCTGCTCGGCAGTCGCGAGCGGCTCGATCGTCAGGTACAGGTTCGCGACACGGAGCCGGTCGGACTGCTCGATGAACCACTCGTCGCGGGGCAGGAGGCGCCCGTCGCGCTTGATCGTGAACACGACGACGGTCAGGTCCGGCAGGTCGAGGCCGTTCTTCTGGACACCGGGGCCGACGATCTCGGCCTGTACGACGTCACCGGGCTCCATCTGGTCGTAGATGCCCGAGAGCGCGGCGGCGCGCGTGTACACGTTCTGGGCGGTCGGGTCGATCTCCCAGTTCCGTCCCGCGATCCGGCGTGAGCCGTCAGCGTCGATGATGAACGTGGCGCTGGTGCCGTCGACCTTCTCGGTCGCGTCCCACGGTCCCGCGGCGAGGATCTTGTCCCAGTCGTTGGCGAGGTTCTGGGCGCGCTCGCTGTCGGTCTTGGACACGATGTGGGTCGGGAACTCACCGATGAACGAGAGGTTGTCCGGCATGGGCGGCTCGTACTTGAACACGCCGAGCAGGGCGGCGAGGTCCGGCTTCGGCTCGTCGACGAGCGTCAGCATGCTGCCGTGCTCGTCGGTCGGCAGGAGGACGTCGAGGATCTCGGGGAACTGGTCGAGCCCGATCACGAGGCCCTGCGAGTAGACACCGCGAAGGCGAGCCGTCTTGAGCCGGTGGTAGTCGCGACCGTCGACGGTCTTCGTGCCGCGCGGGGCGAGGAACGCGAACCGGTCGTCGTCCAGCGGGAGCATCGAGTCGACCTCGAAGTAGACCACGGCGTCACCGACACCGAACTCGCCCTTCTTGATCACGATGGACCAACCCTTGACGATGGCCTGCTCGATGGCGTCGGCGCCGGGGATGGGACGGACCTCGGAGATCCGTTCGAGGGTCACGAGGTCACGAACGTCGTCAACAGCAGTGAGTGCAGTCATGCCCGTTTCAAGCCCTCAGGGACTCTCGGCTCGATCTGTCGCAGGGCGCGTCTGCGAACCGCACACCTTGGGGTATGGGACAGCAGGCACGCGGTGCATCGAAACCCGGAACGAACCGTGGCTCGTTCATCGCCAAACGTCGCCCCGAAGCCGACCCGATGGTCACACAGGAGGATTGGCGATCCCGTAAGGTGACCGTTGAAGGTCGTCAGTTCACGTATGGGGACGTGTACGGTGGGCGCCTCTTCCACGGTTCCAGACATGAACTCGCTGACGGTGACATGCTCGAGCCCGGTCGCTCTGAAGCGAACTTCACCGAGTCGGCCGAGGACGCCGTATCGATCACCTCCGAGGCGGACACGGCGTTGTTCTGGGCGAACGAGTCCACTGACGACCCCGTGTACGTGTACGAGATCGAACCCGAGGGCCCCATCGTCCAGTGGAGGTCGATGCTCGCGAACTGCGGGCAGAACTGGAGACTGCAGGAGGGGCGCGTCCCGGCCGCCCGCATCGTGCGACGCATCGACCTGCAGGACGCCCGCGAGTATCAGCGTGCGCTCACACGAGGCGACGATCCGCTCCCGCGTTCCTGATCACCACGGCCCGTCTCCGAGCCGCAGGTCCATTCCGCCGCCCGGGACGCATTCACCCGACCGGTACTCGGTCGGCATCCTGTCGTACATCATCTGGTGGTAGACGACCGACAGGGAACTCGCGGTCTCCGGGTCGGCGCCCAACGCCTCAGCCACCGCCCCCATGTACTGCATCGCTGAACACTCGGCCGTCGCTTCGTTCTTCTCACCCTTGACGTGCATCGCCTCATGGGTCAGCACCTGCACCGCCGCCGCCACCTCTGGTGACGAGTCCCAGTCGCTCATCGCGCTGGACAGCGAATCGCAGACGGACTGACGAAGGAACACGTCCTGTCCCGTGCCGAACGGGTCAGTGGGGGAGTAAGGCACGTACCCGGTGCGGTTCCCTGTCGCGAACTGGCCGAGGTACTCCTGCTTGCAGTGGACGTGAACGTCACGACCAGCGACCTTCGAGGCAGCGTCACCGAGGGTCGACTGCAGACGCATCTCGGTGACGGTGGAGAACGTGAACCAGAGCGCGCACGCGGTAAAGAACCAGACGACCAACTGGTGTGGGGCGCCGGACGAGACACGCACCAGCCACAGGGTGGCGACGGTCACCCACAACAGCCCAGCCGCCCACCACATCAACGACCGGCGAACTGCTCCGACAGGGTCGTGAACTCACGCCAGTCGTCACGGTCGTAGAAGTCGCGGTAGTCGGAGTACCCGAACTCGTAGCCGGGCCCGTCGAGACGCTTACGTTGCCCCCACAGGCCGGTGCGCGCTTCGAGAACCTCACCGCGATGCTCGATCAACTCGACCATCACCACGAACCCCGGGCAGCCACCCAGACCTGTTCCCTGCGCGGCCGCGATCGCTTGCTCGGGTGTCTCGAAACCGCCGTACGACTTCGACCCGCCACGACCTTCCACGGGATCCGCCTCGCCGCGCGCCTCGTAGAACCGCGCGAACGGTTCGATGCTCGGCATGCGTGACGCGTGGTAGGACTTCTGCCGTTCGTGATGCTGACGCCACATGAGGAACTTCGAGAACTGGTCCCTCAACTGGAGGAGCCGCAGGTAGTCCGGGTCAGCGGACACGTCCCGCAAGTCCAACCAACCGTGGTCGGTCTCGTCGGTCGTCGGGTTCACCCGGGCGCCGTACACCTTGTCCTTCTGCTCGAACACCATGCGGCTACCCGAGGAGCCCGCACCGAACACGTACGCGATCGCGTGGATCTCGCCGTCGGTGCGGTGCCCCTCTTCGAGCAGGCATTGGTACGCCAAGTCGGGGTTGTCGAACAGTCCGAGCCGGTGATACCGGGTGCCGAAGTACGACTGGTACGGGTAGGACGCTTCGAAGATCGGGTCACACATCGACTCACCGGTCGGGGCCTGCCGGTCGGTCACGGACGGGGCATTCTCAACGATCTCCATACCCATGAAAATGCGGCGAGACCCTGATCACACGAGCACCGGTGACAGGCGCCCGGCGAGAGCACGACGCATCGAAGTGGTTCGTCCAGCCGGGTTCTTCACTTCGTCACGCCACCCGCACCACAACCACGAGCGACCCTCATCGAACACGGCCTGACGGGTTCCGTTGACCTGCTCAGCCCCGGCCGCCGCCGCGGTGTCCTCGAGCCGTTCACGCAGCCGCCGCCAAGCCACCTCCCGGTTCTGATGCTGGGAGCGTTCCTCGGTCGCGGTGACCACGGTCCCGGTCGGGACGTGGGTGAGCCGGACAGCCGAATCGGTCTTGTTCCGATGTTGACCACCCGCACCGGAAGCCCGGAACGTGTCCACCTTGACGTCACGCTTGTCGAGACGCACCTGCGTGTCGGTGTTCTCGATGACGGCAACCACGACAAGGGAGGAATGCCTGCGTCCGCGTTTCTCGTTAGCGGGGACGCGCTGGATTCGATGGGCTCCAGCCAAACCCTTCAACTGCCGAACGACGGCAGGGTCAAAGACGATGTTCGGTGGTCGCGCAGATGACGCGACCGGCACGGGTGACGGTGAGCCCGGCGTGCCGGGCCACACCATGCGCGAGTTCGGACGCGAACGCTTCTGCGTCAGCGCCTCCTTCGGAGGCGTGGAACTCCATGCGGAACATGGTCGTTGACCTCTCTGGTTGGGGGAGTGTTGCAGTCTAAGGGATCCATGCGGCGAAACGAAGGCCACTGCCGCGAACGGCCGGGGACTCTATCGGGACTCTTTCATCACTGTGAGACTCCCGCGATAGAGTCCGCGCGCACTCCCTACGCGGCGCCGGGCGCGAAGTTGAACTGAGGGAGCCGCTTCTGCAACTTCTTCTTCATCCCCGTCCAGAAGTCGTCATCGTCGGAACCGAACTGGTTGATGATGATCGCCGCCAACGCGACCGCGACGACCGTCAAGCCCATGCCCGCCCAGTCGTGGTCCTTCGCTTCCAGACCAGCGAGCACCAACTGCCCGATCAAGTACGGGTACCGGAACGCCCGCTCGAACGTGGACGCCACGTACCGCTGACGGGTGCCACGCGCGGACATCATCTTCACGAGCGCAGCCAACGGCCACACCATGAACGCGACCGGCGGGATCATCAGCAGCAGCGCGAACAGCGCAACTCCGGGGTTCATCGGGTACCTCCAAGCGTTCATGGTGTGACGCATACCTCTATGCGGCAACCCAGTCCGACACCTTGATTTACCCGGAATCTCGCCGCATATGAACACCAAGGCGTAGCCAACAAGGCACGGCGGGAGAACGCGGGAAGTCACGAGATGAGCACACGGAACGGACGCAGCGACTGGGGGTTCGCCCTGATCGAGGTGCTCGCCGTCATGCTCATTGCCGGGTGCCTCGCCACCATCGGCGCATCCCAGTACTCCCACTGGCGCGAGAAGACCTACCTGACGACCGTGCGCGTGGACGCCAAGCAGATCGGTGACGCCCTCCAGCGTGAGGTCGCCGACGGCACCGTGACGACCGGATTGGTCGTTCAAGACGACGAAGATGTCACCCTTGACGGCCGCGAGGTCGGTACCGTCTCCAACCATTCCAAGGTGACCGGGTTCAACACGTACGACGGTGAAGTGATCGTGTCGGTGTACCGCGGTGAAGACCCCGAGAGCGCGCTCGCGTACGCGTCCTACAGCAGTGTGAAGGGCGGCTTGTGTCGTTCCGGGTTCGGGCCCGTTCAGCCGTGCGACCCGCTTCAAGGTGTCGGCGACAACACGGAGACCGACGACGATCCGCCAGCACCAGCGCCGACCCAGCCGCCCGCCACGGTTGAACCTCCGTCCGGTGTCGGTGATGAGACCGAGACAGACGACGAGGATCCGCCTGCGCCGTCGGTTGCCGAGATCGTGAACCCGACCGCGTTCGTGCGTTCCCCGGTCGTGTCCGGGCTCGCTTGCAAGGACGGTTCGAAGATCGTCAACGACGCGAATTCCAGCGGCGCCACCCGCGTGAACCTCACCTTCGAATGGTCACCGGTGGCCGGGGCAACCAAGTACGACGTACACCTCACCCCGCTGCAGCCCGGCGGCGCCAAGGAGTCATTCAAGACGACCGTCGTCGGGACCACCGTCTCGTTCCCGATGCCTCGACCCAAGACCCAGTGGGGTAACCCCATCGCCGGTCAGGACACCTCGTATTACGGCCAGTACTCGATTCGTGTTCTCCCGCACGTCGACGGGAGGTCCGGCGACCCGCAGTACACGACCTTGCAGTACGAGCACTGGTCCATCGGATGTTGGGGGAACGTCACCTTCGACAATCAGCGTCCCCCTCTGCCGATGTACAACCCGAACTCGCTCACCTACACGATCGAGAAGAACGACTCCAAGACGACCACCGGGTACGCGGATGTGACCTTCCGATGGACCGGCGTTGAAGGCGCAACGAAGTACCGGATCTCGGTGTTCACGACCGACAAGAACAAGAAGTGGGGAGCCGACCGGTACGTGTCCGACCCGGAACTTCTCGTGCGTTTCCCGCGCAAGCAACTCGACCAGTACAACAACCCGGTCGGCGGTCAGAACGCCGACTACTACGACACGTATTGGGTGCGCATTCAGCCGATCGGTACGTCGTGGGACAGCGACGCCCGCTACCGGATGTTCCGCTACTACCACCATGACCAAGGGCTGCACTCACCGGATGGCTACTACTGACCGATCTTCTCGACGGCCTTGATCATTTCCGATATACCGATAGCGTTTCATGTCACACCCATTTCCCCGGGTGGTGACAGAATCGGAAGGAAACCACGTGGCCTACAAGATGGTCGAGAAGAAGTTCGACGACTTCGATGGGAAGGAGTTGCCGGACAACACCCGTCCGTGGAAGGTTCGGTTCAACGGCAAGGAAGCCGAAGTGCTGGTCTCGCCGGAGAACCGGACGAAGATCGAGGAGTACATGGGCCGGATCCTCGACAGCGCCCGTCAGCGTCCGGGTTCGGGCGCATCCTCGCCGGTGAAGAGGGCCGCGGCGAAGAAGGCGACCGGGAAGAAGAGGAACCTCGTCGAGGTGCGCAAGTGGCTCCGCGAGAACGGCCATGAGGTGCCTGAGCGTGGCGTGCTCGCGCAGGAACTGATCGACATCTACGAGGCGGGCCAGTCCAAGCCGGTATCGGCGTCGAGCGTGAAGAAGGCTCCCGCGAAGAAGACCACGGCGAAGAAGGCTTCCACGTCCTCGTCGTCGGCGAAGAAGACCACCGCGAAGAAGGCCCCCGTGAAGTCGTCGGCACCGGCGAAGAAGGCCTCCGTCCCGGCAGCCAAGACGTCTGACGCGCCGAAGGTCACTCCCGCCGTGGAGACGACCCCAGATCCGGCTCCCAGCGCCACAGAATCGGCCGCTGACGCCACCAGCACGCCCGAAGAGGCCGTCGCAGCGTCCTGACGCGTGAACGCCTCACAGGCGCGAAAACGAAGGGGTCACACCAGAGGGAGATCTGGTGTGGCCCCTTCGCCGTGTCGACCGTACGTGATCACGCCTTGCGCGGCATCGAGATCGACTTGGTGTTCTGAGGGCACGGGGCAGCCTGCCGGACGAGTGCGGCCTTCTCGGTCGTGTCGATGGTCAGACCCCACCGGTACTTCACCGACACCCACTCGGTCACGTACCGGCACACCGACAGCGGCGGAAGCCACTCGGCCGGATCCTTGTCACCCTTGGAACGGTTCGAGGACGCCGACACCGCGACGAGGGACGCGTCGTAGCCGAGATCGTTCGCGTACGCCTGCTTGCGGTCCGCGTTCCACGCGTGGCCGCCGGAGTCGTGCGCCTCGGCCAGCGGAACCATGTGGTCGATGTCGAACGTCGACGGGTTGGTCGTCTCGGCGCCGTCGTAGTGCGAAATCCACTTGCCACCGGACAGGGCGCACTTCGCGCCGACCGTCGGCTTGACGACAGCCTCGACGATGAGCACCTCACGGCGGGTGTCGCAGCCGTTCTTGTCCGCGTCGATCCAGTGCTTCCACTGGTCGCGGTCGTAGCCGGTGCGGTTCTCCGCGGTGACCGGCAGAGTGTTGATCCAGTAGGTGAGCGTGCCCGCGGTCGGGGCGGGCTTCTTCACGACCGGCTTGGCCTTGACGGTGACGTACACCTTCGCCTTGGCCTTGCGCTTCTTCGAGTCGATGACCTGATAGACGAACGCCTTACGTCCCGGCTTCGCGTTCGCGGACACCTTCACGACGACGGTCTGCTTCGACACTCGCGCGGACACACCCGAGGGTCGCTTGCCGACCAGTCGCACCTTCGCCTTCGACTTCGCTGCCACCTTGTCGTTCTTCACGACGGCGACCTTCTTCGACGACCCGGCCACGATGGTGACCTTGTCGGCCTTCGCCTTCGGCTTCGGTGTGGCCGCCTGCGCGGGGACACCGAGCAGGGTAACGATCGTGAGGGTGGACAGGACGACAACGGCAAGACGGCCGATTCGGTTCATGGGGAAGTGTTCGCTCTCAGATGGTGGTTCGCTCACCTGCTCAAGCCCGCAGGTGGCGCTGCTGTCGATCAGATGCCGTTGTTGAGGCGGTCTACCTCATCGAGTACCCGCGCGTACTCCGGCTTCTCGGCAAGGAACGCTTCACGGTCGTCGTTCTTGAACGAATGCAGGCCACCGGTCGGGCCGTGCACGGCAATGGGCCACGCTTCGCACAGGAACCCGACCGTACTGGTGCCGTCGTGGTTCTTGATGACGAGCAGGTCGCCGTCCTTGATGTCGTCGCGGGTTTGCGTCTCGGCGTACGCGAACTCGGGGTCGTTGAACTCGTGCACGGCCGGGTTCTCGATGAGTGGCTTCGGTGGGTCGATCAGGTCGTGATCGCGGCAGAACGCGGTGAACTCGGTGTGCACGGCCTTCATCCCGGCAACGAACTCGTCGTCGTCGATGTCGGACTGACCACCGGAGGTGCGCTGAGTCTTGTAGTCGTCCGAAGCGAGGAACTTGAGCCGCCCGAGCGCGAACTCAGGGGATCCCCAAACGGGTTCGATCTCGCCTCGAAGTGTCTCCAGCGCGTGGCGTTCACCGCGGTCACGATCGGTCGGGTCCGCTCCGGGCGTCTGGTTGTAGAACTGGCCGAACGTCTCCTCGAGACGTGTATCGAGGTACCCGAGCGACACGACTCGACGCTCGGTTGCCGGATCTGTGCCCGAGGTGAGACCTGCGGTCGGTTCGCTGCGCTTCGTCTCGTGGAACCCCTGCACACCCTTGCTGGCGTTGACGCTCTTGCCGTTCTTGTCGATACCCATGAATGGAGGGTATGCGGGTTCAACCGCGGCGTACGTTGACTTCGGAACCGTCAAGCCACGTGTTCGAGCGCAGGACCGGTGTGGTCGTCCGTTCGGTGATGACCCCGCACCCGAGATGCTTCGTCTGGGTTGGCAGGAACCGGTTCCCCGTGAGGCTGACTCCCTGCAGCGGGCCGCGACCCTTCTCAGCAATGTTCACCGAGCACGCCCCGCCGCCGATCGTGTTGGCGGAGATGTTCACTTTCGAGATGACCCCGTGGTCCTGACCCATCATGATCGCGGCGCTGTGCGACCCGGACAGGACGGTTCCGGTGACCGTGATGTTCGTCCCAGCGGTGATCTGGATGTTGTCGTCGTGTGACGGTTTGCCGCCCCAGTTCGGATCCTGCTCGTAGTGGGTGTTCGAGTGCAATTGCGAGTCGCGGATGGTCACGTTGTCGCCGTGAATGTGAACCTGATCGACGACCGAATGGATGTTGACGCGTTCGAGAGTGAACCCGTACCCCATGACGCCGTTCGAGTCAGGGTTTCGAACGCCGGAGTAGATCTCGGTGTCACGGATGACGACCCCGGGGGACTTGGTGTTCACGATCCCTGACCCGGTGGGCTTCTCGGGTCGGATGATCGAGTTGGAGATCGTGACGTTTGGCGCCTTGATCGAGACTCGCCCGATGATGTCGTACCCGTTGATGACCGTGCCGGGTGTCGTGATGGTCATGTCGCCGACGTGACTAGTCAGAGCGGGCGGTGCCGCTGGGACCGGCGCTGGTTCTGCGGTCGGTGCTGGCGGAGTCGGGTCCGTGGGTGGAACTGGGGGAGTGGGAGTCGTACGCCGAACCAACGGTGACGTCATCCGTGCGGACCCGACACGCACCGACCGGTCACACTTGCCACGCACCCGCTTGTCAGAGGTCATCTTCACGACGACACGGTGACGTCCCGGCTGGTAGGCACGTCTGGACGTGACGGTCTTCTTGCTGCGGGACTTCACCACCACCGTTCGGTCAAGGCGACCGTCAACGAAGATCCGGGCTTTCGGCCACCCCTCGCACGGCTTTGCCGCCACCGTGACCGTCACCGAACCAGACCCAGAGACCACATACGAGACGGTTGAACCGTTGGTCTTCAACACCTTCGGTGCGGCGGTCGCGGGCACAGCCACCAGCGCGACGAGAATGACGGCACCCGTGACGGCAGTGAAGAGTCGCTTCATGCCTGTTCACATGCGGCGCCACAACGAGAACGCCCCGCCTGAACGGCTCGGGTCCGGTTCAGACGGGGCGCAGACTCATGATGCCGGTCAGACGACGCTGTCGTAGTAGATCTCGAAGTTCGGTCGGTGACCGAACCCCTCAACCAGTCGGGTGCCCTTGGTGCCTGCACCGGCACGGTCGGTCGTACGAATCGGGGAACCCTCGGCGAACACGGTCCCCTTGGGGCCGATGGCCTTCTCGAACTTGTCGAGCGCTTCACCGAGGTCATCGCTGCGAGACTTGGTGGTGTCGGCCCAGATCACGAACGACCGAGACGAGTCACGCTCAGGGAACGGCATCCGCTCGCCACGAACCGACGCCGCGTACGCGTAACCGACCAACTGCGAGAACCGGCCCATGTCCTCGTCGGAGATATCCTTGTCGAACTCGAAACGCATCGCGTACGGCTCACTCGGGTAGACACCCTCACGGCGCCGGTGGAACGTGTGACCGTCCACCTCGACGGTGTCCGCGAACTGGGTCGCGGGCGGCAGGGTGGTCGGGTCGGCGTCGTGGGTGTACTCGCCGGGACGAACCGACAGGTACTCGTCGACGCTGTCCTTGGCGATGTCGGCAGCCGAGAACGGGTCCGCGGTGTACGAGTCCACCATCGAGGTCAGGAACTGGCCGTTGGCGGGGGAGTAGAGAGTCCGCTCGAGCGACGGGGTGCCAAGGACGCCCACCTTCGCGACGTGCGCGGTCACGATGACGTCGCGCTCGGGGCAGTGGGCGAGGAACACAGGGGAGACGGGCTTGGACGTCAACTTGATGTCCACTCCGAACGCCGGGACGACCAGATCGTCGGGCACGTCGCTTGCAAGCAGGATCCCTTCCTCGACATCCATGCCGCCGTCGAGGCCGCTGAGGGTTTCGGAACGGACAGGTTCAGCGAACGAGGTCGAGTTGCCGTTCGTCCCGACGGGCACTCCACCCTTGTCCCGGTTGCGTGTTGTCGTGCGGTTCATACCCGACAGGTGTGCGGGCCCGGACGCCCGACATCAGCCTCGGGCGCCGCGCACGATGTCGGACAGGTTCCGCATCCCGCGGTCCCATCCGTCACGAGTCGCCGTCTCGACCGCGTTCCGAACGACCGAACTGGAACGGCCGCCGTAGCGGCCTACCTTGTCGGCTGTCTCCATGAGTGCCTGCTCTGGGGTGAACCCGGCGGTCTCGTCGGTGATGAACCGCTCGTACGTCTTGTACGCGGAGTGCTCGCCCTTGTACTCGGCGAAGTCCGACAAGGCGGTGGCGGCAGAACCCGTGTGAACCTCGGCTGCGGTCGTCACGAACGAGAGATGTCCTTGCGCCGACGCGAGCGCCGACTCGGTGTCGGTGACGAACTCCTTGACGCGGGATGTCACGGCATCACGGTAGGCCTGCGTCTCGTCGGCGGGCTGCGGCAACGTCCGCTCACCGGAGGTCTCGGAGCGCTGGTCCTCGGTGTAGCGGCCGTCGTTGCCGTGCAGGCTGCCGCGCTGGTCACGCTTGGTCACAGGTTCACTCCGTTGTCTCGTTCGATCACGTCGATCAGGCGGCTGATGCCGAGGGTCGCAGCGAGCGCCCCGTCACGCCACGCCTCGTCGGGTACGCGGCCGACCTCCGGACGGGACTGCACGTTGATGTTGTGCGCGGCCTCGACGGCGCTGGCGAGAGCCCGGTGACGACCCATGCCCTTCTTCTCGACGAGATAGTTGAAGTGCTCGTAAGCGTTCACCATCGACTGCTTGCGAGTGATCTCGTGGCTGATGCTGATGAGGCGTTCACCGGGGATGTCCTCCGGCGAGTTCGTGGCGATCTTCGCGAGGATTCGGGCGCGGTCGGCGATGTCCTCGTTGATCGCCTGAACCGTTCCGTTGAGCGACTCGACCACCTCGGAGTCCACCGGGTCGAGCGCTCCGTCGAGAGACTTGCTGACGGTCGTCTCGGGACGCTTGTCCTCAGCGAACCGGCCGTCCTTGCCGTGCAGGCTTCCGTTCTGGTCACGCATCGACGTCACCCGCCATGATCCTCTCGGTGTTCTTCTGCTGCTTGGCGACCATCTTCGATAGTTCATCGAACGCGTCGAGCACGCCCTCGTGCTGGGAGAGGCTCTCAGCACGGTACGCCAGATCGGTCGACCGGGACGGCGTGTTCGTCACCATCCCGGTCACCCGGAACAGCGCCTGCTGGGTCGTGTTGCCGTCCTCGTTCACGTACTTGGAGAACGTGCGGTAGACACGCTGGGCGCCCTTGTAGTTCGCCATCTTGCACGCGACCTCGGCAATCCCGTCGGTGGACATCTCCTCGACAGGCTTGGCGATCTCCTTCTTGAGCCATTCGCCGTGCCGGTTGATGCCGCGCTGGCTCATCTCGTCGAGGTACCCGACAGTGTCGATGACGAGTCGAGCCTCCGCCTCGATGGCGTCCTCCTGCTCCGGCGTGAGGCCCGAGTTCGTGAGAGCCGACTGCGGCAGGGTCTTGCCGCTCGAAGCCTCGCCGCGCTTGGTTTCGTGGAATCCCTGCACGCCCTTGGACGCGTTGACCTGCTTGCCGTTCTTGCCTGTCGTAGTCATGACTGTCTGGTGTGCGGCGGCTGCCAGTCGTTGATGTAGTCGTCCCATCCGATGAGGTGGTTGAACACCTCGACCGCTTCGTCTCCGTCGACGCGACGTTCAGCGGTCGAGAACGGACGGTCCTTGAACGGGACATCGGTGCGAAGATCTCGGCGGACCCGCACCCAGATCTCGAACTCGTAGGTGTCGTCGTTCCTTGACGCGATGACACGGATGTCGTCGCCCGGCCTGACCTTCCAACCGGGGATGACAGCCTCGACAGCCTTCTCCTGCGACCAGCGTGCAGCCGGGTTCATGACCGTCACGACTTCACCTCCACGAGCGTCTGCGAAGACAGGAGACGGGCGAGGGTCTGCTGCGCCTCGAACCCGTCCAGTTCACGGAACGATGACGCGTCGTAGCGGTCCTCGAACGGCAGCGCGTAGAAGTTCGCCCGGTGAATGGACACCCACATGTTGAACTCGCCGGGGTCGTCGCCGTAGGGCGGGTTCCACGTGACGGTGACCTCGATCTTGTCGTCGTCGCGGGACTCCCACAACGGGAACGTCTCGACAGCGATCTGACGGGTGAGCAGGTCACCCAACTTCATCTCGTTCATCAGGTCGGCCACACCTTCGCCAGATCCTGCAGGGCTCGTTCCATCATCTCGCTCGTGAGCGCCCGGTACCGGTCCTCGGTGACGCCCAGAACCCGCAACCAGTTCTTGAAGTACGCGTCGAGCAGGCGAGCGTTCGCCGGGTTCGTCACCTGCTGGAACAGTTCGAAGTCCTTGCGGGTCTGCGTCTTGTCCGCGATCAGCATCAGGTTCACGTCCCGCAACGGCGACAGGTGCGGGCGCCGGGTGCCGTCCTCGGCGTGAGCGGGCAGGTACCGGTTGACGGTGTTGCGGTACTCCATGACGTTCATCACGACCGTCGGGTTGGACGCGTACAGCGGGTTGAACCGTGGCAGGTCTTCATCGCGCTCCGCGAGCGGGTGCAGGCAGAACGCGAGCCGGGCATCCACTGAGGCGTCCAACGCATCGAGGGCGTACAGACCCTCGATGATGTGCTGCATGTAAGGGATGTTCGTTCGCTTCGCCTTCTTGCCGCTGTAGTGGTCGGTGATGGCAGCGAACTCGACAGACCCGAGCACGTAGGAGTGAACGTCACTCATCGGTGCACCACACGATCTGCTCGTTCGCAGCCCGGATGGCTGCGAGCACGCCACGGACACGTTCATCCTTGATGGCCGCGTCGGTGTGCGTGGAAACGGTCAGGGAGCCCACTTCGACACCGCGATGGATGAGGTCTTCGAACGCGCGCCGCACGCTCGTCGACTTGATGTCCTTGACGAACCCGGCGAGGGAGTCGCAGTACTCGCGGTAGAACGCAACCTTCGTTGCGGCCTGAGCGATGATGTCCGGGGTGGCGTGCGGTGCCGCCTCGACGATCTGACCGATCTGGCTGTCCATTGACGTGCGCGCCCGGTCGATGAGAACCTCCACCTGTCCGGTCAACCTCGTTGTCGTGTCGTTCACGAGTCGTCTCGCTTGTCGAACTCGAGCCGCACCCGACGCATCAGGTCATGGATCTCGCGCAGCGCCGCAAGCATGCCCTGCTGCTGGCGGTTGCGGATCGCGATCTCCATCGGGTTCATCGTCTGCGGCAGGCCAGCGTCGTAGGCGTGCGACATACCCGTCGAGTACGCCACGTCCGTGTCTCGTCCGATCTGGACGTCCGCGACGAACGATTCGATGGTCACGAGGTACGCCTTGCGGAAGGCGAGGCTCCCGGCCGTCTCGGCGATGTCGAACGCGTTGATGGTCCGGTCGTCGCCGAACTCGCGGGCCGCTTCCTCGAATCCCTCCACCTGACGTCGGGCGGTGTCGATGAGGCTCCCGAGACGCTCGACGACCTCCATCTTGCATGTCTGGCTGTCGCTCATGGTGTCGTTCCCTTCGTCGGGTCGGTTGATGTTCACAGGGCACGCATCCCGTTCAACAGCGACGAGATCTCCTCGAGCGCCTTGGACGAGCCGTGTTGGCTCCGGTCCGCGATCAGGTTGTGAGCCGGGTTCGCCGACGACGTGCCACCGGCACCGCAGTTGGCGACCTCCTTGACCGTCCACACGTAAGCGTCCGCCACGGTCTGGGACAGCACGTAGGAGTGGAACATCACGAGCGTGTGCTGGCGGGCCCGCTCGTAGGCGACACGCCCCGCGAGGTCGGCCACCCTGTCGATGCGGGGTACCTCCTCGGTCGAGGCGGCGCCCATCTCGGCCTCGACCCGCTTCACCCGCTCGCCCGCGTCGTCGGCGAGGTCGCCCATTCGCTCGACGATCTTGTCCTTCGTGTCCTGCTCGGTCATGGGTCCAGTGCTCCTCGATGGCTTGCTGGTGTCAGTACTTGGGGATGTTGAAGACGAACCCGAGCAGGTCGTTGATGGCGCGTTGGCGGCCGTTGCGGTACTCGGAATCGTGCAAGGTGTCGGACGGGTTGGTCGTACGGGACGCTTCGAGGCCGTGGGTCCGAACGAGCGAAGCGAACGCCTTCTCGACAGTCATCGTCTCCGCGTGCTCAACGAACATGGCGCACGCCTCCGCGTACCCCTGCGCGTGGACCGCGCGAGTGACCTCACGTAGCACCGTCGGCAGGTGCACGAAGTCGGCAGACAATGCCTTCTGCGCCGCCTCGATGGCGGCCGCGCGGTCGCCATGACGGTCGGCGGATTGATCCTTGGCGTACGAGACGCTCAGATGCTCGCTCAAAGCGAACCTCCCACGTGAGCCATGACGGGGACGTCGCCGTACCCCTCGGTGACGAACCGGTCCGCGACCGCCTTCGCCTCGGGATCCCACAGAATCTGCTCGGACAACTGCGACCACGTGAGACCGCGCGCCGCGAGCAGCACAATCAGGTCCGAGGACGCCTTCGTCGTGGACGTGAAGGGGCGCCGTTGGAACCCGAACTTCTTGGACGGCAGGTGCCAGTCCACTCCGAGGGACGGGGTGCGTGTCTTAGCCATACCTGTTCAAGCCCGCACGACCGGCCATCACCGATCAGGCTTGGGTGCGGATCTCACGGCGTAGCCGACGGAACACCTTGCGAGGTACGCGTACGCCCTGCCGGTTGAGGCGCCGAAGCGTCTTGAACGCCTCCTCGCGGGACAGACCTGAGAAAGACTTCCCGACATGCTTGCTGTTGATCGGGACGAACTCGCCGTCACCCACGTACCGGGTGTACGCGACCTTGATGTCGATGGTGTTCGGGGTGGAACCCCACACGTACACGTCGGTGCCGTGCTCGGACATGCGAACGTAACTCACGCCCGTCCAAGCCCCGCAAGGGTTCGCGCACCGATCACGCGTCGGTGAGCATCCCGGCAGCGTCAAACAACGCCCCGGACGTCTGCGCACCCCACAGGTCGACCACAGCCGGGTCGAACGGGACAGGAACGCGTACCGCGACCGGCTCGTCCGGGGAGAACTCACGCTGCCCGAACCGGCGGAACGACACGACCGACCGAGGCGGACGACCAGCGTCCGGTCCCCAATGACAGCCGTACCTCTTGTCAGTGAAGGACCGCACCAACGCGAACTCGTCCATCCCGGGCCCCATCACCCACATGCCGCGCCGGACCCGACCGGCCTCGATGGTGACGTCGAGACCAGCCGGGACCACGACAGGCGTCTTGGCAGGGCGGCTCACTCGCCGCCCTTCGTCCGGTACCGGTCGAGGAACGCCGCGAGAGCATCCACGTCCTCCTGCGTCATCAACGCCGACGCGTCACCCTTCGGGCTCTGGATGTCCACCATGAGCGGCCACCCACTGCCCGCCTCGGACACGATCAGCCGGTGAACGACGCCGGGCAGTTCGATGTAGTCGTCGCCGATGTCCACGCCAGTCAGCCCTTCACGCACAGGAGCGTGTGGAGCCGGGCGACGACCTCGACCAGATCGGTCTGCGCTTCGATGACCGACTCGATCGACTTGTACGCGCCCGGGATCTCGTCCACGACACCGGCGTCCTTGCGGCACTCGACGCCCGCGGTCTGCGCCGCCAGATCCTCGACCGTGAACGTCCGCTTCGCCTGACCGCGGGACATCTTGCGGCCCGCGCCGTGCGACGCGCTCTGGTACGACTCGTTGTTGCCCAGACCACGCACGATGAACGAGCCCGTACCCATCGAACCGGGGATGAGACCCATGTCGCCCTTCGCGGCACGGATCGCGCCCTTGCGGGTGACGATCAGGTCCACGCCGTCGTACGTCTCCTCGGCGACGTAGTTGTGGTGGCACAGGACTTCGTCGGTGTAGTTCACCGTGTCGAAGAACGACTCGAACACGTCCTTGAACAGCGCGAGCATGATGCGGCGTGACGTCATCGCGTACTCCTGCGCCCAGTACAGGTCGTGGCGGTACGCGTCCATCTCCGCAGTCCCGGACAGGAACACGGCCATGTCACCCCACGGAGCGTTGTGCTCCAGCGACTTCGCCGTGTTGATGTGACGCTCGGCGATCTCCTTGCCGATGTTCCGCGAACCCGAGTGCAGGGTCAGCCACACGTCGCCGTCATCCGAGGCGGTCACCTCGCAAAAATGGTTGCCTGATCCGAGCGAACCGCACTGATTCATGGCCTTACCCTCGCGGTCCTTGACATCGGCGCGCAGGTCGTAGAACCGGCCGAACAGGTTGTCGCGGGCCATCTCCACCTGACGGTGCTTCGGACCGAGACGAACAGCGCCGTCGTGGCCGTGGTAGCCGACAGGGATGGCCTTCTCCATCGCGGCCCGCATCGGTCCGAGGTCGTCGGGGAGGTCTTCGAGCCGCACGGAGGTCTTGACTGCGGCCATGCCGCAGCCGATGTCCACGCCGACGGCCGAGGGGGAGAGGGCGTCCTTCATCGCGATGACAGAGCCAACGACGGCGCCAGCCCCATAGTGAACATCGGGCATAATTCGGATGCCCTCGATGTAGGGCAGGCGGGCCATGTCACGGATCTGCTGGACGGCTTGAGCCTCGATCTCGTGCTCGGGAACCCACATGGCGACGTTGGGTGCGCCGGGCATCTCGTAGGAGGTCATTCTGTTGCTCCATTCGTTGTTGCTTCGTAGTTCAGGTCATATGCGACCGTTCGGCCCGCAGTGATGAGCCTGTGGCGCCGTGCGCCGACACTCTTGATGGTTCGTTCGAGCAGTTCAGCGGCTCGTCGGACCGGATTGCTGAGAACGATTGCGTCCTCTTCGTCACTCCACGTCTTCCGGAAGTACGTGGCTGCAATCCCGACCTCTGCGTCGAACTTGAAGATGCTCTGTGCCGCAGCGGCCTTTCGGGGGATCGCCAACTCGTGCCCGGGGTACCAAGCCCAGCGAGCAAGGTCGAAGGCGGCTTGGTTCTTCAGAAGGACGTTGAACACGCTGTCGCGTGTGTTCCGTCCGGGCCGCCGCACCCGACCGGTGACCGACTCGATCACATCGCAGTAGAAGCGGACCATCGGTTCGCTGTCGGTGACGAAACCGATGAACGGAGATCTCTTTGCTGTGAACCCGATCGATCCGTCTCCATCCAGCAGTCCCCGCACGTAGTCCGGCGTGGAGATCGGTACGGAAGGTGGAGCGATGGACTTCGATTTGCGGCCAACCAAGAGGCCAACCTCGGCGAACAACTTGCGCATCTCGAGACTCGAAAAAGCGAGGGTTGACGAGGTGTAGTCGACCTTGAACTGGGTGTCCCGAGTCCGATCGAGGACCGAACTGTTGCAGGGCAAGAAGTCGCTGATGTCCTCCAAGACCTGACGATCACGTGAGTTCAGTTCAAGCGTGATCTTGCCCTTCTGGCCGCCCCCTGATTGGTGGTGACCGTCGGTCTGCAAGAGCCCGAGGATGTACGACCACCTTGGGTCGGCGAAGTCCACGCTGATGCTCACATAGGGAATAAGCCCGCGAGACGCACTTGATTCGATCAGGGTTTGATGTAGACGTCGGTCGCGACGGGCAGGCTCTCCGGCTTGGGAGAACCGTGGCGGTCCTTCGCCTCTTCAATCAGGTCACGACTTGCTGCGCCGGGTTCAGGAGGAGGGCGTGTCCTCACTGGTTGAGGTGTGAGCCTCGGCGTCGCGAAGGATCTGGTCCGCTTCCTCGTGCTTAGCGGTGACCGTCGTGTCCACGAACCGGCTGATACCCATGACCGCGAGGAGCATCGTGAACGCGCCTGCCCACGGGTTCACGATGAACCCGATCGCGACAGACACTGTGATCGAGCCGACGGCCATGCCGATCAGGGTGACGACGAGAGCACGCATCTGCTTGTACATGGACCGCATGCGAGCCTCGATCTCGGGAGTGAACTCACCGGACTCGAGCCCACGCTCGAATTCCTCCGACCACTGCATCGTCACTCAGCCCTTCGTCTCGCCGGTCCGTCGCATGGTCACCTTACGGTTTTCCGGATCGAGCGGGATCCCGTGACGGGTCTGGAACTCGTGCATGAACGTGAGGACGTCCCGCTGGGCACGGTGACGACGCCAGAACCCAAGCCCGAGAGCGACCGGAGCGGAGATCAGCCAGACGGCCGCGACGGGTGTGTTGTCGGCGGCGGTGTACGCCGCGGCGCCGATGAGGAACAGGACTGCGGTGATGATCGACACCGGGACGGAGTTGCTGATGGTCTTGCGGGCACGGTTCATCCGTGCAGCGTCTGCCCCGGTGATCGGTTCGCTGATGATGGTGCCGTCATCGCCGGTGTAAGTGATTTTCATGCTCATCTCAAGGTAGGCGGTGTGACCGGAGTCGATCGGGGCGTCAGAACCCGTCGGTGTAATCGGCCGGGTCGTGGTTCATGATGCCGAGCCACAGTTCCTGAATCTCGTCGTTGTCGTAGCGTCGGGACGTGACCACGTTGCTCCAGTCGCATGGGTCGTCGGGCTTTGGGCCCCGGTAGACGGTGATGGTCGCGTAGGTGGTCCGGATCGTCGGGTTGCCGAACGTGTAGTCGTGGGACTCGTCCTCGCTGAACTCGACGTCAATGGTGTACCCGGGGCCGGAGTAGGCACCCTTGAACGCGACGTCGGCCGCGGCTCGCAGCATGTCGTCCTTCCAACCCATCAGAACTCCCAGCCCTTCCCGTCGCCGCGCATGAGCGCCATCCAGAACGCGTCGATTTCCTCGTTTCGGTACGTCTCGTAGTCGGAGATGTACTTCTCGCCGTTGTGCCGCCGGACCCTGACTTCGATGAGGGTGCGCGGGTCGTAGCCGCCGTAGGTCGGGTCGTAACCGTCGTCGAAGTCCATGTCGACGGCGATCTCGTCGTCGGGGTGATGAACCCATTCAGGACACGCGATCGTGACCGCTTCGCGCTTCATGTCGTCCTGCCAGTTCACGAGACGGTCGTCTCCTGCTTCGCGAGCGCCGACAGCACCTTGTGGGCGTCCTTCGAGGCGGGGGTGTCACGGATGAGGGTGGCAACCTGCGCGACGAGGTACGTGGCGGCGCCGTCGTACAGGGCCCGGTCCTTGTCGGCTTCGGCTCGGGCACGCTCTGCCGCCTCGGGCACCTGATCGAGGATCGTGTTGAGACGCTCGCTGTCGAGGATGAGGCGGGCGGCTTCGAGCGCGATCAGGTGCTTGACGGCCGTCGAGTTCCGGAACGCGGTCGAGATGACATGGCAGACGTCCACCTCTTCGGTGAACTTGGCGTCAGGGTCGGGCTCGGCGGGAACGAACTTCACGGTGTCGATGATCCCGGCGTGCTTGAGATCCCATGCGACGTCGATGAAGTCACGGTCATCACCGTGGTAGTACGAGACCTTCTCGTCGTACACCGGGTCGTGGTCGATACCCATGCCGCTGAACGCGCGCTGCTGGGCGCCCTTCAACGTGGTGAAGGTGTCACGGTCCACGGTCTTCGTCTCGTACGTCATACCCCATTCAAGCCCGTGAGAGGCCCCGACCCCGATCAGGCGCTCTGGCTGGCCTTCATCTCGTTGATCAGTTCGCGGTCCAAGGACGTCTTCCCGTTGTTCTTGACGCGCAGGAGTGGGTTGTGGAGCCACAGTTCCTTGCGAGCGACGAGCAGGTAACGGTCATCGTCCTGTTCCTCAACGAGCCGGTAGTGCCAGTCGAGGTCGGGGTTGACGTCCAGCAGGCCGGGATGGTCGGCGCCGGGGATGACGTCGAGGTGGAGTCCGGACGCGTTGCAGAGATCTTCGATGGCGGGGAGCGTCTGGTAGGCCTTGCCGTTCACGACGATCGCCGGACCGAAGACCGTTCCGTCGTCGCTACGGGTGTTCCTGTGCTTACGCATGACATGCCCGTACAGGGCGGCGACTTGATCGTCGGACATCTTGATGATGTTGCCCAGCAGTCGGTAGGTGACGGCCTTCGCCTTCCCGCCAGAGTAGGTTCCCCAGCGGATGAAGCCGCGCATGTCAGCGACGGGGATGGCGGTGATGGTTGCGCCGGGGATCGTGTCAGTTTCGGTGGGGCCGCCGTAGTGAGGCGTGTACGTGTCCCCGAACCCGTTGTCGAACACGGGGTTGCCCTTGGCGTCGGTCACGTTGATGGCGGTGACCTTCGCGATGACGGTCTGAGGGGACTTGTTGTTCACGGTGGAGACGGCGATGTGGTCTCCGGGGCGGATGGTCTGCCCGAGCCCGTCGGTCCACTCGTTGACGGTCTTGGTGGGCATCAGGATTCCTGTCCGATGACGGTGATGAGTTCGGTGGTCCACTCGGTGCCGTCGTATCCGCGACGAACGCTGTCGACGTAGCCGGGCATGGACACCTCATCGGCGTGGAAGGCGGTCTGGGACACGACGACGCCTGCGTTGTCCCTGATGTTCAAGACTGCGTGGATCATGAGGTGTCTCCTGACTGGGTGGAATGAGAAGAGGGGAGGGTGCGCCAGACCCGAGACCTAGCGCACCCTCCCCGGACCGTGGGTTACTTCGCCGACGGGGCGGCGGTGGGGCCGAGGTCGAGCGGGTCCATCTCGCCGGACTCGAACGACTTGGACGACTCGGCGGTCACGACGATGGTCTTCATGCGGTCGAGCGCGGCCTGACCCTTCTTCACGTCGTCACCGATGGCGGCCACGAGGTTGTCCGACGGGGCGCCGACCATGCTCGCGATGCGCGAGTGGATGATGCCGGAGTTCTTCCACGTCTCGTACTCGCGGGCCATGTCGAGCATCTTGGTCTGCTTGTTCTTGAACGCCTCACGGCCGGAGATCACGGCGTCCTGCACCTTCTGGTACGGCAGCGACACGCCACTCAGGTCGGGGTACGCCTCGGTGATGGCCGAGAACAGTTCACCGCCGCCGGGCTGCGCGGTCGAACCGACCTGATAGCGGCCCTGCACGGCGTTCGCGAGCACCTTGTCGAGCGCGTCGGTGTTGCGGTCGGCGACACCGAGGGCCTCCTTGATGGTGGAGACGTACGCGGCGAGTTCGTTCTGGTTGTCCTTGTACTGGCTCGAGAGCGCCTGCTCTCGCTTGACCATGTTCTTCTGCGTCGAGTTGTACGTCGCGAAGAACCAGATGGCTCCGATGACGAGGACGACGGCGACGGCAGCGGCGACGAGGGCCTTCGTGTTCGACAGGAGTCGGCTGGCGAAGTCGGTGTTCATGAGGGGTTGTTGCTCCTAGGTGTGTTTTGGTCAGGCGAGAGAGTTAAGGGTCAGTACCGGTAGGAACTCGATCCGAAGTAGTCGCGGTGGTTGAACGCGAGCAGTCCGAACCACAAGCCGCCGGACATGATGAGGCCGAGGATGAGGATGGTGGCCTTGGCGCCGCCGGACGGCTGAATCTCGGCGGCGAGGTACTCGTACTTCTCCATCTCGACTCGCTTGTAGCCACCCATCACCAGATCGGCGACCGTGGCGGGCTGTCCGGCCTGTGCGTGCTCGAACAGTGCGGGCGTGAACGGCTGACCAGCGAGGGAGCGGAGCGTCTGCGTCAGGTGCTCGTTACCTTCGGGCATGCCGGTGAACCCGCGCGACCATGCGACCGTGTTCGTGGTGGTGTCCACGCCGAGGACGGCGACGACGCCGTTCTTGCTGAGGGTGTTCTTGCCGAGCGCGGGGGACTGCCAGTAGGCCTGCAACGCTTGTGTGTAAGCGTCGGCGTTCCCGTCGGTGACGTTCTTGGTGTTGACGGCGACGACGTGCAGGTCGCCCTGCAACTTCTGACCGAGGCGACCCGACAGTCGAAGGATGTTCGTGTTGAACGTGCCGTCCTTGAAGGACTTGTCGATGCCGGGGATGGAGACGGGGTAGAACTTCTCCGCGAGGTACGGCGAGATGCTGTCCTTGGCGGGGGTCGGCATGTGCTTCTTGAACTCCTTGATGCGGTCGGAGAACTTGGCGTAGATGTCGTCCTGTGCGGCTTGGATGTAGTTCTTGTACTTGACGCGCTTGGTGACACCGCCGGGGTTCTTCGCGTCGATGCGGGCCTTCGCTTCGGCCCAGAACGTCGGGATGCCGGACTTCATGGAGTCGGGGATGGCCTTGTTCTTGCGGTAGCGGGCGGCCTTGCGGTCCTCGTCCACGCGTCGGCCGCCGATGTCGTGACGGTCGCCGAGGGTGTCGGTGATCGTGTAGTGGTACTCGTGCTTGGCGTACGGGCACGAGTGCCAGCGGGTCTCGTAGTCGGTGTACGTCTCGGTGCGCGAGTTGCCCTTCGAGTCGTAGGTGGTGCGGGTCTTGGTGACGGCTACGACGTAGGAGTCGCAGTCGTACGTGCGGCAGCCCCATCCGTCGTACCGGCACGTGACCTTCTTGACGTCGGCGGTCTTCTCGACGCCACCCCACCATTCGTTGTACGTCATGGCGCTGTTGCGACTCATGGCGTACCCGGCCGCGGTGGTCGCTGGGACGATCACGAACGAGAGGGCGATGGCGCCGACGATGAACTCGCTCCACGAGATGTGGAAGTCGCCGGTGCGGGCCGATCCGAGACGGTTGCCGATGCCCTTCGCGACGAGTCCGGCGAACAGGGTGACGGCGACGCCGATCAAGATAGTGGTGAACACGAGCAGGTAAGCCCGCCCGGTGGCTGGTTTCCGATCAGTAGATCTCGGTCCAGTCGCATCCGGGTTCTGTGCAGGTGGACAGACCCCATCCGCCTCCGCTGCGGCCGTGGTTGACCTCAGCGTCGGGGTGGGCGTGCTGGGGTTCGGACATGGCCTTGATCATGATGGTGAGCAGGGCCATGAACGCCACGATGATGAGGCAGGTCAACCCGATGAAGGCAAGCATCAGAGGCTCCCGCGTCGGTCGCGACGACGTTCACGGATCAGGCCCACCGTGTCGGTGATGACGATGACCGCGAGGATTGCGACTCCGGCGATGACGGGCCAGTCGAGGCTGATTCCGGGCATCATCGGGGCGCCGGGAACGTGCCGACGATGTGCTTGAACGCGGCCCGCATGCCGGTGCGGCGACGGTCGGACTGCTCGTCGACGTTGGCCTGCACGGTCTGGTAGGCGGCGTCCTTCGCGGCCTCGACGTCGCCGGTCTCACGGAACTTCACGAGGAACGCCGTGTAGACGTCATCGGCGCCCATGTGCTCGTCGACCGTGCTGGCGATACCGATGATGGTCTTGACGGTTGCGTACTCGGCGGTGACGCGGATCGTCTCCCGTCCATCTCGGGCGGATCGCATGGCCTGCTCCTGCAGGATCTCGATGTGCTGGATGGCTGCGCTGTGGTCGCTCATGCTTGTTCAAGCCCTCAACTGGCGGGCACACCGATCAGGATGTGACGCTCCGTGACGGGCAGATCTGCTTCACAGGTGTAGGAACTCTGCGATCTGGGTGGTGTGGAAGGACGTGAGGCCCGCGCTCGGGGTAGGAGCGAGGATCAGTGCCCTTGAAGCGGCGTTCTTGACGGCGGCGATGTCGTCAGGGGTCACGTCGTCGTCGGTCCACACAACCGACTTGACCGGGTTCGCTTCGAGGTCCGCGATGAGCGCCTTGCGCTTCCAGTCGAAGTCCTCCACCCCGTACTCGGAGACACAAGGCAGGTGCCGGAACTCAGGTAGCCACGCGGCCGGGGCGAACGCCGAGATGACATCATCTCGCTCCCACGAGGTCAACCAGACGACCTCGACGCCACCGCAGGAAGCCTTGTTGATGAACTCGACGACTTTCGGCTGAATCCAGTGGTCGCCGTTGCCGGGTACGGGAACCGACAGGTAGGTGTGGGCGATCGCGGGAGGGTACATCGCGGACACCACGCCGTCGATGTCGAGGTACCAGCGGGCATCAGTCACGAGCCGTCACCTCGATGGGTTCGGGGTTTACGGAGAACCGGTACATGAATTCCAGTTCGTCGTCTGACAGGCCGAGCCCGGGTTCGACCGGGCACATGGGGGCGATCGCGACCATCTGGTCACGCTCGAGGAGGTACTGGGTGAGGTTGTCGTACTCGAAGATGCTCAGGTCGTCGTCGGCCCAGATGAACGGCGCTGGGCCCCGCTGTTCGAAGTCGTTGAGGATCGCGGCGGTCTTCCACCACAGTCCGTTCTCCTGTTCGCGGGTCAGGCCGCGGAACTGCTCGAAGCCGAGAGCGCGGGTCAGTTCGGCTCGGTCCTGTTCCTTCCACGTGGTCAACCACAACACCTCGACGCCGGAACGGGAGAGCGTGTTGATGGCGTCCACCACGACGGGTCGGTAGGTGACGACGGTGCCTGCCGCCCGGGCCCGCCGGTAGCGGTCGTCGCCTGAGGTGAAGTCGCCGAACGGGGACCACGCGTTGATCACCCCATCGACGTCAAGGTAGAGGCGAACGTTCGCCACCGGTGCCGCACCCCCTTCAAACTTCGGCTATCGGCGATACTTCGGTTCGGCCCGAGGTATCACGATCTTTCGTTGTTTCCTGCAACAGTGGAAACGAGAGACTAGGAAACTGCGTGGAGCGGATGGCGGGGTTCGAACCCGCGACCTTCACCTTGGCAAGGTGACGCGCTACCAACTGCGCTACATCCGCGAGGACACCGCGAAGGGTGCCACGGGTGTTACATGCGGCGAACTCACTGGCTGGTGTGGTTCGCAGTCCTGTCAAGGAAGTCAGCGGCGCGCCTTCGCTCCGACTTTCATCCGCGCGTCCCGGCGAGCCTTGGTCTTCGCCTCGGTCTCGGCCTTGAGGGCACGCTCATGCTTGAGCGCCTCCATGAACGTCCGGCCGCGAACGTTGGTGGCCTTGTTCGCCAGTTCACGAGCGACCTTCAACGCCGTGTCGAGGTCCATGTAGTCCTCGGCCCGTGGAGGCTTGCCGGTGTACCCGTTGTGGGTGTCCCGCCATTCGTTGTATGTCGGTGACCAGTGGGTGACGCCCCTCGTGATGAGCCACCGCCCACCGAAGCCTCGGGTCACGCTCACGGAGAAGGAGTCCTGTAGCGGCCCCAGTTCACGGCACGCGTCGAACCACCCGGTCGGGTGGACCTTGTAGTTGGTGACGATGGTGTCCTGATCGGTGCTCATGTCTGCCGCAAGGGTCTCGGAAGGGTGAGCACCGATCAGGTGAACTGGACGTCGTTCTGGTCGAGCCACACGTACCCGACCTGCAACCGTGGGTCGTGGACGTTCACGCAGATGTGACGGCCGTGCTTGCGAACCGCGACACCGGTCACGACTGTCTCGCCGTCCGTCTCGAACACGAGCCGAGCCTCGATACGAGGATGTGTCGGCTGATCGGGGATGTTGCGAGCATGCGGGCCGTTCTCGTCACGGAGCGGCCACGACACGTTCACGACTCGCTGGTACGAGCCGTGGCCCGGGTCGGGAGCCGAATGATGCGCGATGGTCACCCGTTCAGGGTAGGTCGATGAACTCGCGGATCTTCCGCAGGTGCGCGTCGGACAGGCCCCGCGACGGTGTAGGGACGATGACGAGAGCGTCCGGATCCTTCGGCTTGTGCCGGGGAAGGATGTCGTCGTCGGTCCACACGACCTTCTGCCCGGTCGCGAGCCATCGCTTCACACGACGCAACTTCCACCACTCGGCACGGGACGGCCAATCGGACTCTCCCGGCTGCTGGCCGGGGTTGACGTCCCACGGGCCGGTCAGACCGATCGTCGGCGCGAGGAGACTGTTCGCCTTCTCGGTCCAGTCGGTCGTCCACACGATGATCACGTCGGGCCGTGCGGCCATCTCGTTCACGAAGTCGATCACGGCCCGCCGGTAGTGGATCGGGGTGTCCTCGATCTCGGTGTGCTCGAACACCATGCCGGGCGGGTCCTTCTTGCCGGACAGATCCCAAGCGTTCAGCACGCCGTCAACGTCGAGGCACCAGTAGGTCGTACGCATGACGCCTCGACTCCTTCCACGTTCGCTAGTTCTGGGTTGGTTGGCGCGCCCGGAGGGATTCGAACCCCCAACCGATGGCGTAGGACACCACTGCACTATCCGTTGTGCTACGGGCGCCGGGAACTGCTCAGACGAGACCCCGCTCATCGATCCAGTGGACACCGACGGCGAGTTCTGCCGCGTACAGGCTGAACTTCTCCGTGTAGTCGCTGTGACCGTTCGCGGACGACTCGATCGTCTCGATGTGCTCACGCATGACGGGTTTCAGACCCGTCTTGGCGCGCCACTCGTTGACCTTCTCGAGGACGACCCTCTCCTCGTTGAGCCTCCACGTCATCGGGTTCTCCCGACGCTTCTGCTGCTCGGCGACGAGGGCGGTCTTGACGTCGTCCATGACGGCCATCATGTGGCGGTGCTCCGCTGCGGTCATCTGCTTCACGACAGGTCCATCCATTCCTTGATGTCCACGTCGTCGAACGTGAGCGCGTCGGCGATGGACTTCGCGTGCGCGTACCCCTCGGCGTGCGTGTCGAACGTGTTGTAGTCGTAGTGATCGGCGTGAATCTCAGCGTCGGTCTCGTCGTACCCCCACGTGAGCGCGTGCTCGACAACGCACGGGATGTCGTCGTAGGGCTTCGCGATAGTGAAGAAATGCCACACGCTGTACGGGCGCTCGTCCACGGTGTGTCGAGCGAACACTCCGATGCTGGTCTCGGTGTCGTCGCGCTGCATCTCGGCGGCTCGGACGATGACGTGTTTACTGTCGCTCATGACTGTTCAAGGTACGGCAACCACAGGACACCGATCAGTGGGAAGGGCCGAACGCGCCCATGATGGTTTCGATGGCGGCCTGTGCCTGCTACTCGAGCGCGTTGAACCGGTCGGCGACATCGTTGATCGATTCGAGGGTCCATGTGCCGAAGCCGTAGTGCGGGGGATTCGGGTCGCGCCGGATGGACTTGCCACGCGTCATGACGACGAACGCGGTGGGGCTCTCCAGCCACAAGCCGTGCACGATGATGTTCCTCGCTTCGGTGAGACGCCGGTACTCGTCAGCCATCGAGGAGGTGTTCTCCACGCCGGACGCTTCGACGGCTGACGCGAGCCGTTCCCCGGAAGTCCACCACACGTTGTCGGGAGTGTCCCCGAGGTTCCCGCTCGCCAGCAGGACCATCTCGCCGAGGGCGTCCTCGCATTGAGACGCCTCAAGGACGACATGGCCGACTGCGGTGGCTAGTTCGCCAGAGAACGCGGGCCTGCCGGGTCGTTCGTGGGTGCTCATCCGGACACCGTATCGGCTGTGGCTTGTGAGACGCGGAGTGCGTCGTGGAGGTTCTGCGTGCTCCGCGCCTCGCCGGACGGGAAGCGCGTTTGGAGGTGGATGCGGGATTCGAACCCGCGTAACACGCTTTGCAGGCGTGCGCCTAACCTCTCGGCCAAACCACCATGAGGGGTGTCCCGGGTATGCCTCCTTCGCCGGGACTTCAAGGTGGGATTGTCCGGATCTTGACCATCGCTGGTCGTCCCCGGTTGGTCCACGGGATCGGCCCCACCTGTCGTGGTTATGACGGCTCACGCCTCCCACATTTGAACCCTCGGAGGGACTCGAACCCTCAACTTGCGGGCTAGAAATCCGGTGTTCTTTCCAGTTGAACTACGAGGGCACATCACCACTAACTGCGAGCCACCTGTCGGACTCGAACCGACAACCTTCCGCGTACCGGGCGGATGCGCTAGCCAATTGCGCCAAGGCGGCAAGTAGAGACATCCGGTGTGCACCTTCATCGAAATTCGTCGAAGCCCGGATGTCTCTGTGTCCAAGGAGGGACTTGAACCCTCACGACCCGAAGGTCACTGCCCCCTCAAGACAGCGCGTCTACCATTCCGCCACTTGGACATGGCCGGTGCGACCGGCCGTACGTTTGCTGCTAAGTCCCGAACCGGGGCTGGGCCCGATCAGGAGATGAGGTCGTAGACCTCGAAGTCGGTGTTCGCGAGGGTGAACACGCTCGACGGGTCACCGATGATGCGAGCCGAGAAGCGCGCCTTACCGTCGGTGAGGGAGTCATCGAGACGAGCGACGAGGGTGCCGCGTGTGCCCTTGCGGGCGACGGTCACGGAGTTGTCTGCGGTGACGTCCTTGACCAGTTCGATGACCACCATGATGTTCCCTCTTCGTTCGCGTGTGTACGAAGAGTTCTATGCGGCGAACCCTCGCCACATCACAGGACGCACAGGCCCTTCTCGCCCTCGGGGCACATGAACTTCGACCCGTCTGCGTCGATGAACGTGACGATCCCGTCGTGCACCTCGATGACCTCGCCATCCACCGACACCCTGTTCGTGCGGTCGCCGACCCACAGGCGAACCCGAAGGCCGACCTTGGGCCGGATGCGACCGTCAGAGAAGTAGTGGTCGGGGTAGTGGACAGCCATCGTTGCCATCGACTCGTTGAGGTCGGGAACCTTCCAGCCCATCTGGGTGGCCAGTTCGATGACCGCGCTGACCTCCTCGTTGTCGAACATCCCGTAGTCCCAGCCCATCGACGCGTGAGCGACGTCGTACATGATCTGGACCGACTCGGTGACGTCCGTGCCGTCCTCGGTGAACAACCGCTTCACGGCACCGGCACCTCCTGCTGGGCCTGCTTCGTGACCTCGAGAGCCTCGCGTCCGGCCTTCCAGCGACGTTCGTGCATCGTTCCGCCGTCGAGACGGTTGGCGCCACACCAGATGCCGATGCCAGCGCGACAGGCGGGGCACTTGATGCCGAGACTCGCCTCGGCGTGCTGGCGGTACTCCTCGAACTCGCGAGCCTGTCGGTTCTTGCGGCGACGGCGACGCCGTGCCTTCTCAGACGCGTCCTCCGGCAGCGGCGGCAGCGGGTCGCGTGGAGCGAGCCAGTAGTACGTCTGCTCGGGCTCCTCGGCGACCGGCTCCGGGTCGGGTTCGTGCAAGATCGTGAACGGGCCGAACATCATGAAGTGCTTCGTCTCGAGCGTGGAACCGGGCTCCATCCACCCCTTCGTGGAGGTCTTCTGCCACGCCTTGCCGTGACGGTCGAGAAGGACGGTGCCGACGCGAAGCCGCTTCAACGTGTTCTCGGCACCCTTGATGGTCTTCATGGCGTGAACAAGCCCGAAGCCTGACCCGGCCTCGATCAGGAACGGAGGGGCCACCCGACACGGGCGACACCCTCCGTTCCCTCGGAGCAGGTCAGCAGGTCAGGTTGTTGGACGTGATGTAGTGCTTCGTGCCGAAGAAGCCGCCCATCTTGAACCACTTGCCGGTCGAACCACCGGACACGGACTTCTTGGTGCCGGACTGCGTGTAGTGGAACCGGCACCCGGCCGGAACCTTGAAACCGTCGGCGTCCGCCCATCCGAACTTGGTCTTGCTGTTCTGTCCGGGCGTGAGGAAGCCCTTCGGGGAGGCGGTCTGACAGGACGTGTTGCCCCAGTCGCGGCACACCTCGATGTTCCGCGGCGAGGAGTAGTGGTTGGCGATCACGAGGTCGTTGGCCGCGGCGTTCGCGGGCGACAACGGAAGGACCAGTGCGGCGGCGGCCAGCATGACCGTCGCGAGGGCGAGCAGGAACTTCTTCACGGGATTCTCCCTTGTTCCGGGCGCACGCCTCGACCGACGGCCGCTGCTCCCGAGAGCGCCCAACTGGCAGACCCAAGCCCGTCCGGTCGTTGATCTCGATCTGCTGCGACGATCGGTTCGGCGCGGGTACCCTGCAGCGCATGGGGAGATCGTTGAGCAGGCAGGACGTGACGCCGTGGCTGGTGTCGGCCGCCGTGGTGGCGGTGACATCGGCCGGGTTGTCGGTCGTGATGCAAGGCGAGGAGGAACCTGCCGTCGCGGGTAGTGCCGCGGTTGGTGTGTCTGCTGCGGGTGAGCCACTGATTCGTTCGGTGCTCTGCAAGGGGGAGCAGCAGCCGACACTGACTGTCGAACGTGCCACCGGTCCCGGAAACGTCGGGACGGTCGCACGATTCGAGCCGAAGCACACCATGACGGACAGTTCGCAGTTCCCTGTCGAGAGCGTCTCGACCGACTGGACGAACACCGCTGGGGGATTCCGGGTGGCGGAGCAGCCCGCCGGTGAACTGGTGGTGGGGGCCACTGACACATCGGACGGCAGTCACGTCAACGCGGTTCGGGTGACCGCGAACGACTGGCTCGGCTTGAAGACCGGACAGTGGCTTGTCACGGACTGGACCGCAGACGGTCCGGTCAACAAGACGCTCTCGGCTCGGGAACTGACAGGGTTCGCTTGCGGTTGACGCGTGCGTCTGTCGTCATGGACTCAGTGTGTGCGGCGCTCACGGCAGAGGCCGGAAACCCTGATTTTTCGGGGTTTCCGGCCTCTTCGCGTCGGGCTGGCGGGATTTGAACCCACGGCCCCTTGACCCCCAGTCAAGTGCGCTACCAAACTGCGCCACAGCCCGTCGACAAGAAGAAACCATACCAAGAGCCGCTCCCCGGACTCGAACCGGGCACCTCCCCATTACGAGTGGGGTGTTCTACCTGATGAACTAGAGCGGCGAAGACCCTGCGAGAGGGTCAGCGGTGAGAGTGGGGATCGAACCCACACGCCCCCGTGAAGGGGCAACCTCGCTAGCAACGAAGCGCCGCCGCCATCCCTCGGCTGGTCTCACCCGATGACCTGACGGCCGCGGGTGGGCAGAATCCGTCAGGGTGTTGCAGAGATGCTCAGACTGAGCCCGAGCGCGTCGACGCATTCGACGCCGAGTGCCAGATCCCAGCGACCCTTCGTGAGCATCTTGGCGACGCTCTCCTCAGGGATCGAGAGGGAGTCCGCGAGCACGGACACCGCCCCGGGGTTGCTGGCGACATGACTGGTGACAACCGAACGGATGTCGGCGGCCAGACGGTTACGAGTCTCGTACATGAGTTTCTCCTCTCGAGGACGTGAGTTGGATCGACGCCGTGCGCGTCGGATGGTTCAGAGTGCAGCAGTCGGCGGTAGGGACGGGGATCGAACCCGCACGCCCTCGTGAGAGGACCAACCGTTTTCCGGACGGTGACCGGCAGCCAACCATCGGTTTGCCCTACCCGGGCGCGCCGACCTCAGAGTCAGCGCACGGACTTGAACGAACTGCCCGCCCGGACCACAGGGTCGTAGGAGCGAGGGTTCGTCGTGTCACCCGCCGTGTGCGTCATCGTGGTGACGGTCTTGGCTGGCTTGGACTTCTTCGTGTTCTTCTTCATGAGTTCACCCCCGAGGGAGACCACCAAGACTGGCGATCTGGTCCTCGGGGATCCCAGACAGGAGAGACACGGCCGTCACTTCGCGGTCCGGGCTGGACGCGAGAACAGCGAGCGTCGCGGTGACGTTGCGTTCGAACATGTCGTGTCTCTCCTTCCTAGGTTCTGTGTGGAGCCGCGGGGAATCGAACCCCGGTCCTCTGACTTGATTCAACAATCCGGTCGACCATTGCAGATTGCCCCCTGCCGGGGTCACGCGTTCGGTGCTGGTTGCGGTGGCACCCACCGGGCCCGTTGGTTCCAGCGGTACCTGCTGGGGTCAGAAGTGATTGGGTTGGAACGGCTCACTTCCACGAGTCATTCCCGGGGGACCGTGCGAGATCCATGTCTGCACGGTGGCCGGTTCAGAGCCCAAGCCGTCCTCGTTCAAAGACTGAGCCGGTGCCGAGTAGCCTCGGCGGTCGGATCAGGCAGCGACGAGAGCCTCGGTCGCGAGGAAGGACTCGATGTCCTTGATGCCCTCGGCGGCCTCGGCAGCGATGTTGTCATCGGCATTTATAGGGTTGCCACACTGTTACACGATGTGTGACGGTTCGCGGGTCGCGAAGTTGCTTGCACTTGCCAAAGTCGAAACCGATCGGCCCCGAGTTGGGTTATGCCTCTGTTCAGTTGTTCACCCAGTACAAGCCCGAGTGCCGTTCCTTCTCGATCAGAGAGCGCGTCGCTCTCAGATCCACGCTCGAAGCGCGACGTGATCACGCCGCACCTTGCGGCCCGATCGGGACGGGAAGCCCGTCACGATCACACATGCGACGAAACTTCCGTCGCAGCAGAGGGAGTGGGATTCGAACCCACGGGCGACGCTTGCACGCCGCCGACCGCTTTCAAGGCGGCTCCGATCGTCCACTCCGGCATCCCTCCGAAGGTCACCGAGGTGACCAGAGCCGGTGACGAGGGTCGAACTCGCAGCCTTCTCCTTACAAGGGAGTTGCACAGCCATTTGTGCTTCACCGGCGGGTTAAGAACACTTCTTGTTCTAGTCAAGGTCCGATCTTCGCGCCTTCTCGATCATTCCGAGTCAGTACGATTTACCTTCGGCGTAACGCAACCGTCTCGAGGCCCGACCGCGTCCCTTGTTCCGACTCTTGAACGTCGGGAGTTGGGAATCGCAGTTAGGACACACCAGCCGGAGGTTGTCAGGCGAGTCATCTTCGGGATTCCCGTTGATGTGATCCAAGACAAGGACAAGCGGAGCACCTTTCCACTCTGTCCCTACTGGGCAGAGCGCACAGGTGCCCCCTTGGCGCTCAAGAATGTGCGCTCGAATGAATCTACTTCGCCTGCCGATCTTCGTTATCTCGCCATCCAGCCATCGCTGGACATACTTTGCTCCTTCATGGGCGGCGAAGCAGGCGTTCGAGCAGAAAGTGCTTTGGTATCTCCTGCGCTTCGGACCACCGCAGTGTTGACAGATGTGTTTCCCGCCGCGGGCCCGATTGTTGAACGTGGCGGCGCAAGACCGCGAGCAGAACCGCGGATTGGCGTGCGACTTGCGGCAGGTAGGACAGGTCATCATCTATGACAAGTCCCGGTCGAGCCCCGTTCCCGATCAGAACTCGATGTCAGAAGCATCCCTGTCCGGCGCCGACGTACCCGATGACCTTGCGGTCCTGAGCAGAGATGGTCCACCGGGACTGCAACCGCTTCATGATGGTGTCGCCATTGGGTGCGTGACCGATGCCGATGGCGTGGATCATCTCGTGCAAGATGACGCCTCGGCGGGTTTTGTCGGCCAGTGAGGGGCGCATGAGGATCGTGGCGGTCTTCAACCCGTAGTACGAGGTGCCGTTGACCTTCGGGGTGCGGGTGACCTCAGCGGTACCTGCCGCCGCGTTGCTCTTGGGGTTCTTGTACGTGACCTTGATCTGCGCGGACTTCGACGTCGAGTACCGCAGGTTCAGCCCGGACACCTTCGCGGCCTCGCTGATGGCGGCCTTCGTGTCGGCGAGTGCGGCGTTGCGCTTGCTCGACGACATCTTCGACACGTCGACCGACACGTTCACCGCGGTGCACGGGTTCCAGCGGGCTGGCTTGTCGTTGTCGAGGTACATGAACCCAGCCTTGGAGCCGGGCTTGGCCATGCTGGTGTTCCGGAGGTAGCGGACCTTCTGGATGCGTGAGGTGACAGTCTTGCCGATGCGCGGCTTGTACACCATCCGGAACTCACGGATCACAGGCTTCGACGAGGCAGGGACCGTGGGCGCCTTGTACGTCCGCGACCAGCGTTCCCGCTTCGTGCTGTTGGTGCTCTGGCTGCCGTACCGGTACCACTTGCCTCCGGCTACTCGCTGGTACCACTCGTACAGGCCCGCGCCTTCCGTCCGCAGCGTCAGACGCGCAGACGTGTTGTCGGCGCGGACGTGGATGATCGGTGTGAAGTCTCGACCGTCGAACGTGGGGTCGAGGCGGCCGATGGTGTACGCGTTGGCCGACGAGGGCGCGAACGCGATCGCGGCGACGAGAACGAGAACAGTGAGCAGGCGCATACCTGTAGATATGCGGCGCGCGTCACACGGTTGTTCAAGCAGAGAGCCTTGGGGTGAACGACGGGACTCGAACCCGCACGGAGAGGCTATCTCCACCGGGATCACAACCCGGCGCGGCTGCCAATTTCGCCACGTCCACCATGAACGCGATGTCTCGCGTCAAGTGCCCGAAGTGGGACTCGAACCCACACGGCCTTGCGGCCACCGGTTTTTGAGACCGGCGCGTCTACCATTCCGCCATTCGGGCGCTACTTGCACTGTTTACCGACCGGTGCCGTCGTTGTGGCCTCCCCGGGACTCGAACCCGGACACTCCCGCTTTTCAGGCGGGCGCGCTACCTGTTGCGCCAAAAGGCCAAGAGCGTGGTCCCGGTTCGGGAGGGCCGGTGAGCCGAACATGCCTGACATACCGGGCTCACAAGTCCCGATGTTCGGTTCCTCGACCCTCCCGCCCGAAGTTGAAGTGCTGTACTTCTCACGAGCGGGCTTGTTCCCGCTCACCACACATAAGGTCCGAAGACCAGACGTTCTCGATCAGAACTCGAAGATTCTGCTCGAAGCGCCCCTCGAGGGATTCGAACCCCCAACCTCCCGACCCGGAATCGGGTGCGCTATCCGTTGCGCCAGAGGGGCAAACCACGCTCAGTCGAGCGAGATGAAGTATCGCGGGAGTCCGCCGGACCGGTCCTCATCGATCACGGGATCCTCGCTGTCCAGCGACTCGATCGCCATCTTGAACTCCTCGAAGTCGTCCCAGTGCTCGTCGTGAACGTGTTCTTCGAGTTCGGTGAAGTCCACACTCGTGCCGTCCGCGGTGACGAACCCTTCGAAGTACGGGGTGTAGGACTTGTTGCCGTGCTGGTCGTGAATGATGTTGTGGCCGATCTCGATTCGGTCAGCGCCCGGAGCGTAGTCCCGAGCCAAGTCGCGACCCAACCCCTTGATGAGTTCGATGTTCTGAGCCTCGTTCGCTGTCTGGATGGCGCCCCGCACCTTCCACAGCGCCATGTTGTCCGGAGCCTCTTCACCGAGGTACTCGCGCAGTCCAGTGACGTCGTAGCCGTTCTGCTCGGCATCGTCGAGGATCTGCTGTAGGCGGGTCCGGTTGTCCGGTTCGAGACCCGCGAGGATCGGATTGAGCGCCTTGCTGGACTCGTCGCGTTCCTTGGCCGTGTACTTGCCGTCGGACGCGTGCTTGTGGCCGTTCTTATCGAGTGTCATACCCGGTCAGGTATGCGGGGCAAGTCAGGATGCGTCCCGAGTGAGCCGGACGTAGGTGCGGTCATCGAATGACACGAACCCCAGACTGGGTGCCTTCGTTCCGGCGTGACGACCGATGCGAAGCGGGTCACGTAGCAGGTCGTCCTGCAGGTACGTCTCGGTTTCGTCGAGCGTCGAGAGAACTCGGGGGTACCCGTCCGACGCGATGGCCACTGCGGTTACGTTAGGGCCGACCGTCCACTTCTCGATGAACTGGTCAGGGATGTGGCGCCCATCCACGGCCGCGAACGCCAGATCGCCGACATCGGCGCGGTTCCGGAACGCCACCTCGCGACGCAAGGAGGGGAGGATCAGCGCGCGGGCCGGGTCATGTTCGAGGAGTTCCTCTACGGTGGCGCCTTCGGCGAGCAGCATCCTCAGGTAGTTGGATCGCATCGCGACGTGTACGGCCTCGACCTTGTTCTGAACCGCGAACACGTCGGTGCCGTCGGTCCATGTGACGTCGCCGACCCGGACGACCGTGCCATCGACCTTGTTGAACGCGGTGAACACCGCAGAGGGGCGTTCAGGCGAGGACGGCTCCACGGTGCTACCGAACAGGTCGTCGTAGCGCAGGTTGATGGCGGTGAGCAGGTCTGTCGTGGTGGCTCCGGGACCGGCCGCCGTGAACACCTCGGCGATCAGCCGGGAGACGTGCCAGCCGCCGGTACGTCCGTTGAGACGGTAGCCGGACTTGTCGCTGGTTCCGTCGCACACGACCGTCCAGATGGGTCCGTCCGCGTAAGTGTCTTCGTTGTCGTCGTCGTGTTTGGTCTTGGAGGCGGTGAAGGCCTCGACCACATGGAAGGTCATGCCCTCTTAGATGCGGCCCTCAGCGGTTCACAGGTCACCGAGGGAAACCATCTGCTCCTGTTCGCGGGCCTTCTTGAACGGGGCCAGTTCCTCCTCGGGGACGACTTCGGCTTCGACGTCCATGTCCAACTGGCTCGTGTCGATGACGACCTCGTTCTCGCTGCGCCCGCCGACCTTCGCGAGTACGAAGTCGCGCGGGATCTCGGCCCGGTACACGTGTAGTTGCTTGCCGCCGTGCTTCGTCCATCGGGACGCGAACCAGTAGGCCGTCTCCAAGGAGGTTGTCCAACTCATGCCGTCGATCCGTTCGGGCAGACACCCGCGGTACACGGTCACGAACTCGGGAATGTCGTCCTCGCGAACGGCGGGCTCACCATCGACGGTGTAGCCGATCTGGTCGAACAGGTTGACCCACATCGCGGCTTCGACCTGCTTCTCGGGGTACTCGGCCATGAACCACGCGTTGTGGGTGGCCCCGGGAAGGTCGGCTGGGTCGAGACGCCACATGTTCACGAACAACGTGTACGGCAGGTCGTTACGACCAACTCGAGCCGACACCTCACTCCATGAGACGTTCAGTTCGACCACGGTGAATCACCATCCCTTTCGCCATGTCCAAGGGTAGTTGGACCATCTTGGCCGATCCGCGCTCATGGGCACGCCCGCGAGTTTAGGCTGACTCGGTGCTCACACATCCACGTCCCAGCAAGATCGCTGCAAGCCTATTCGTCGTCGCCCTGCTCTCCGGTTGTGGTAACGGAAGCGGAACCGAGAAGGCGGACAGCACGCCTGCGACGACCAAGCCGACCACCGTGGCGACGACCGAACCGCCCACCCTGACCGTTCACGCGTCCGTTGCCGTCATCAACATCAAGCAGACGTTCAGTGACGCGATGGAAGACGGTGAGACGCACGACTGCGAGGACGCCAGTACCGACGTGTACGAAGGGCTCAAGATGTCGTTGAACGACGCGACCGGGAACGTTGTCGGGGTGGCCGAAATCAGCCCGACCACGCAAGACATGAGCGAGTTCGAGAACATCTGCGCGTGGGACGCCGTGTTCACCGACGTTCCTACGGGCGGGAAGTTCTACACCGCCGAGATCGCCGGATACGAGTCCGCACCCGTGGCCGAGGAAGACGTCGCGACACAGAAACTCGTCATCGACGCGAACCCGGACTAACGAAACGTTAATCCGTTTCGAAGCACTGTGGAGAGCATTAGGCCTACGATCCGTGGCATGAAAATCTTCACCCCCGCGTTCGGCTGGTTCATCGGCGGCACCATCATTGTGTTCTTCGGTGTCATGATCATGACCAGCGCCGAGTACTCCGATCCCGATGCCGCCCTGTGGGGTTGGCTTCTCATGGGGTTGGGTTCGCTCGGTTGCCTCGTCGGTGTGATCGCCAAGGGTGTCGAGGTCGGCATGGCTGGTGTTCGTGACGCAGACGCGGCCCGCGAACGGGCTCGCGCCGACACCGAATCTCTCTGAACACGAGGCTCAGGGGATTCGACGCGAATCTTGGAGCGGACGACGGGATTCGAACCCGCAACCCCCTGCTTGGAAGGCAGGAACTCTAGCCAGTTGAGTTACGTCCGCGCGGTCGGTTCTCTCGCCACGAGTCAAGAACCTGTGAGCCCCTACGGCTCGCACAAGGCCCCGCACCCGACGAATCGGGGTTGCGGCCCGGCTGGACAGAACCCACCTCTCGTAGAGGTTGCATGCTGGGCACCGTTAGAAGGTTTGGACGTGACTCCGCATCGCCGCCACGTCCCACAGCCAGTACCCCACCACGATGCGTGGCTGCGCGTGAGTACCGCGTGACTGAGGCTGGATTCGAACCAGCAACCTCGGGATTATGAGCCCCGCGCACTACCGTTGTGCTACCCAGCCGTGACCCCGAAGGGCCAAGAACTTCTATGCGTCTCGTGTCCTTCACAGGACCGTGTTTGCGTAGACCCGAGTCACCCCGGGCCCGTGCATGTCGATCAGACCCGTGAGCCACTCGACACCGATCGGGTTCATCGAGTGAACCGTCACGATCGCGTCGTCCCACAGGATGTGGTTCTCAACGAGCCACAATGCGACTCTGCGGCTCGTGTCGTCTCCGCCTAAGTCGTGGTCGAACGAGATGCGTTCGAGGCTCACGGAGGCGCTCAGAGCGTCTGAGAGGGTATCCAGAGCCTCCTGCGAGGTCTTGGCCCACACCCAGTCGTCAGACGGGGGAGCGTGCCTGTCATCGATCCACAGTTTCACGCTGGAACCAAGCCCGCGGACACCGCCGAACCGATCAGTTCGTCCGCGTCACCGATCCACACGTCGTCGAACCCGCCCGCCTGCGTGATGCGCTCGGCGTTGACGAGCACGAGACGCTTGACCGTCCCGAACTGTGACGTCACCAGCGAAGCCGCCGGTTCCACCCACAGGCTCGAACCGACCACGACGATCATTTCCGCGCGACGCATGAACCGCTCCGCCGTCTTGTACGGCTTACGGGGGACACCCTCACCGAACAGGACCGCATCTGGTCGTGTTCTGTTGATCCCGCAGGACGGACAGAATGGCGCCTCGATCTGCTGCAACGAGTACGACTGGTGAACGGTCTTGCAGCGCAGGCATCGCAGATCCATCGTGCCGTGCAGATGGATGACGTTCGTTGAACCGGCAGCCTCGTGGAGGTCGTCGACGTTCTGTGTCGCGACCAGCACCTCGTGGTCCTGATCGAGCGACGCGATGAACTGGTGAGCCTTCGTCGGCTCGGCGGCGGCGATCGTCCGCACGAGCGGACCCCAATGCTTGACCCACAACTCGTCGAGATGGTTCCCGTACCGGATGTAGTGGGACTTCGCTTCCAGATCCTTGTTGACCCACGAGGAACCGCCATCGCGGTACGTGGGGATCCCGGCCGAGGCGGAGATGCCAGCACCGGTGAAGAACGCGATACGCATGATTGCCTCCCGGCTCGGTTGTCGTTCTGGATGAAGTGGTAAGACCAGCGCGGGCTGCTCCCTTCCGGGCCTGACCAACGTCGGTCTCGCTGGGGATCAAGGGCTCGAACCTTGAATAACGGCACCAGAAACCGTCGTGTTGCCAATTACACCAATCCCCACGGCGTGTGCGCGTGATGGCAGATGGGTTCGAACCACCGACCAACTCCGGCGTTTGGGAGACGCTCTGCCTATGCCCGCTCTCGCGAGGTACCGAGACGTACACCACCACGCTTCCCGCTTCGGAGCCAATCCCGCTGCGGCGAGGCACACCTACCTCGAACCTGACTTGTATCCCGCTGGGTCTCGCGGGTCGGACTTCGTACCGTTCAGAGTGCCTAGGTTCACTCCGTCATGTACTCGTCCAAGTACGTGGTGTCCTCCTCGTCGAAGATCGTGATGTCGATCCCCTTGAAGTAGACGTGGCCGCACCCGAAGCACTTGAGGATGATGTCGTCCCCGTACTGCTTCATGTGCTCGTGAGCGGGGTTGCACACCCAACAGGACCGCATGGTCAGGTCGGGCTTCTTGGTGAACGCCTCGATGCGTGCCGACTTCAACTCGTCGGCCGAGGTGTCCGTGTTCCGCTTCTCACTCATGCCGTCACTAAGACCAGAACCCGAACGAGTTCCGATCAAAGTCTGTGTCGGGCTGGCCGGACTTGAACCGGCGGCCTCACCGTCCCGAACGGTGCGCGCTACCAAACTGCGCCACAGCCCGTGGCTACCGGTTTCACTGAACGCCGTGCGTTCACTCACTCGATGGTGAGACGGTCGAGCGACTGCCCGCCTTGGGTCGTGTCGCTCCCGGTAATCCGCTCGTGCACCTGCAGGGACTCGAACCCCGAACCGCCTGCGTGTCACGCAGGTGCGCTACCAGTTGCGCCACAGGTACCCCGCACCTGCTCGTGGTGGAACCTCAATCGCCGACGATTCGACGCCTCACCGGATTATGAGTCCGGCTACTCGGCACGAGCAGGTGGGTCCACCGATTGACGACCCCCGTCGCGTTCCACACGCGACGGGGCGCCGAAGGCCCGATGGAGCCCAAGAATGGGGGGAGTCGGCTTTGTTTCATGAGGCTCAACGATTGTGAAGGTCGCTGTAGCGTTCCCCTCACGTTGCACCTGTCCCGGGCTCTCCCCGGGCACCATACGCCGACCCAGACACCGCTGACGCCCGTTGCCATTGGTTGCTGCGGTGTCTTGAAGGACGAACCGAAGTTCGTCGTGGTCTGTCTTGTCCAAGGACGCAAACTCACCGAACTCGATCAAGACGCGATCGCGTCCGGATCAGAGCGCGAGGGCTGGCATCTCCTCGTAGAGGTTGCCGTCCAGCAGGTTCCCGCCGGACTTGGACTTGATGCCGCCGACCTGCTTGAAGAAGAACGCGGTACCGGTCTCGGCGCACACATCCCTCACCTCACGAGCCCACCCAAGGTCGAGCGGCCTGTAGTTCGGTCCGGACTCGCCACCGACGATCACCCAGTCGATGCCGTCGAGCATGTCCGCCAGACCCGGCAGAGGGCCGAGCAGCGGCTCGCAGGACAGGAACTTGACCGCGGCAGGGGTCTGCTTCAAGTCGTCGATCCGGTACATGGCGTCCTCGTTCTCGACGCTGACACCCATCCAGATGTTCGGGGTCCACTTGAACCTGTCGGCGACCCTCTTGAGCCTCGTGGACCTCTTGGTGAGCACCTGAAACGTGTGGGGTGTCTCGTTCATGGTGGCGAACACCTTGTCGGTGAACTCCAACGGCACCTTGGCGTGCAGCAGGTCGCTCATCGAGTTGACGAACACCATGCTCGGCTTGCGCCAGTGTCTCGGCGAGTCGACCAGATCGGGGTGGATGGTGACGCCGAACCCGGGTCCGGACGTGCGCGGGTCGCCATCCTTCTCGTACCTCTTGGAGCCCATCGCTTTGAGCCTCGGCGCCAGCGTCAGCGCGTAGCAGTTGTCGCAGCCGGTCGAGACCTTGTCGCATCCCGTGACCGGATTCCACGTCCGCTCCGTCCAAGAGATGCCTGTCGTCTTGCCCATCGTCCTTCACCACCTTCCAGTAGCCGTTGTTGTCGTGTCGTCCAAGCCCCGGGCAGGGGAGAGGACCGATCGTTGTGCGTGGGCCCCGCCGGACTCGAACCGGCAACCCGAGGATTAAAAGTCCCCTGCTCTGCCAATTGAGCCAGAGGCCCGCACCCAGCCTGTCTCGGCCGCTGGGACGCCGCGGTGTGCCCGGAGGGATTCGAACCCCCAACCCGCCGATTAAGAGTCGGCTGCTCTACCGTTGAGCCACGGGCACCAGACTTGTTGAAGACCACCGGACCGTCCGAACGAGCCGGTACCGTGACAGTCATGGAGAAGGCCCTCGTCATCCAACCCGACGGCACCCTCGAAGTGAGACCGTTCGAGTCCGGGAACCTCGCCTCATTGAAGGCACTCATCGACGGCGGCTACCTCGAGTACATCCCCAACGGGGACGACGTAGCCATCGTCAACGAGGACGGACTCCGGTTGCGGCTTCCCTTGAACCCGAAAGCCACCGCAATCCTTGACCAACTCGGGTACGAGTGGAACGGAGTGCTGCTCGGGCCGGTCGCTCTCGCGTCCACCCAGATTCAAGAGATCACCTACCCCGACGGATACAAGGAGACCGACCGGGTGACCATCTCAGTCGCCGATGAGGTCATCGACCAGTTCATGCCCACGAACGCAATGTGAGCGTCGTGTGATTGTGGGACGGGATTCGAACCCGCAACCTCCGGCGCACCGGTGTTCAACCTCTTGAACTTCCCACCCGCCAACGATTGCGCCGGGCCCGGCCCTCACGTCGACGTCCAACGCTTCTGCCGTCGTCGTCCCGGCCGAGACACGACAGGCTCCACACTGGAATCACACAACAAGTGGCGCAGGCGGGACTCGAACCCGCATTCCCGAGGTTATGAGCCTCGTGTCCTACCGATTAGACGACCGCGCACCGGCCCGCACGAGGTGGGCTCTGGATGCTGTACGACCCGGGGAGCGCATCAACTCCATGCCCCGGGAAACACGGAAGCCAGCCAAGGGGGCGACCCTTGACTGGCTCATCGGGCACCTGTGACGATCCCTCGACGCAGATGACGTGCCCTACCGCTAGGGAACTTTCATCCTTGTGCCGTAACCGGAAGCCGAACCCTGCGGAGTCGCTCCGCCGTTCATGCCGCTTCCGGCCCGAGATGCCACTCTCGGTTATCGGTCTGACCCGGTGGCCACGGGTCTCCACGTGAGGCTGGTTCGCCGTACTCACCTGAGGCTTTCTGACGTACCTTCGTGCTTCCAGTTCGGGCTGCGTACCCGGCCACCACTGGCAGGCACCCCACTTTGCTCCCGCGTGAGGCTACGGCCCACGGCTCAGTTCCCCGCTGGCGGGCGGATCTGCCGTGAGTGACGCAGTGGTCCCGGTTGGAGTTGAACCAACGCCCTCCGACTTATCAGGTCGGCGATCTAACCAGACTGATCTACAGGACCAACGACGGTTTCGCTACGCAGGCACCGTCCGACCTTTCGATAAACACCCTTTGACTGGGGTGCTCGCTATCATGGGAGGAATCGAACCTCGACACAGGGGCTGCGCAGCCCGCCGTGAACTTCCCACGGGAACACCCGCCACGACACTGAGAGGCTCTCGCCCCTACATCACTACTAAGTCCCGAACCCACAGGATTCTCGATCAGGACTCTCGACTGGCTCCCCGGGTAGGAGTCGAACCTACGTCGCTTTGTCCTGATTCAAAGTCAGGCGGGCCCTGCCGACAGACCAACCGGGGATCGATACTGCAGCGGTGGGCTCCCCTCCCCGGGGAGCGACCCCGGTTGAGCCGGGTTTGCTCCGGCCCCGCACGTGCGGCTGGAAGGATTCGAACCTTCAACCTCCTGATCCGTAGTCAGGTGCGCTATCCGTTGCGCCACAGCCGCCAGTCTCCAACACGTCCCTGTTGGCTGGGTTCTTCGTTCGTCAGTTTCGGTGGAGAAGATGGGGCTCGAACCCACAACCTCCTGAGTGCCACTCAGGTGCGCTACCAGTTGCGCCACTTCCCCGGGCGCCAACACGTCCCTGTTGGCTGGGTTCACAGTGCGTCGAGCGGTGTTCGGGCGGGCAGCCAACCGCCGTGCTTTCGAGAGCACGCTGACCTCGACGTCCTGCTGGGCCAGATGCCTCCGGCCGTGTCTGTGAAGATGAGTGTCGGGAACGGGCGGTCTTCTACCGTCCTTCTCAGGCTTGCAGTGACGAACCCGCCGGTTCGGCTACGTGGCCTGATGCCCACCCGGTGTGACTCCGGCTTGGACCAGATTCCCTCGGTCTACGTCTCTCGGTGCGACCCGTGACACGTTGAACCTTGTGGAGCCTAGGGGACTCGAACCCCTAACCCTCTGCTTGCAAAGCAGATGCGCTACCAGTTGCGCCAAGGCCCCGCGGTGTCGGCCGGGCTCGCGAACCCAACCGACGGTCATAGAGATGGTTGTGCTTCTTCGACCCATACGGGCCGACTGGTCGGATTGCGAGTCCTCCCACGCCTTTACACCACGCCCCCTGTTGGAGGCCCCGGCTTGCGAATGCCGAACTTCTCATCCCTACTAGATCCGCACCCGCCGGTGCTTCACCTGTGGACCCGGGAGGATTCGAACCCCCAACCTGCTCGGTGTAAACGAGTCGCGCTAGCCGATTGCGCCACAGGTCCGTTGCCCGTTTCGACTTGCGTCCCGGTGGGCGTTCCGATGCTGTATTAACCGGCGAGGTGACTCACGAACCAGAGCGACTCCCTGTGGGTCGGATGGTTCGCGAGGGCGTGGCCTGCACGGAGGTCAGCACACAACCTCATGTCTTCTACATCTATTAAGCCCGCAGCCCTCACAGACTCGATCACGCCGCACTCTGCGGCCGATCCAAACGCGAATCGCGCTGCGATCACGGCGCCAAGGGCATCGCGATCTGTGGTGTGCCCGGAGGGACTCGAACCCCCGACCCGACGATTAAGAGTCGCCTGTTCTACCAACTGAACTACAGGCACCTAAGTTCATCACCGGCTTCCCCAACTCCCTAGGCAGGCCAGCCGCTATCGGGACTGGCGGGGGACTCGCTGCACCCATTCGAGACCGACCAACGTCTGCCTCCGGTGATGAACAGCACGGGTGGAGGGACTTGAACCCCCGACCTTCGGTTTTGGAGACCGCTGCGCTACCAACTGCGCCACACCCGTCCGACACCGCGCACCGACCACCTCGTCTGAGATCTGATGGTCGAGCCGCATACTCTCCGGTGACGAACCGGAGCCCCCACCCCGCAGGGTGGTTCTGGTCGGGATAGCGAGACTCGAACTCGCGACCTCACGCTCCCAAAGCGCGCGCGCTACCAACTGCGCCACATCCCGTGGTGCCTGACCGTGAACTCTCATCACGCTCGAGGTGCACAGGCCCTGTGCCCCTCGATGACCTACGTTCGGTCTCGGGCGTTTCCACGTCTTTGCGACTCGACAGCACGACCACCGTCTTGACGCGCACCCGCAACTGAGTCGGGACTTGCGTGCCGTTCCAACGTGGAGCGATCCTGACGGGACTCGAACCCGCGACCTCCGCCGTGACAGGGCGGCGCGCTAACCAACTGCGCTACAGGACCAACGTGCACACCCGGTGACTGGTGTACTGCCCATGACCGCGATCTACATCTGGGTCATGCGCCCCGCCGCCAACACGAGGTGTCGAACGTCGGATGTACGGGCACTGGCCGGGCCACCCCGGTGGTTCCAGTGCTGCGCGCCCGGACGTCTCCGGACGATTCGTGTGAAGCGAGCCGCGGCACGAAGCGACGACCTGCTTTCAGCAAGCCCGGTGACCCGGGCTGTTCGATCAGATGTGCCAGATTCGCTACCTTCGCAGATGTTGCAGATCTGGCACACGTGGAGTGACGCCCAGCCCGGCCAGCGGTGTCTCCACCGGCCGGACCGACGTCAGCGAGAGCCGACCAGTCGGGCTGAGCCCATCCGATCTTTACTCGCAGCACCCCCAGCGGGATTCGAACCCGCGTTACCGGCTTGAGAAGCCGACGTCCTTGGCCACTAGACGATGGGGGCAGGGTGGCGGGGGATGTCCCCGCCTAAAGGTGGGACGCCTCACGGAACCCCGGTTGGAAGAAGTGGATGTCTTGGCGTCGAACATGATGGCCGGATTCGAACCGACGGCCCTCCGGTTCCCCGGTCACTCTGCCGCTGAGTTACACCACTAGGCTTCGACACCCACTTCTCGTTCGCCACGGATTGACAGTCCCGCGAACCTCTGACCACTCCCGGGGACATGTCGTGCCCGTTCTGCGACCAGCCACATCAGCCCTTCAACGAGCCGTCACGCCCTCGTGCTGATGCCGTCACGATTGCCGACGTGACGTTTGGTACCCCCTACGGGATTCGAACCCGCGCTACCGGCTTGAAAGGCCGACGTCCTAGGCCGCTAGACGAAGGGGGCGCTGTGTGCTGCTGACAGAAGTAAGGGATCGAGTCGCAGCGTTCTCGATCACGATGCGCTTCGCATCCTGATGAGGCGCATCGTGCGCCGACATCACTGGGCTCCCCGACTAGGGCTCGAACCTAGGACTCTCCGCTTAACAGGCGGGCACTCTGCCATCTGAGTTACCGGGAATGGGTCTCGCCACGGGAGGTCGTCCCTGCGAGACATCTGCACGCTCCCACACCGAGATGGGAGACCCGTCCGTCCCGACAACGGAACGACCACCCGACCCGAAGGTCACGGCGGATACAGCCTGACTGCACCGCCAACCATCGACGGTGAGTTGTGCCCCACGAGGGATTTGAACCCTCACGCCCTTTCGGACACTGGCTTCTGAAACCAGCGTGTCTACATTCCACCAGCGGGGCGGGTGGTGCGGACCCACGCCCCGACAGGCTTGGGTCCGCGCGGCCACGATGACGTGGAGCCAATCCGGTCGCGGAAGTGTTACCTCAGGGCCGCGACCCCCTGCCGCCCAGTTGTCGGACCGGGCTGGTCACCGCGCATTCACTGAGACCGGCCGAACCGGTCTTGGTGAATACGAACGCTCCCCGACAAGGACTCGAACCTTGAACCCTCCGATTAACAATCGGAAACTCTGCCTGTTGAGTTACCGGGGATCGTGGAGGAGAGAGTGGGATTTGAACCCACGGACGACAGGTTCACCGCCGTCAACAGTTTTCGAAACTGTCCCATTCGGCCGCTCTGGCACCTCTCCGAGTTCCGGACCGCATCGGCATGAGGTCCGGCGTTGCACGGTTGGGTTCTCGAGGGCCCGTGCGCCCCGCCTCTTCGCGACCTTCACCGTTCGTTGCGTCCACAGGGATGAGGAAGGTTCCCTCTACCGTCCGGGTGCCGACCCGGACCGAAGTCTTGGCGCTGGTGCTCGGATTGGCTGGCTCACGCAGTCCAGCAAGACCTCCGGCTTTCCATCTTTGACAACCGGCACCGCGGTGCAGGTTGAGGGTTCTCGGGCGCCGCCGAACAGACCCACAAGATTGGTGAAGGTTTAGGTGTACTACCGGCCGTTCCGCCCTTGAACTACAGCATCCAACGACGTCACCCGTTGGTGTCGTCTCGCTGACGGGACTCGAACCCGCATCCAACGGTGGTCTTCCACGGGTCGTTTCCTGACCGTGTGACCACCCGCCGGGCTCCACCTTGCCTTCACCAGTGCGCAGAGAGGGATTTGAACCCACGAACCCGAAGGAGACGATTTACAGTCGCCGTGCTTTAGCCACTTGCATACCTGCGCGCGATACCTGCCATGCCGACCGAGACGGATGATCTTCGGTGACCCATTGTCGGGCAGAGCGGAGGTCCGCTCGGCCGTGCATGGCAGGTCGTGCCCCGGGATGGCGCCCGGGGCGATTGCTCTTGTTTCCACTGTTGAGTTGAGAATTATCAGTGCCGTGTCCGGGTCTTACGAGTTGCCTCTGCCCATCTGGCGAAGTCTGTAGTTGTGCTGCTTGTTTGCTCTTGGGGAAAAGAAAACCGCCCCTGAGAGTGGCTCTCGGGGCGGTCGGCGTGTCACCTGATGATGCGGTTACACAGATACCCCTAGAACATTCCACTCCTGCTTCGCGTCATACCCACGCGTGACCGAGGTGGATTCGATCAACGACGGTCGTGCGCAGGGCATGCCAACGAAGCCAGCGTGACGCTGGTTCAGGAGGGCTTGCGTGCTGCGCATCTCGGGTCGTTCCTTCTGGTCGGTTCTGCGTTGTCATGTTGACGGTGTGTGGGGCTTCTCAACCCCGTTCACCTCGTACAAGTCCCGGAGCGTCATCTTGCCCGATCACTTGCCGAAGTTCCCTTCACCATCTTCTATGCGACGACGGTGAATCACATCGACGTAGTAATCTATGCGGCGATTCGAGACGACATCAAGTCGATCTGGGAAACTTTCTTCACGCGAACGCGATCTTGTGACGTCTGGCGGCCACATCGCGGACCATCTGCGACGTGTCGATCGTCAACGAACGCAAGGCAGAACTCGTGATCGCGTAACCCGTCGCGACGGCGGCTCGAACTTTTTCAGATTCGTCGGTTGCGAGAAGGTCCGCGACACCGGATCTGAGGTGCGGGTGACGTGCGACAGCGCATCGGACGTCCTCGCACGGGTCGGCAGCCATGTCCTCGAGCAGGTACGAAGTCATCTTGAAATGGGACGCTGCAGCGGCCCGGATCTGCTCGTCGTGGTCGTGGAGAAGTTCCACCAGTGTCGGGTACGGCAACTTGTGATGACGGACAGCGACGAGCCGCACATCCAGTGCCGCGTGGCGTGCGGCATCGTCGATCATCGAGGTCGGTGCGTCGGGGTCTGCCACCCGGTCACGCAGGTCTTCCATACCCGGACAGATGCGGCGATCAGAAGTCCTCGGTCACCTTCGACGGGTCCGGTGGGGCGACCGGGATGATGACCTGACCGGTTTCCGGAATGACCACAGGCGCGGGTGCTGGGGACGCCGCAGGGGCACTCACCGGAGTGGTCGCTTGAGGTGCTGCAGGAGCAGCGACCGGGGTGGTGATGCCGGGCAGGTCCGGGATGCGTGGCGGCGCCAGCAGCAAGAACATGACCCCGCACTCGGCAGCCACGTCGGTGAGCACGTCAACCTTGCGGACACCGGGCAGGATCTCGTCATGCAGGTCCGGGTCGTTCGCGACGACCTTGGCGACACCCGGGGACTCCGACAGCACCTCGAGGAGACGGTCTGCGACGATCCAGCCGTAAGCGGAGTCGCCGGTAGAGTCGTCCTCGTTGACGTCGACGAGGTCTTCGAGAGCCCACTGGCCGACAGGTCCGGTCTCGAACTCGGTGAGGTCGTTCGCGAGCGAGGACCAGTCCGGTTCGGGCAGCGGCTCATCCTCGACCGGAGTCTCGACCGGCTCGTCGTTGGCCGGGGCGACGTTCAAAGCCGGGTAGTCCGGCACCTCGTCGCCCGCGGCGCTGGTGTCGAGAGCGGGGAAGTCAGGCACCTCATCGCCATTGGTGTCGAGGGCTGGGAAGTCTCCCCAGTCCAGTTCCTGCTCCGGGTCGGCCGCTGGCGTGAAGTCGTCACCCCAGTCCAGTTCCTCACCATCGTCGGCCGCGGTGTCCCCGTCAACCTCGCCATCGTCGTCATCTCCGACGATCTCGATGCCGAGCGCGGACAGGTCGTACTCCTCGCCCTCATCCAAGTCTTCCAACCCGAGTTCGAGGGACTTGAGCACGATGTCGTCGGACGCGACGGTAGGAACCAGCGACGGACCCTTGCTCACGACGGAGAACGCCACGTCGTCCAACTCGATCGGCTTCGGCAGGTACTCCTCGATGTCGAGTCGCCGGTCGTTGGTCACCTCCGGGACACGCTCGATGAGGTTTGCGCGGTACTCGTCCGTGGGCGCGTACCAGAACTGGATCACCTCAGCGAGATCCTCAACCGACTCATACAAGCCGCGACCCTTCGGGATGTACTCACCGATGTCGGGCGCGTTGAACGGATCACGCAGGGCTGACATTCGGTCGCCGTTGGAGGCCTTGCCGAGCAGGATGCGGGCTAGGTTGGTGCGGAGATCCTTCACCTCGTCGTCGAGGTCGGCCGCGACCAACTTCTGGGTCATCAAGAAGATGTGCACGTCAGCCGAACGAGCCTCAGCAGCGAGACGACCAGTGAGGAAGCCGATCCGCTTCTTCGACTCGTACGTTTGCATCGCTTCGAGGCGCGCCTTCTCGATGTCGGGGTTGTCCTCCGGCTTCGTGGACGGCTTCTTGCCAGCCATCAACACGCCCTTGAACTCGTCGATGAACACGACCATCGGCGGGGGCGGGGTGTCCCACTCGCGGACGTGACCGGCGCCGACCCGGCCGGAGATCTCTGCGCGGCGCTTCACCTCGGCGTACACGGCCTCCATCGTCGCCAGCGCCTCAGGGACGTTACGCGCGAACGCGACGCACCGGTCCTCCGCGAACTTGAAGTCCGCGCCCTGCTTCTGGATGTCGATGACGGCGACGTCGAACCCCTGCACGAGGGCTCCGTACATGAGGTTCTGCGCCGACACCGACTTGCCCGATCCTGACAAGCCCAGAAGCATCAGGTGGGCGTTGTCCTTCACGTCGATCGTGATGGGGCGACCCTCGATGCCGGTCGCGAACGGGATGACCTTGTCGAGCGTGTCCGTGTACTCGAAGTCGTACGAGACCGGGTACGGCATCGGGGACTCTTCGCACGCCAGCAGACGAATGTGCGCTGGGTTGTTGTCCGGGTTCGGGCGGATGTCGATGAACGCGTTCGAAGTGGTCGCCATCAGACGCTTCTTCGCCTGACGAACCTCCTCGATCGACAGACCGGACGGCAAAGTGAAGTCGAGCACCTGCACCTTCTGGTTGTCGGGCAGAACATCGACCTTCGTCAACTTCGGCGTCACACCGCCGACGCCACGCATGTTCGCGTCCAGCCACGCCTGCTCCCAGTCCAACGACACGAGTTCCGGCATGACAGTCTCATCGACCGGGGTGACCCTCTTGGGGTTCGCGCCAGCGATGATGATGATGCCGTCACCAGTCGGGGACTCGGTCACGCGAAGCCAGTCCGACGCCCACGCCTGCTTGATCTTCTGCTGCGCGCCACGCACCTCCGCCAACGTCACGCCACCGTAGAGGCGAACCTTGATCTTCCAGATGTTCCCTCGCGAACGAGGTCCGGTCAGGCACTGGACGTCGTACACCTCCGGCTGCGCGAGGCGGGCAGCCTTGAACGCCTCGTTGACACGGCCACGAAGGACCGCGTGCTGGGCAGGCATCGCTCCGGTCGGACGCATCGGGGGCGTCAACTTGTCCGGGTTCGCCGGGATGGGGCCCTCGGACCAGATGACGTCGAACGCCTGAGGGTGACGTTCACCGCGACGGCTCGAACGGTGCAGGTAGCCGGTCGTCGCGACGAACGGGATGTGCTCCAGCGAGGTCTTCAACTTCTCCTCGAGCCCGAAGTACGTGCCAGCGACATCATCACCGCGCAGGGTCACGAACGTCTGCGACTCGATCTTCGTGCCGTCACGCAGTTCGAACTGCTTGCGCAGCGAATGCTCCACGACCGGGAAGTTCACGTTCGTCTTGAGCACGTTCGTCCAACGGTCGATCCACGTGTCCTCCTCACGGATACGGCGGACCGCTTCGATGACGTCCACGTCGGCGCGAGGTTGCGCGATCTGGCGGGCGTCGATAAGGGGCTGCTCGGGGTCGTCGAGGACACCAGCGAACATGTGGAGGTAGTTGCGGTGCTCGAAGCACACGTCCACACCCAGACGACCCGACACGAACCCTTCAAGGTCGGTGTGGCACCACTTGAGGTCAGGACCGAACGGGAACTGGATCTCAACCATCCACGTCGCCGGGGCGGGCCCGGACGGTGAGACAGGTTGCGGGGCCGCAGCGGCGTCCCGTTCGGCGTGCTCGGCGCGAATCTGCTCAGCGACCTCCGGAGGGAAGTCCTTGAGCATCTCCTCCAAGTCGTCATCGGTCTGGGCATCCTTGTCGGCCGTACCCGCCTCGGGGACCTCAGGTTCGCTCATGTCCGTGATCAGGTGCACGGCGCCGATGACCGGGGCCCCGGCACCCATCTCGATGGCACCACCGACGACCGCGACCTCGAACGCCATCTTCGCGATCTCCGCATCGAGGGTCGCGTCGGTCATGTCGGGCATGCCGTCACTCGTGGTGGTCACGATCCGGAACCGGAGCGGGTGCTGGGAGTTCGGGATGGGCTGGCCGTCACCGTCGACGTTCTCGACCGGGAGGATGAACACCTGCGTGTTCGTGCCGATCGCGGGCACGATCTTCGGAGCCATCTGGTAGAAGAACGCCGCACCGACACCACCGGGAGCGTCGAACGTGTCGATGATGAACGGGCCGACCTCCTGACGGTCCACGAGATGAGGGGCTCCGTCGCCCTGCTTGAGCATCTCCCAACGGGGCTTCCACTCCTCGCGAGCCTTCACCACGACACGCCAGTGACCGATGGACAGGTTCGACCACCACGACCCGATCGCGGTCAAGCCGCCAGCGAGCGCGAACAGCAGGTACCCCAGAATGCCGGGCATCTCGTAGTTCAACTTCGGGATGAGCGTGAACGCGTACCCGAGGGTCCACAACGTTGCGGCGCCACCGACGGCACCGGCAGCGAAACGCCACGCGAACCCGAGCAGGTCGTCGGGAAGTTTGCGGACCGACCCGAACCGGGTGCCCGGGCACGGTTCACCCATCGGAGAGTTCCGACGTCGGGACGCGGCAACCTGCTCAACGAGGACGTACGCGACGAACGCGGACACCCACGGCATGATCTGGTCGAAGTACGCGCACACGGCAGCGGCCACCAGCGCGAAAGCCGTCGAAGCGAACACCGGCCAGCCGGGCATCCAGTCCGGGTTCGGGGAGAACATCCGCCACTTCAAGTCCGACCAGAACCGGTACTTACGGATCGCCTTCGCCTCACCGGCGTGCGCGGGAGTCGGATACCCGTTCGAGTCCTTCTTGCCGGTCAACTCCGCGGGCGGGTACAGCCACGCGCCCACGATGAACGCGAGCCACGCGACGATGACACCGGGCAAGTGCAGGCCGACAGTCAGCAGGACGGCGAGGGTGATTCCTGCGCCAGCCAGACCCGGAGCAACGGCCGGATGCTGTTGTGTCTGGGCTGCGGCGCGACCTCGACCTCGAGGTGCTGGGCGACGGGAAGGCATGTCAGTTCAGATGCGACACAAACAGGTCGACATCGGATCGTGGGGTCGCGAAAACCCCGGAGGACTCGGGCATGTGAACCGCAAGACCGCCGGGGAGGTGAACCCGATCAGTACAGGAGTTTCGCCAGCGCGTTCACCACGTCATCGTCGGCGTTGTCGTTCGCCCACTTCTTCCACGGTCTGCTGTTCAATACGCGCCCGACAGCACGACCGAGCCCGTCCGCGTGGATGACGCGCGCGCCGGGGAACCGCAACGCCCACACGTTGAGGGTCTTCTTGTTCGACGACGGCCACACCGCCACGACAGGATGCACGACCGTCGCCTTCACGCCCTCACGCTCGAGGAACCCACGGACGGCCTTGGACGCCATCTCCATCGTCTTCTTCTCCGCGTGGGGGACACGATCCCGGCCTCGATACGAGCGACCACGGAATGTCCAGTAGAAGCCCGGCTTCCATTCCTTCGTGTCCAACAGCAGCACCCGGCGCCCAGACACGACCACATGGTCGATGTTCGCGGACACGCCCTTCATCGGGATCCGCAGGTCGTGCAGGATGCTCGGCCCGCCGTCACGTGACGCGAGTTCGTCGAGGAGCCGGGCGGTACGGATCTCGCCCTGCTTGCCGCGTTTGGCAGCCGAACCGTCACCTTGTCCCCACGTGGAGAACTGGTCCAGTGACCCTCCGGCCTTACCGACGACGCGGCCCTTGCGCGGCTCCGCCATCAGAACAGGCCAGCGACGATCTGGAACAGGAAGAACGCGACGATGAGCACAAGCACACCGACGATGACGAACTGGCCGCGGCCGTTGACCCAGTCGGCGACCTCTTCGTCGGCCTTGGACCGCTTGGCGGCGTACCGCTGAGCGAAGGAGCGGCGCTGTTCGGGGGAGAGATCAGACATGCCCCCTGATATGCGACGACATCAGGGGGCACATCATGCAGATGGAGGGAAGGGTCAGCGGGTGCGGAGTCCCTCGTCGAGGCTGGTGAAGAACTCCGGGTACTCGCCGATGGCGACGGTGGACGCGAGGAGTTCACCGGTGACGATCTCGAAGCGGACCAGTTCGGTCAACGGGTCGCGCTTCGTCTTGGGCTTCTTGTAGATGACGACCGTCATGTGGCGGTCCTGCTGGCCGGTGGCCTTCATCAGGTCCGGGATGAACCGCGACATGGTCTCGATGTTGTCCTCGCGGGTCAGCCACTTGTCACCCTCGCGCAGGAACAGGTTCAGGTTCCCGTCGGTGAACGTGACATGGGACAGGTACGGGAAGACACGCAGGAGAGCATCGGAGATGCCCTGCTCGAACGCGACATCCGTCGAGGTCATCTCGACGTAGTCGCCGATGGGTGCTCCGGCCTCGATCTCTTCCTTCACGGCGTTGCGGATGATGGTGCGCTCCGCCTCGATCTCCTTGCCGAGATCGGTGATGCGTCGCAGGTGGGTCTTGAAGTTCATACCTTCTCTAAGGGTTGACTGCAGGGATTTTCCGATCAGAACCGGTCCCGCCCATCGTCACATGAACCACACCCGGGTCGTTCACGGAGCGTCTACGGGTGCGAGTTTCGCGCGAGTGACGACGGTCTGCTTCACCGACTGGTACTCCTCGTGCTTCTTCACCGTCGCCGCAAGAGTGAACGACTGGCCCGTCTCGAACTCCTTACGGCCGGACGCGAACCACTTGACCACGTTGCCCTTCGGGTCGGTCATCTCCACGAGAGTGCGGATGCCGTAGTCGCCGTCGAGGTAACGGACGTTCGTGACCTTCACCGGCACGTCGGCAACCTTCTTCCCCTCGACCCCGATGAACTCCGAGTGCGCCTTCGCGGCAACCTCAGCCTTACGCGTCTGGGTTCGGTCGTACGCAGAAACAGCGGACGCGAAGATGCCAAGGTTCCTCGACGACACCGACGGAGCGTTCACGACGGCCGCGAGGTTCTCGAAGTACTCCGAGCCGTCGTTGTTGTCCGGGTCGGTGACGAACTCGATGACCTTCTCAGCCTTGTCCTCGGCGTCCTCCATACGAGCAAAGATCCGGCCCTTCAAAGCACGCTTCTCGGCCGTCTTCTCGAAGTCACGAGGGGAGTACAGCAGCGCGTGAACGATGTCGGCGGTCGCCTCCTTGCCCGCGTACCCGGCACGGGACCGGGGGAGCCACCCGAGTTCCTCCACGACAGCGACCGTGAGCGCCATCGTCTGCTCACGCTGGGTGCGGTCGGCGCCGCGGGAGTAGCCACCCTCGTCGTCAGGCATGTGCGCCTCGAGGTCGTACCCGAGCATCCACAAGCCCTGCGGGCGAATCCCGAAGAACCGCTTCACGCAGTCGCCACCGACCTGCAACTGCTCACCGTCACGTTCAATGACGAACGTGTCGTTGCGGGGACGGTCGGAGTGGCAGATGTCGCACCGTTGCAAGTCGGGTCGTTCCCGTAGGGCTGCACCGTCGGCGGTGTGGACGGTCGGTCCAGCCTCAGGATCCCACTTGACCTTCGCGATGAACTCCCAGTCGTCGTGACGTAGCGCCGGGGTCACGAGCGCCAACTTGACGCGCTCCTCGACTCGTTCGATGCCGTCCTTGGTGTAGGTGCGTTCGTACCGTTCGACGTCGTACTCGAACCGTTCAGTGATTCCGGCTCGTTCGGCGCGCCGGTTCGCCTTCTCGATCGCGTGCTCAGCGACGGTCAACAGGTTCGCGGGGAAGTCATGCACGACCGGCCCGGACGGGTCATAGTCGAACTCGTCAACATCCATGTCCTTGACAGGTTCGGGACGGCCGAGTTCACCGAAGCGACCTTCGGTACCTGCGGCTTTCTGCCGAGCGACAGTGTCCTTACCCATGTGGTGAGGGTATGCGGGGTCTACGACTTCTTCGGCGAAGGCGGCGAAGGAGGGGTTGACGGTGTCCCGGTCGGAGGGACGATGTTCTCCGACGGTTCCTTCGCGTCCTCGGCGTGACCGCCGTCGTTCGGCCGGATCTTCTTGCTGTCGAAGTCCCACTTCTTCCCGTCGGCGAGGGCGAGTGTGAACGTGAACGTGCCGTCCTTGCGTGGCGTGAACTTCTTCAACTTCATCGTGTCGTACAGCGGGGCGCCGAACGGGTCGGAGATGTCCTTGGTGATCTTGGCCAGCGATCCGCCGGGCAGTTCACGATGCCCCTTGCGGTACTCGATGACGGCGTCGGTGAACTCCTCGCCGACCCGCTTGGATACCTCGTCGATGTCGACGTCAAACGGTGCGGGGGTGGAGTAGTCGCTCTTGGGGTTGTCCGGGCGGGGCGGTTCGCTCGTGCACGCGGACAAGGTGACCGTCGAGACGGCGAGCGCGACTGCGGCGATGAGGGAACGCTTCATGTCTGGATCTATGCGACGAGACGGTCCGAGATCGGGAACTCCTCGGCGAGCACCTCCAACACCTCCGGTGGCGTGTTCGGGTGGTAGGCGACAGCCTTACGGATCTCGAACTCGTCATGGTCATGCCAGTTCGCCAGTTGTAGCCCGGGTGTGTGCCTGTTCACCGCGATGGCCTTCTCGCAGTCGAGGAGCAGTTCCTCATCCACGGGCAGGAACACGAACATGTTCTCGGCAAGGAACCCTGCGGGGTGGCGGGTGCGTTCGGCGGCCGTCAGGATCGCTGTGCGGAAGATGTCGTGGCGCTTGACGGTCACCGAAGCGAACATGTGGGTCGTCTCGACAGTCCACTGGTCAGCGCAATACGCGAACGCCTCGATAGCCTCGACCAGATCGGGATGATCACGGTCCAACATGGCCATGATGGGGTCCAACACGAACAACCACAGGGCGTTCGGTTCCGCGACCCCGGACTTCACGATCCGTTTCGCGATCGACAGATCCAGATGCTGTTCGGCGTACCCAGCGAGCAGGTGCGCGTTGTCCTCGTCAAGGTTCGGATCCTCAGCGAACGCACGCAACGCGCGAACGTCCCTGTCGCCGATGGCGGCAAGGATGAGCGTGCGCTGCACAGATGGATCCACGCCACGGCCAAGCCCCACCGCCGCGAGGTTCACGATCAGGCCGCGAACCGGGACTCGATGAGCGGAATGTGCTGGTCCTCCAACTCCACCATCACACACGAGAATCCCTCAGCGAGCGCAGCCTGCGCGGTCGTGCCCGAGCCACCGAACGGATCCAACACCACACCACCGACGGGGGTGACCAGACGGACCAGCCAGCGCATCAGTTCGAGCGGCTTCACAGTCGTGTGCTTGACGACCGTCCCGTCCTCGAGGACGACGACCGGTCGTTCGGCGGTGGTGGCCTTCTTGTTGAACCGGAACACCGGGAAGAACCGCGACGCGCCACCCGCGTCGTTGTACTCCGGTCCGGTCTGACCCGACAGGCCTGACGTCTTCGCGCCAAACACCGCATCCTCGGGGCGATCCACAGTCCCGCGCGGCTTACCCTTGCGGGACACCGTGGTGCCGGACTGGGCATCCAACTCAGCGACCGGACACCCGTCGACGCAGGCGCCGCCCTCGTCGCAGTCGTACCCGTGCGACATGGCCACGTTCGTCGGCCACCGGCCAAGGTCGTGCGCTTCGGCGGGCTTCAACGCGAGCGGGTTCACCGACAAGTTCAACGACGAGCCGGGCTTGCGGACGTACTCGTCAGCGTTCATGCCCGCGTGCTTGGCGTTGATGTTGTCCCGGTCGGCCTGACCCATCTGAGTGCGGGTCGCGTCGATGTTCAACCCGCCGACACCATGCGTTGCGACGTTCGCGACGACCGTCCCGTCGAGTGGTTTACGAGCGACGGTGATGGGTTCCTGCGCGGGCTTCAAGTTCGTGCCCCACCCGGTCCACACGTCGGCGTCCGGGTCGCCCTTCTTCGTGAGCGCCTTGGTGATGTCGAGCGACTTCGGCATCCCTTGCGCGTACGTCCAGAAGATGCTGTCGCGGATCTCGAACCCGGCCAACCGAATCGCCATGCCCATGAGGTCATGAGTGCGCGAGCCAGCGAACGCGAGGAGATGGCCACCGGGCTTGAGCACGCGGAAGCATTCACGCCAGATGGCCGGTCCGGGCACGAACGAGTCCCAGTCGGCGCCCATGAACCCGGCCGCGCCGTGGGTGTAGTGGCCTTCGGTGAGCCAGTGGCGGAGCACCTCGGCGGTGTCTGGGGGAGATGACAGGCCGTACGGCGGGTCGGTGACCACGGCGTCGACGGAGTTGTCGGCGATGAGGTGTCGGGTGCCGTACCCGAGCGCGTAGTCGTAGCCGTTCTCGTCGGCTCGGAGCACCTGCAGGCAGTCGCCGTGAAACAGGGTCAGGCCGGTGAGGTCGAGGACAGGCTGGGTGAAGTCGCGCACCCCGGATCTATGCGACCCGGGGCGTCGACATCAGTCGTGCCGTGGGTCGGTTCAGTAGTCGTTGCAGGAGTGGGCGGCGCGCGCTTCGAAGGACTCGAATGTGGTCTCACAACGCATGCAGACCGGTTCACGTTCCGTCAGCGGGACACCCGTGAATCGGCTGGGGGTCTCAGCCCAGCAGTTCTGCGAGTCGTGGTGGTTGTCGTACGCAGGGGTTCCTTCGATGGCGCCGCACGTGTCGCACACCTCCGACACGTCGTCGACCGAGACGGTCGTCTCCACGCCGTCCTCGTTGGCGATGGTGACGGTCTCGGGGTTGAAGATCTCCGGCGGGACGACCTTGTACTCGGTGTCGTCCCACATGACCGTGGCGCCAACCTCGATGGGGGACTGAGGCGCTTCGGACCAGCCCGCGATGTCCTCGAGGGCGCCCTTGGCGGACCCGTCCCCAGTGTCGGAGCGGCGGGTGATGTGAGCCAGCGCTGCAGCGAGGAACGCCTCGGACTCCTCAGTGGACGACGAGGCGGCGAAGTTCGTGCACAGAGACGTCTCACCGGTCGTGTTGAACCAGATGCCGTCCTCGGGGTCGTCGTCGAGGTCCGCCCACGGGTGGGTGCCCTTGACCTGAACGTCGATGCGGTACAACTCGACGTCGGTCGGGTCGTTCTCGTCGTACTCGCCGTTCAGGCCCTCGCCGAGTTCGACGAGGGTGGCACGGAAGTCGCCCTGCTCGCGCCAGTCGCCGGGACGGAACTCGTCAGCCGGGGCCGGAAGGGGAGTGTTCGTGGTGGTCTCGCCGCGCTTGGTCGGCTGGAATCCCTGCTTGCCCTTCTCGACGTTGACGGGCTTGTTCGACTGGTTCGAGGTCATGCCTGACAGGTGTGCGGGCAAGGCGTTAGACGTCGAGGGTCTCGCGCAGATCTAGCGGGAGGTTCGGGTTCTGGGACAGGAAGTACCGCACCAGCCACTCATCATCAGAGGCCAGCACCGCCATCGCCTCCACTGGCAGGCGCGAGTTCGCCGCCACCGCGGCGCGCACGTCCGCGTTCAAGTGCTGGGCCAATTCGCTCAGGTGACAGGCAGTGATGTTCGGGTTCGACAAGGCACCGTCCCGGATTTCCGCGGCTGGGTCCGACGCCAACGCGACCACCTTGGCCTCAGCCATGTTCGGGTTCGCCGCTGCGGCCGCGCCGACACGACCGTCCGGGTCGTCAAGCATCCGGTCCAGCAGCGACCCTGCACAACCCGAGTTCTGAGCGACCGCGATCCGCACACTCGTCTCTACCGACTCGGCCAACATCGTCAGCAGCGGGACGGGCAGGTGTGGGTTCGCGGCCACCGACGCGACGACAGCCGGGTCGGTGTCCGAGGCGAGGGACCGCAACAGGTCGGAGTCGGCCGTGTGGTGAGCGACAGCCGAACGTACCTCGCACGCTTCATGAGTCGCCAGAAGAGTGAGGGTCTCGACGTCGGCGACCGGGTTCTCCGCCACAGCGACGAGCACATCCACGTCTCGGTCATTGGCGAGCATCGACAGGACCGACCGGTCGGCCGATGGGTTCGACGCGACCGACAAACGCACCTCGACGTCCGCGTCAGCCGCGAGAGTGAGCAGGGTGCCGGGGTCGGTCGAGGGGTTCTCCGCGACGGCGGTACGAACGTCAGGGTTCTCGCTCGTGCTCAGGACCGCGAGACGGCCGGTCGCCGTTCCGGGGTCGTCGGCCTGCTCGAAGTCGACGTCTGCACCGATCATGGTCATACCTGTCACATGCGGCGACCACGACCGCCGACCCGATCAGTCGAACGTCATGAACGGGTACGTGGCCTCGATCTCCGCGCGACGGGTGAGGTAGTCGCGACGCAGCCGTGACAACACCCGGTCCTGCTGCGCCGCGGTCGCCTCACCGTCTCCGCTCAGGTACTCCGGAGAGGTCATCGACTCCCATGCGCCAGCCATCTGCATCGGGGTGTTGCAGGAGGAGAACGACGCGTACCGGTCCTTCGCGGGCGCCGACGGCAAGGACCGGTAGTAGTCCTCCGTGACCAGCGTCGCGGTGATGCGTTCGAGGTCGTCCAACTGGCTGTTGCTCATCTCGTCGACGGTCGGAACGCGCGGGGCCTCGCGGTACAGCATCCGGGAGACGGTCACCATGTCCTCGATGGGCAGGTCGAGGTGCGACACCCGATCGTGGGCGGTGAGACCTTGAAGCGCTTCGAGCATCCGTTCAGGGGAGTGGTTCTTCAACGCCTTGATAGCGATGGTGCGTGGGTCGTCGGCGATGATGCGCGTCGCGATCTCTCCCTCATGCACGAAGTCGATGCCGCCGGGGTAGGTCTCGAATGTGTAGGCCTGAGCCTCGTCGTCGTAGCCGAACTCCTTGATGACCGTGTACATGCGGTCGCCGGACGCGTTGAGGATGTTGTCGCCGACCTTGAGCGTCTCGACGGCGGTCTGTTCGGTCGGGAACTGGTCGATGCGTTCGTACATCACGAACCCATCATGGATCGACTTGACTGGTTCGGTGCGGCTGGTCGGTTGGAAGCCCTGCTTGCCCTTCTCAGCGTTGACGGGGCGGCCGTGCTTGTCGATGCTCATGACAGAAGGTGTGCGGTCAAGACGAACTCCTCGCCGCGTTTCTCTTAGAAACAGACATAGCGACACGGGACGCGGATCGCGTCGGGGTCAGCCGACCTCCACCAGCGAGAACGACTTCCCCGCACCCGACTCGGTGGCCCGCAGCAGGTTCGACGCGGCCGCGTACTCCCGCCCCACCCCAAGGTCGAGCGCGAACACGCTGAACGCCTCCCGCGGATCAGCGCCGCTCGTGCCGTCGGCGAGAGCCTCCAAGTCGGCGTGCACGATGAACCCGACCTCCTGCGACGGGCGCGCCGGGACACCGATGTCAGTCCACGCCATCCGGACGTGGTTCTTCGGGTCGTACGGGTGACCGCCCGCGTAGGTGGCGATCTGGGCGGCGTACTTGTGCCAGTACTGCGGCAGGCCCGTGCGTTGCGCGCGACGCAACTTGCCGCTCTTGAAGTCCACGATGACGATCGTGCCGACCGGAAGGACGACAGACTCACCACCGATGGTGACCGTCAACGGCTTGGTCAACTCGACCACACGGTCGGTCGTACCGGCCGCCTTCGCCTCGTCGTTGACAATCTTGGCCTCCACCGCGAGAGCCTTGAACCCGAACTCGATGTTCACGGCCTCCCACCCGGCGATGATCCGCTCGGCGGTGCCCGGGTCGATACCGATCGCTTCTCCGTGCGCGAGACCCTCGAGCGGGGACTCGCCGTTGTCGGCGCATTCGGTCAACCAGTGAGCGAACGAACCGCGTGTCGCGGCGATCTGTGTCTCGGCCAACTCGTGGGCCTCGTCGCGGAACGTCCGGAAGACCGCCTTGCCTTCGTCGGACTCCGGGTTGATGCCGTCCATCGCGTGGAACAGGCGAGTCGTCAGGTCCGGGTCGATGATCGTGGCGAGCAGCAGACGGTTCTGCTTCCACTGGTCCAACCCCTCGGTCGAGGTGGAGATACCGATCGACGAGGCCGCCTTGTACGCGTACGTCTTCAACATGCCCTTCTTGGCGCCGGACTTGTACACGTCGAACGGGTCCGTGGTCACCACCAGCGCCGATCCGCGGCCGTCTCGCGCGTACCCGCCGCGGCCGAGAGGGTTACCGAAGATGTCCGTCTCGGTGACGGTTGGCGCGGGCTCGACAGTGATGCTCATGGCCCGTGCAAGCCCGTAACCATTCCGGTCTCGATCACCAGAGCCAGCCGGGGTCATCGACCGACTCGACCTCCCGGCATGACAGGCACAAACGACGCCGGTCCCGACCCGAGCGGTACAGGTCCGGATGGAACTTCACACCCGACTGGATCGCTGCGGCGCTGCAGTTCTCGTGAGGGTCACAATGGTCGCAGCCGTCGCACGGGACGAACCACAGCCCGTCACTGGTCTTCCTCAGCCCGTACAAGATGAGCAGCGCATCGACGCGCTCCGCGAACATCTTGTCGGCGGTGTAACCGGTCAACGTCGTTACCGGTTCACCGCGAGGCTTCTCGCCCCATGTGCCGTCCGCGTTACGCGGCTGATCCGCCTTCACTGAGACCCCCATACCCGAAGACATGCGGCACCCGGACCTGATGAAGGTCCAGAAGTGACGAGAGTCGTCAGGAAGGGACGGTCATCAACGAGCGAAGGTCAGTCTCGCCCATCGGGTCGGCTTGCGCGAGCCGGTCGATGTCTGCGCGGGTCAACGGAACCGCGTCCGGGTGCACTTCGTCGATGCTGAACGTGGCCGCGTCGGCGAGCCCGACGCCGTCGCCGACCCACAGCCAGCCAGAGATTCGATCTGGGTCGGGCTCACCGCGGGTGAAGTGGGGGCATATGGTGACCGCCAGACGCAGGCACTTGGGGTGGGACCATCCACCCGAGGTCTCGTCCTTCCCACTGAGGGCGCCGATCAAGACCGACAAGCCAAGGCCATCGCCGCAGACGCAGCAGAGCCGTTCGGTTTCGGCACGCTCCATGTCGTCACGGAACGAGTGGAAGTCGCCTCGGAGGCCGTGGTCGCCGTTGATCCACGGGACCGGCCACCATTCGCGGTGGGTGGAGAGCCGCTGTCGTGCGTTCTCGCCGTCCCAGCCGTCCTCGTCGGTCACCGAGTACAGCGAATCGGCGTGCTCGCGACGGTCGGGGTGAACGACCGAGTCGTGAACCATCGGGAGCGGGTAGCCGGTGGTCGAGTAGACCTTCGGGTCGGCTCCGCGGTTCCGGATGGTCGGCTTGGTTTCGCTCATAACCCTTCAAGCCCGCGACTGGCGCCTAACCCGATCATGGGCACAGTATAATGGGCCCGGGGTTGTCCGTCCGGTCAGGCCGCCAACTTGGCGCGTTCCTTCAACGCCTTGACCGCCTTCGGCTCCGCCACCTCGATCAACGCGAGGATGATCTCCGCAGGCGCCACCAGATCGTCATCAGTCGAAGCGACAGCCACGTCGGCTTCCGTGCCGCCGAGCACCTCGTTCAAGACCTCCGCCTTCGTCAACAGCACCTTCTGGATGCGCTGATCCAACGTCTCCGGAGCGATGAGCGTCTTGCAGATGACAGGCTGCGTCTGACCGATACGGCACTGGCGGTCCTCACACTGCGACACGATCGCCGGAGTCCAGTCGGTCTCCACGAAGATCATGTCCGAACCGCGCGTCAACGTGATGCCGACACCCGCAGCGGTGTTCGACGCGATGAGCACACCGATCTTGCCCGCTTGGAACCGGTCCACGATCGCGCCTCGAGTGGCGGCCGGGGTCGCACCGTCGATGATCTCGACCGCAACCTGCACCTCCTTGTTCGCCGCCGCGATACCGTCCTGCAACGCGGCGATGACCTCCTGATGGTGAGCCCACACCAGCAGCGGCCGGTCGTACAGGCTCCCATCGGGTGCCGGGTTGTCGAGACGGTTCGACGCCACCCAGTCGTTGATCGTGTCCAACGCGACAGGCACCTTCGCGACACCCGCGGCCTTGCGCAGAGGGGACATGAGCCCGATCTGCTGACGCGCCCACGAGTCCTTCTCCTCGCCGTTCGGCCAACGCGGGCCCGCCTTCGCCTCCACCTCCGGTGAGACCTTCGGGTCGGCGATGATCTTCGCCGCCTCCTCGGCCTTCTCATCCCAGAACGAGACCAGCCAGTCAGTGATCTTGTCGATCACCTCGTCGTGAGCCTTGCGGTAGTCCTTCAAGTCGACGTCCACGAACACACCCACTCGCGACTTCGGCGGCAGATCCTTGAGCACGTCGGCCTTCAACCGGCGCACCCACACATGCTCGGACAACCGCTGACGCAACTGGGGCAACTTCTTCTTCTGCGCCACCCACGCCTTGAAGTGGTTCTGCTTGGAGTACTCGGTCAGGAAGTTCGAGTACCCGCCGAACACCGGGTCGAGGTGGCCCGTGATCGCGAGGATGGACGCCAACTCGTGCGGCTGGGAGAACAGGGGAGTGCCGGAGATCGCGATGCGCAGGCAGTCGGCCGGGAGTTGCTCGGAGAACGCACGCATCACCTCGGACCGCTTGGACTCCCAGTTCCGGGCCCGGTGCGCCTCGTCGTACACGAACACCTCAGGCGCCCAGTCGATCGCCTGCTGCACCAGATGCGGACGCGACACCATCAGTGAGTCGGGGATGACCACGACGCCACGGTCAGGGAACGGGCGCTCCTTGCGACCGGCGCGGAACATCACGATCTCGCCGTGACAGTTCTTGGCGAGGCTCGACTCCTCGGTCTCCTTGACCCAGTTCGTGACCACGACCGGCGGGACGACGATGACGGTCCGGTGTGAACGACGCAACGACGCCGCAGCAAGAGCCTGACGGGTCTTGCCGAGCCCGGGGCTATCGGCGAGGAGGCCTCGTCCGGCGGCGGCCGCGAGCGCACCCAGACGCTGGTACGGGTACAACGCCATCGTGAAGTCGTCCGGGATGTCACCCACTTCGGCGACCAGAGACGCGACCGCTTCCTCGGCCTGCTTCGTCAAGTCCAGACCCGTGGACATGGCGGCTGTCGCAGCGACCGTCGCGATCGCCGAATCTGTCGGCGCGTCCACGAGCGATTGAGCGAACGCACGCTCGACCGTGTTCCCCATGTACTGCAAGTTCGGCCAGATGACCCGCTCGCCTTGAGGTGAGAACGTCACCAGATCGACGAGCCGCACCTCGAAGCGTTGGGTCGCCTTGTCCCACGTCGCACCCAACGGCAGGAACCGCTTCGTGCGATCCCAGCCCGAGAACCGCATCCGCACCACAGCGATCGGTCGGGTCTCGTGCGCGAGCACCAACGGCGGGACGAGTTCATCCAGATCGAACACCCCGTCCAACGACTCGTGACGCTCCGGATGCTGCGCCTCCGGGTCGCACATGAAACCCGCCTCACGCAACGCCGCGGTCGGCATCGCACCGAAGCACTGCACCGTCCACCGACCAGCAGACCGATCCCACCGGCGCCCCGGCAGACCCTTCACCCACGCCTGCAACGGCTGACCGGTCGTCGCGTGACGGTCCGAGAAGTCGAACGTCAACGCGACCTCCGGCTGGGAGATCGTTCCGATGAGGTAGGCGGCAGGCATGACTGGCTCTATGCGTCCTGCCCGCCGCACATCGAGAGCCCGGGGCGTTCAGCCACGGCGCGCACCAGCCAGAGCCACCGACACCGGCATCGCGCGACCCGGCACCGGCTCCTGCTTCTCGTACGGGGACCAGTTGCGGGTGACGTCCTTCTTGCGAGCGAACAGGAACGGCGACGACAACGCCACCAGACGAGACCCGTACTCCGGGCGAACGTCCTCCCAATCCCTCACGTCCGCGTACGACGAGGACGTCGGCTCCAACTCCGCGACGAGCCGGTCGCTCTCAAGGAACAGGCGCTGCACCCGGAACGCGAACTTGCTCCCGTGGGTGTTCGTCAGCCACAGCGACTCACCCTCCTTGAAGTTGCAGTTGCCGACGATGTTGAAGCGAGGGAAGCGTGAACCGTGACCGGTGTACGTCACGGTCGTCGTCAGACCCGACAGGTCGTTGTACTCCGTGAGCATCGGGTCGAGGCCGCGGATGGTGTCAGCCAAGTCGATCGCCTTCGCCGCCGACTCCAAGCAGTTGCACTGCGTCTTGATGGACGAGTACGACGACTGGCTCAACGCGTTGCGTTCCTTCTGGTCGAACGCGTTCGCGATCTTGATGTCGACGGGGTTGCCTTCGGAGACGAGGCGAGCCATCGTTGCCAGACCGTCACTGTTGGCCTTCACCCCGAACGCGTCAGCCCACGCCTCGACCGAACGCAGGTTCATGTCAACCGGAGCATGGAAACGTTCGGCGAGAGCATCGGGCAGAATCACGAACCGGTAGCCGACCGGCTGCGATGCACGGAACGTGAGACGACGGGCGACGGCGAAGAACTTGTTGCTCGCGTTCTTCACCAACGCGAAGTCGGCGAGGGTGCGAGCGGCCGTGGTGATGGCGGCGTGGTCGGCGAAGATGATCGCGCGCGGCTGGTCGTCGGCGGGCTCGGCCTTCTTCGACCAGTGCATGCCGGTGACTCGCTCCTGCAACACGTTCACCGCGTCACCACCGTGAGCGCGGGACACCTCTCGTTCCCCGACGTACTCGGCGACGTGAAGCGCCTTGTCTCGGGAGGCGACGACGAGGTACGGCAGCCCGTCACGCATGACGTTGTACGTCATCGGGTGCTGCATGCGTAGGAGGGGACGTCCAGCCGCGGTGGCTTCCCGGCGGTGCGCGTCCGTCCACTCGGCAGCGGAACGGTACTTGGGCTTCGTCGAGGTCATGCCCCGTTCAAGGGATGAAGCGACCTCGTTTCCGATCAGTGGTCAGGACGGTCCCGGTTGCAAACTTGCAGGACTTGCAACCGTTTGCACCTGTCCGGACCTTGGCTCCAGTGGCTCCAGCGTGGCTCCAGATTTTCGGATGGATCTGGAGCCAAGATTCTTACTGGCATTGGAGGGCTTTCCCCCTTACTTACTTACTTGGATCCAAAGATCCAAAATAGATCTACTACTACTAGGGGGCCATCTCATCTCAAAATCTCAGACTGAGATGAGACGGGTTCTCTGTATAAGGGTGGGGTAGCGGGAAAAGTTGGTATTTTGGACCCAAGGTCCGATTTGCCCTCGAACGCGAGTGAAAATCTTGGCTCCAAGTGGTTGGAGCCAGTTGGAGCCAGATCCAACTTTCATCCCCGAAACAGCGTTCGTGACCGTTCGACTCGTCGAAGCGACCCGACTCATCCGACTCACCGGCGCCCGAGTCGAGGCCTATGAAGCACCCGTTGACCCTCCTGAACGCTCACTGAGACGCCCAGTGGTGGCTCCAACCCAAAACCACTCCTGCAAAAATGTGCAGAGCACTGCAAACAATCGCAACACCGGAGCGCTCGTGCAGGCACATTACCTTGTGCTTCCGGACGGAAGTCATCACGCCCCACAAGGCACACTGTAATGAGCATTGCAAGTCTTGATCGGCGACTCCCATCTTGCGGGTCTTGCCCCTTCGTGACCACCTTCACGATGTCGGACGCTGCCCTGTCCGTCTGGGCCAAGACCAACAAGTTGGGCCAGTACGGTCTCGACGGGAACCGCCTCCCGGCCACCGACACGCGCCTGCACTGGCTCCCACTACACCAGCACTTGAAGGACGCAGGCGACGCCGCAGCCAAGATCTGGGACGACTGGCTACCCAAGGTCACCCGCGAACTCATCACCTCTGCCCTACCCGACAGCATCCCTGAAACCGACCGCGAGACCACCGCACGAGCCATCGGAATCTTCCTCGCCGCGAGCCACGACGTCGGCAAAGCCACCCCCTGCTTCGCCGTCATGAACGACACCCTCGCCACCGAGATGCACCGCCACGACCTCGTCATCGAGGCCGACCTCAACGTCCGATCACCCGAACGCAAGACCCTCATGCATGCCCTCGCATCCCACTTCGCGCTGTCGGATTGGATGACCTCGGGCGACCCCACCGGACGCGACTACGACACCTCATGGCTCGGCTACATCCTCGGTGGACACCACGGTCGACACGGCACCGAACGGCTCGACAGCCTCGCCGCCACCGACCGCCTCTACGGCCCCGACGAGTGGGAACACGTCCGCGACGAACACCTCGAACGAGCCCTCTACCTCGCCGATCTGGACTTCGAAACCCTCATCGCCGTGTCCGTCAACCCGCCCAGCCAGCAGGTGCAGGTGCTGTACTCCGCGCTCGTCGTGTACGCCGACTGGCTCGCCTCCGCGACCGACCTGTTCCCGTTGTACCTGCACCAGCCCGGCGTACTACCCCCGGCCCAGAACCGCGACGACACCACCCGCAGCGACCCCGCATGGATCCGGCTCGGTTCCGTCCCGCCTCCGTGGGCGCCGTCGCTCGCGTGCTGCGAAGACGCCGACACCATGTTCGCCAGCCGATTCGTGCCCGGACGAGACGCCAAGGCCCGACCCGTCCAGCAAGCCGCCTACGACGCGGCCAACGAATGCGACCCCGCAAGCCTGCTCATCATCGAAGCGCCGATGGGTGAAGGCAAGACCGAAGCCGGGCTCATGGCCGCAGAGATCCTCGCGCACCGGTCCGGCGCCGGAGGCATCATGATGGCGATGCCGACGCAGGTCACCACCGACCGGATGTTCGACCGCATCATCGACTGGCTGAACAACTCCTCGGAGTCGCTGGACGACCACGGCAAGCACACCGTCTCCCTCGTGCACTCCAAGGCGTCCTACAACCAGCGACTCGAGACGCTTCGCCTTCCCGACGCGACCTTGGCTGAGGACGACCAGCACGCGTTCGCGCACGTGTGGCTCACCGGCCGCAAGACCGGGCTCGCGAACTTCGTCGTAGCGACCGTCGACCAGTTGCTCATGATGGCGCTCGCCGGACGGAACATCCCCATGCGGCACTTCGGCATCGCAGGCAAGGTCGTCATCATCGACGAAGCGCACGCCTACGACGCGTTCATGAACCGGTACATGGACGTCGTGCTGGAGTACCTCGGCTCGTACAACATCCCGGTCGTCATGCTGTCGGCAACCCTGCCTGTACACACCCGGCAGGACTTCATCGACGCGTACGTCCGCGGTCAGTCCGGGAACCCCGAGAAGAACCCACTCGTGCAGACCGACCTCAAGATCACCCCCGCTTACCCGGCCATCACGTGGTTCAGCCACGAAGGCAAGGGCATGCACAAGGCGGCCCCCGTGTCCCCGAAGGTGCAGGTCAAGATTGGTCGCTGGAACGAGAACGACCACCAGATGGCTCGACGTCTCGACGCGCTGCTGCGCAAGAACGGTCAACCCTCAGGGCGTGCGCTCATCATTCGCAACACCGTCAAGGGGGCACAGGAGACCTACCGGAACTTGCGCGAGCACTTCGGAGACGCGGTCCAGTTGATGCACGCGAGGTTCACCGACGGTGACCGTCTCGAACGTGACGCCCGCATCTCGACCATGTTCGGAGAGGGTAACGCCGCCGACACGTCGCTACAGATCCTCGTGTCCACGCAGGTCGTCGAACAGTCCCTCGACGTGGACTTCGACATGCTCGTCACCGACGTCGCACCCACCGACGTGCTGTTCCAGCGGATGGGTCGCATCCACCGACACCGGGCCCGCGACGGTCACCGGCCCGACCGACTCACCACCCCGCTGGCGGTGCTGCGACACGCGAACTGGCGCGTCGATGACGTCCTTAAACTCGGTGAGGCTGGCGCCTCGTCGTCGTTCATCTACGAGCACATGCTCATCTACCGGGCCATGCTGCAGTTCCGGAACCGGGCCACGGTCTCCCTACCCGGCGACATCGCCAAGATGGTGCACGTCGCCTACATGTGGGAGATCGAGTCGTTCCGTCCCGAGGAGGATCCGCTGATCAAACGGAACGCCAAGTACGCGGGCATCGTGAAGTGGGCGTGGCTGCAAGCCCGCACCCACCGTGAGGAGGCCCGCGCCCGTGCGGCCGCGTTCCTCATCCACTCGGTCACACAGCGCGCCGACTTCGGCAACCTCGCTCTCCTCGAGGGGTTCTTGTACAACGAGTTGGGCGGGCAGGCCCTTGACGCGTCGGTGCGTGACTCGCTCATGCCGACCGAGGTGATTCTGCTGGACTGCATCGACGCGGACGACGAGCCGGAGTTCTTCTTGCCGTCGGCGTCGTCGTTCGGTCCGGACTTGAAGGCCATCCCGATCACGCCCGGTCAACCGATCACCGATGATGCGCTACGGGAGGCGGTGAACGCGTGCTCGCTGCGAATCCCGGCGCACGTGTTCAACCGGTCCGACTCCGGGGGTTTGAAGATCCGGCACCAGTTCCATCCGGGGTGGACGGACTCGTTCAACGCCGGGCCCCTGTCCGGTAAGCCGGTCGTGTGGCTCGATACGCGTGAGCACGCGGCTCAGTTTGTCGCATATGACCGGGAGATCGGCGCCATCGTCTCCTGAGAGGGGAACACTCATGTGGGGGTTCGTCGCCATCGGGTTCGCCGGAGTCGTCACCGTGGCCGCGTTTGTCGCGTACGTGCATCTGCGCCGGGAGGTCGACGCCGTTCTTGTTGCGGCGCAGCGAGCCGAAGCAGATGCCCACGAGACCGTCACGCTGGCGCGTAAGGTGGCCGAAGGGTCACGGTTGCACGTTCAGGCTGAGCAGGCGGCAGCAGAGTTGAGCGCATCGGCCGCGACGTTCCGCGAGAAGGTCGACGTCATGTTCTCCGGATCGTGAAGGTTGATCTTCGCCTCGTGAACAGTAGGAGGAAGCAGTGAGCGCAAGCGACTGGGTGGAGGTCTGGTTCTATGCTGCGCTCGTGTTGGCGTTGGCGTCGTCGGTGCATTCTTTGCGTGGTGCGATGAAAGCGTCGAGGGCTGCGGAGGAAACGGCGACCCGGACGCTCGCGATGCTCGAGTCGTTGAAGCATGACCCGAACGCTGCTTTGCGGGCGCGCGCCGAGGAGCAGATGACGCTGGCGGAGGAAACGATCCGGGAGTCTCAACGTCTCATCGAGGAGGCGTTCGAGGACTACCACCGGCGTCGGTGAGTTTCGGTGGAGTTTTGGACACCCCTGCGGGTTGTCACGCCTGACCTAAACTCGCGGCAGCGCCTCGAAGAACGTGTCGAACCACGCTCGGGAGTCCGCGGCAGCGTTCTCGTTGACGACCTGCACGGCGGTGATCTTCACGAACCGGTCCCGATGCTTCTTGCCTGCGAACGACACGGGGACGTCTCGGACCACCCGGTCGTACGCGCTCGAGTCGGCGTCGATGTGCACTTCACATGACACGTGCACACTATAATGGGCACGACCTTGGTGAGAGACCTCCGTCAGAAGCGGCTCGATGGGTCCGTCATGAACACCGAGGACCAAGGGTCCGGTCGGCAGGAACGCCTTGCGGCCGAGGTAGGGCGTGAAGATGGGATGGTTGAGCGCTTCGGCGACCGCACGGGCATCACCGGCATGCTCGAACTCGATGAACGCGACGAACACTGCGTCGGCGAGGTACGCGCGCTGCGACAACGGGAACACGTCATCGCCGTTGCGGGCGGTCTGCAGGTCGTGCTCGATGACGCCGGGGGAGTCCACCCTGACCGCGAACCGCGTCTTCGCGAGCATCTCGATGGTGGCGTGATCGTCTCGTGCGGCGCCGAGGGCGGCCATGATGAGTCCGATGACACCGGACTTGGACGGCACCATGTCGGTGGCCCGGTCGGCGAATCGGCTGGTGGTTCCCCACGCCTGCATGGGAGCGGCGAGGCGGAGAACGAGGGTCGCGGTCGCGGTCACGGCGCGACGAGCCCGGCGGACCGGTCACCGATGACGTCGAGCAGGTGACCGAAGGTGGCTGAGGTCGTGTACGGGAACCGTGTGCCGGTGGTCGTGACCGTGTTGACGAGCCACCCGTCCACCGGTGCGCCCCACGTCGCACAGTGCGTCTCGTGGTAGTCCTCAAGCGCGTCGACGGACGGAGCCACGTACCCGCGACCGCTCGGGGCGACGGGGTACTCGAACGCGTTCACGTACGGCTCGGGACGTCCCTGACGGATGAGCGCGAGGAGCAGGTCAGGGCGGGTGTCGGCGTTGAAGGTGCCGCGCCGTCCCGCGGGGACCGCTTCGGCGAACGCACGCGTGAACGCACGGATTGCTGCACTCACGCGGTCCGGGCCGACGGTTTCGCGCATTTCGTCGAGGTTGATGGTGTGAAATCGGTAGAACGTGGCGGAGAGGAAGTCGTTCACGCCGAGGTGGGCGCCGAAGTTCCGGTCCGCTGCGTCGTCCATCCCGACGAACTCGTCGAACTCCAGATTGACTTCGTGGGTCGAGAGGGCATGCATGGCCGCACCGACCGACGAGACGTTCGCTTCGGGCAGGGCGGCGAGGGTGGAACCGAACAGGGCGACGTCGATGGGGACGTTGGTCTTGTCGGTGACGATGGCCGCGAGCGCCTTGGACACCTCGCTGGTGCCGGTCCGGCCGAGCGTGGTGAGCGCGTCGAGGTGGCTGGGCGTGAAGAAGAACGTCGACTTCAACTGCTTGGTCTTCGTGTCGAACAACAGCACCTTGTTGGACTTGTCGGCGAGGATCTTCCCGAGACCCTCGGCGGCCTTCGGGTCGTGCTCGCCGATGAGGCCGAGGATGTCACGGGTGCGGTACCCGTGCTCGATGTTCTGCTCCTCGGTGAGGTGCTCGCGGATGGCGGCGTTCCACGACTGCGAGGACACGCGGGCGCGCTGCACGCCACCGAACGTCGCGGTCTTCGGCATGCGCGACATGTCGGAGTTCAGGTTCGAGACGGGAACCGAGTGGAGGGCGTGGAAGTCCAGATGCAGGGCCATGTGTCGGTCAAGTCCCTACAGGTCGTGGTTTCGATCGGTTCGAGTGCGCAAACCCGTCCCGGGCCCATGCCCGCAACACCTGCTGACCGGCACCGGCCGAGATGGAGTGCAGGTCACGGCCGAGCGTGTCGTGGTCGAACCCGATCCCGGCGTTGCACATGAGCACGACGAGCGCCCGCAGGTGGACCCGGATGGCATCGGGGTTGTCGGCGTCGGCAAGGGACCGGGCCCGACGTTGCACCGAGGTGCCCCGCCGCTCGGTCAGTTCACCGAGGGCGAGACTGAACGGCTTGTCGGCGATGTGCTCGGGGATCCGGGTGACGTGACGACGCCACGACACGACCGGGCCGGACTCATGGTGCGGGTGTTCGTACACGACGCCTGACCCTGATGTGATCGCGGCGACGTTGCGGCGCATCCACGTCTCGACCTCCGAGAGCGCAGGCCGGGTCCGTGAGGGAAGGAAGCGGGTCTCACCGGCTCGGTCGAAGTGAGTCTCGGCGACGGGCCGCAACTGCTCGAGGACGTCGGCGACCCAGTCGGGGCGAAGGGCTTCGTAGGAGATGGTGTCGCGGGAGCGTCGTGACCGGCCGCCGGTTCCGGTGGCGACGCGGGTGAGGAAGTCGGGCCAGATGGTCGCGACTCGCGCCATGAGGTCGGTGCCGTGGCCTCCGTCGGGTCCGCCGGTCTTGGTGATGGCTTGCCGGATCTCGTCGACGAGCCGGACGGCGTCGGCGATGGCTGCTTCGATGACGGGGCGCACCAGCCCCGCGTTACCCAACAAGTTGTGCCCGATGGTGAGGTTGTGGTCGGCGAGTTCCCGGTAGCGGGCCTTCTGGTCGGCCCAATGGATTGTGACGACACGGAACGTGCCAGACCCGGCGTTCGTGGCGGCCGCGAGGCGTTGACCCCACAGGACGACTGGCGCGGGCTTGACCCCCTCGCCCTCGCGGGTGGTGAGGAACGCTCCGGCTTCCTTCCATGCCGAGTGCGCGGCTGGGACCGTCAACGTGACCCGCTTTCCGCCGGGCTTCTCCCGCCACCCGACCATCGGCTCGAACTCATACGCGTCCTGACGTCCCATCACGTCCCCGGGCGCCCGGACCACGGCAATGACACGGTCGTCTTCGGTGACGAGGGAGAACCGGCGAGACTGCCACGTGAGCGCGTCTACGACACCGGTGACCTTCCGGCTCGACACGTCTTCGGCCATCACGGACGCGTTCAAGGCCTTGTCGGTGAAGTCGAGGTCCGAGTCGAGTCCGCCGTCGTGGTCGCGTTCCCACGCGGGTAGGTCGTCTGGGCCGCTGGTGGTGAGGTCGGGGGAGAGGATGAAGTTCGCGAACAGGGTCTCGCGCAGGTTCGGCTCGGCCGCCATGACCACCGAACCGCGGGTCGTGGGTGCGGGCTTCGGGTACTGGCGAACCCCGGGCTGTGTCTGGGCGTGCGGGCTGGTCTTGGAGACCTTGTCGAACGCTTGCGCGGTCACGAGCCATCGTGCGGCCTCAGCGAACCCGAGCGACGTCACATCGAGGGGGAGACGCGAGGACAGGATCCGACGGTTGCCCATGTTGACCTCATGCTCAGGCAGGAGGCGAGTGACCGGATTCTCGACCCACGACTGCCGGGTCGCACGGATGTCGGTCCGGTCGGTCGCGGCGATGGCGGTCTGGTAGAACGGCTGCTCGGGGTCGAACAGCCAGAACCGGTCATGCTGGTCGGTCAGGTAGGTGTCGATGCGGGTGCCCGTGTCGGCGCCGGTACGCAGAGGCTGCCACGCGTTGATGGACCGTTCCGGGAGGGCCCGGTACATGACCGCGAGGAGCAGGCGGGTGATGGCGACGTCTACGGTCGCGAGTTCACCGGCAAGAGAGTGAATGTGGTCCCAGCGGGTGAACACGTCACGCAGGGACAGTTCGACGGTGTCACCGGCGAGGAGTAGGCACGGGATCCACGGCTCGTCGATGAGGTTGAAGCGGCGCTGTTCGAGCGCGTACCTCATGTCGTCGACCATGCACGTTTCTATGCGAGGTCAGGCGCTCACATGAAGGATCAGGGAGCGACCCTCGAGGCGCGTCGGGCCCGGACGACGAAGTAGAGAATGACCGCGAACATCGGGACGTTCACGGCATGTGACGCGAAGATGGGGATGTCGTGGTTGAACGCCCCATACATCATCCAGAGGGTCGAGTGGACGAGCATGAGCAGCATCGACCCGACGGAAACGCCCGCGAGTGCCGCGTAGTCGTTGCGCTGCTGGACGGTTCGAATGGTCTGCGGGAACGCCATCACGATCTCGATGGCGGCGGCCGAGTAACCGACGGTCGCGACGAGAGCCGGGTCGATCACTGGCCTGCGAACGCGCCGGGCAGTAGGCGTCGCAGCAGCCACCGCTTCCACGCGGGCGCGTACGTGTAGGCGGTCTGGATGCTCGACTGCAGGGTGGGGCTCATGACGACACCAAGGTCTTTCGAACAGTGGACTCGATCGGAACTGCTCCGGTCGGGACCATGAGGGTGTGTGGGGTGAAGTCCCATATGTGGGACGTCAGAGTGGTTGTAGTCCCAGATGTGGGACTTCATGCGCTAGTCGTGGCGCAGATACAGAACGTCCCCGCCACGACCAACGCGACGGGGACGTTCTATGAGCGTGTCGCTCAGTCGAGGAAGTCGAAGTCGTCGTCGGAGACCTCTTCGACCTTCGCCATCGCGTACGAGCCGGTCGCCGAGAAGAAGTCGTGCGTCACGGCGCCCAACTGGAGGCCGTTGAGGATCGCGGGGTTGACGTCCTCCTTCGGGAACAGCGGGTCGTAGCCGAGGTTCGCGAGGGCCTTGTTGCCGTTGTAGCGGATGAACTTCTTGACGTCCTCGGTCAGGCCGATGCCGTCGTACAGATCCTGCGTGTAGCGGACCTCGTTCTCGTACAGTTCCTCGAGCAGGTCGTACGCGAACTCGCGGTACTCCTCCTGCTTCTCGGCCGACAACTGCTCGACGGCCTTCTGGTACTTGTAGCCGATCGCCTGACCGTGCACGGCCTCGTCACGGATGATGGCCTTGATCATGTCGCCGGTGTTGACGAGACGACCGATGGACTGCCAGTACAGCGGCAGGTAGAAGCCGGAGTAGAACAGGAACGACTCCAACATCACCGAAGCGACCTTGCGCTTGATCGGGTCGTCACCCTTGTAGTAGCCGTCGCAGGTGCTGGCCTTGAACTGCAACTCCGGGTTGTCCTCCGACCAGCGGAACGCGTCGTTGATCTCCATCGTCGAGCAGAGCGTCATGAAGATGCTGGAGTACGACTTGGCGTGGATGGTCTCCATGAACTGGATGTTGGACAGCCATGCCTCCTCCTGCGGGGTGACCGCGTCCGGGATGAGGCTGATGGCGCCGGACGTGCCCTGCAGTGTGTCGAGGACGGTCAGGCCGGTCAGGACACGCATGGTCAGCAACTTCTCCGCCTCACTGAACCCGGCCCACGACTTGATGTCTTGGGAGAGCGTGAACCGTTCGGGGATCCAGAACTGCGAGATCAACTGGTCGTAGATCTGGACGTCGAACGGATCCTCAGGGTTGTTCCAGTTGATGCCCTTGTAGGACGGGGAGACATCGCTCGGGTTGGTGGTGCTCATCTGTGGTGCGTTCCTCTGTCAGTGGGTTGGTACTTGCCTCTATGCGCGACGGACGCGCGACATTGGCGGGGACAGAGAAGGTGTGCGGTTCAGAGATCTAGTTCGCAGCGGGTCTTGCCGTAGTCGTAGGTGCGACGGAGGCCGTTGAGGTCCGCGAGTTGACGTTCGGTGAGGCGCTCGTCGTATCGAAGGTTCGGGTACCGCTTCGCTACACAGGGCCGATCGGTTCGACCGACTCGTGCGGGCTTGAAACGGGTATGAGCGAGCAGAACGAGACGACCCTCACCGTGGACGACATCCCGGAGGGCTGGGAGGACACCATCACCGCGAAGGTGAACGGGATCCTCGGCGAGTGGTGCCTCATGAGCGGCTGCGTCTGGATCAAGTCGTACGGCGACTTCGTACGCGTCATGCCGCTCCCGTTCGTCAGCACCGTCGAACGGGTCGAGACGTACAACCCCGACACCCACAAGGTCATCCAGCGCGGAACGCCAGTCCCGTACGAGTACCAGACGCCGAGCCGTCGCCTCGACATCCCCGACGGCTTCAAGAACTCCATCATCGGTCGCCTCAACGGCGCCATCGGTGAGTTCTGCCGCAAAGACGGCTCCATCTGGATGAAGGCGCCGGAGGGTTCATGGGAGCGCAAGATGCCCGACGAGGACAATCAAGTCGTGGAGTTCGAGCCGCTCGAAGTGTTCAACCCCGACACCCACACCGCCGTCACACACGAGAAGGCTGAGTACCTGTGAGCATCTCCAACGGAACCATCACCGCCATCGGGGCCGGAGTCGCAGCGGCCATCACCGCTTCGGGCGCGGAGTCACTGTACGTGGTTGCCGGTGGCTTGACGGCCGCCGTCCTCTGGGTGCTCGGTCAGGAGATCTCCGACGCGGTGAAGGACGGTCGTCAGCGCCGCGAGGACCAGCGGGTCGGCGGAGAACGTGAGCGTGCGTGGGCCGAGTCGCGGGCCATGCCCCGACCGGTCGCCGACTCGGAGTACTCCAACCTGTTCTGACCACTCGATCGAGCAGAGGGTCGCGTGCGGGCTTGAACCCGGCATGAGAATCGAGTTCACCGACACGAACATGCTGGGGCCTGTCCCGCGGTACTCCGTCTGGATGGGTGTCATGTCCGTTGTCATCGCGTTGTGGCTCACCGTCGTGAACCAGCACGCCTCTCGATGGTTGTTCGCTCTGTTCGGTGTCGTCATCATCGGCGCGTGGTTCGCCCTGCTGGTCAAGGCCGAACAGGCGCTCATCGCCGCAGCGGACGACCGAACCGCAGACTTCCGCGCCCAGATCGCCGACACGTTCGGTATCGAAATGACCGGTGAGCAAGCCCACCGCCTCACCCGTCACGGCCACGTGAACGTCCCGGTCGATGACCACACCACATTCGAGGTCACCTACCGTGATGGCGTCATGTCCGTGATCAAGGTCAAGCGTGAGCCCATCCCGGCTCGCCTCTCGGGGGTAGAAGCAGCATAAACGCAGAGAAGTTCTTCCGTAGAGCCGCACGGATCAAAGCCGCTCGTCTTCTGATCCTGTTGTGGTGTGTCGGCAACGTAGCCTTCGCGGTCTACAACATCGCGTTCGGGGCCGAACTGGCGATGGCAGCCAAGTTGCTCATGTCGATCGCGTGCGTGTCCCTCGTGTCCGCGCCGGTGGATGATAACAGTCGGATCCTTGTGGAACAGTTCGAGGCGGCGCTCCAAGCGCATGGCATCCACACGAACGCGGCCCGGCTCCTGCGAACGAAAAGCGTCCCGCCGACGGCGACGAGCCCCGGCTACACGTACACCGACGGCATGGTCGTCGAGATGGAGGAACCGTATGTCGAGCACGAATGAGGAACTGACTTCGGCTGCGAAGGCTCGCGTGCGTCGCCGCAGCGAACTGCGCCGTCAGGCCGCAGCGGAGGGCCGGAACTTGCCGGAGGAGTTCAAGGAGCGATTGCGGGCACAGTTCCAGACCGGTGCCGAGGAGGCCGCGGACATCGTGGACGCGAACCGTCACACGGTCCTGCTCGAGGACGCGTGGATGGGACCGATCGAAACCCGGTGAACAGTGGGCCTTGGGTTTGGCATGGACTTCACGTACAACCCCAAGCACAGTCCGGATCAGTCTCGACGTGTCCGGTCAGCGATGGCCGCACTAATCGTCCTGTCCTTCGTACTGGCGTTCGCGCCGCGCTTCATCGACACGACCACCATCCAGATCGGTGTCAGCGTCATCGGCTCTGTCTTCTGGGTCGCGATCGCCGTCTACGTCATCCGCTCGAACGCGGCCCTCGGTGCCGACGAACGCGACGAGGTCGCGCGACGCCTGAACACCGAGCATGGGGTGTCGCTCACGAGCGAGGACGTCCGCTACCTGCTGTCAGCCAAGCAGCCACTCCGGGTTACTGAGGGTGACACCCGGTACGAGTTCTTCTACGACGGTCAGACCATCACCGTCGAGCAGTCTCCGACTCGGGAGACGGTGTGAGTACCGCAACGCCCGGCGTGGCTGAGAAGTTCACCCTGCTGCCGCGACCGTGGTGGGCGCGCAAGAACGCCATCGTGTGGGCTTTGGCCTACCTGCTCGCCGGTTTCGTTGGCCTCGGGCTCCTCAGCAAGAACAACTTCACCGGCATCGCGGGCATCCTGTTCGACATCGCCTGCTGGGTCTTCGCCCTGTCCGCGCTCGCCTCGTACTTCATCGCTCACGCGTCCCAACGAGCCTACGACGAGTGGAAGGCCGAACGAGCCCGCCAACTCGACGACGACATCACGGCCGTCGTCAGCGCGGACATCTACCCGATGCGGATCGCTGAGATTCTCCTCGAGCGTGGCCGTGCAGGCATGTGGGTTCGCGATGACGGCACCGGCAACGAAGCCGAGTTCATCTACTCGTTCCATCGGGGCGTGTCCACGGTGAAGAAGGTCGCGTGGGTTCGCCAGTTCCCTGAGTAACCCGATGAGCCTCAGGGCCAACTGGTGGTCGAGAAGACCAACAGCGAGCAGTTGCTCGTCACGTTCACCAGTACCAAGGTGAGCGTCTCGAGCGTCGTCCCGACGGTCGGCGCCGAGATGTAGTGACGTCGTTCACAGGTCATCGCATGTAGACGGACATGGCGGGCTACGGGTACCTGTACGAGGGGCCGGGCACCCGCATGTCCACCCTCGTCATCGTGGCCCTGTCCTCGACTGTCGCCATCTCGGCCGGGTGGGGCTGCACCGAACTGCCGGACCTACTCATCGCGCCAGCGGTCATCATCTCGTGTTCCGCCGCGGTCATCGCTCTGCTGTGTCTGCAGCGGGAGGTCAGGTGGCGGGACGCTCACCCGGATCGGGTTCGGGCAAGGTTCATTGACGATGTGGCGGCCGAAACGCACGTGGTCATGTCGGACGCCGAAGCGGACACGCTCATCGACACTGGTGAACTGCTGGTGGAACATCCGCACGGGAATCATCTGCTTACGTTGATCGATTCCGCGTTGTCGGTCCGTCACTTCCAGAACTGACAAGACCCCACCCGAGAGTCCGGGCGGGGGTCTTGTTCATGAGGATGGCGTCAGGCGTTGCATTCGGGGCAGTCCTCGCGGGGGATGATGTGGTCGCCCTCCTCGTGCTCGCTCACGATGTCGGCGCAGTTCCCGCAGTAGCCGTCCCATCCCTGACCGTCGTCCGTGAGTTCGAAGCATCCGCTTGTCCGGCACACGTCGTCGGCCTGCTCGGCGAAGTTCCCTCGGTCGTCCATCATCGCGGCGGACGTGTACTGGAACACGACGCGGTCGCTGGAAAGAGTGTCGAGGCCGGTGAGGTCGGCCGGTGCGTCGTCCAGACCGAGGAGGTAGCCGGTGGCGGTGTCGTGTAGTTCATGCCAAGGACCGTCTGGCGTCTCACGAACGATGAACTTCGAGTCCCCTCGGTAGCCGTCGTCGATGTCGTACTCGTCCCACAGCGCGGCGAACTGGACACCGTCGACCTCGGCGGCGAAGTCGGAGATGTCGATGTCGTCGTACCCGTTCTCGAACCGGCCGCGGTTCTCCTCGATGGCGGCGATGGCGTTGGCGATGGGGGAGTCGGCGCCGATGAGGTTGGCGGGCTTGACCCCTTCGGGGCGGGTGGTCTCTTGGAAGCCCTGAACGCCGGGGGTGGCGTTGACCGGCTTGCCGTTCTTGCCTGTGACAGTCATGCGGGGAAGGTGTGCGGGGTCGGCTCAGAATTCGTGGTCGCGGAACCAGCCCGCGTTCTCCTGTAGCCACATCTCGTGCTGCATGTGCGCTTCGTAGTCCGCGTCGAACCCGGGATGACATTCGGTCTTCCCGCACGTCATTGCGTCCGCGTTGAACAACGGCTCACCGCAACCGCCGCACCGGTACGCGGGCTCGTCGTTCTCGTCCACCGGGATGTCCGGATGGAACGACGGGCTGCACCGCCACCCCGAGCAGGCCGGGTCGGTGCACCGGCCGCAGGTCGCGGGACCGGTAGCCTCGAGCGGCTTGACCGCCTCGGGCAGTTGCTTCTCGGTGAACTCACCGTAGTCGCCGCGAGGGTGCAGCAGAGGGTTGAAGGCGTTCATGCATCGCGGGTATGCGGGAACGACGCGTCCCTCCCTTCATTTAGATCGGGAGAGGTGCCATGTGAGGGCTTAAACGGGGCATGACCAAGAAGGACGTCGTTGAGCGGCTCGCGGACGCGATCACCGAGGCCGCGCTGCAGGTCTCCGACGGCACCCGCCCCATCGACCCGGACGACGCCAAGCAGATCGCCCAGATGCTCGTCTACGGCACCGACGCCGCGATGCCCGTCTGGCTCACCCCCGCAGGGCTCGACGTCCTGACCACCTTCACCGTGAACATCGAGGCCTGAACCATGACCGTGTACATGATCGTCGAGGAGCACCGCTACTTCCAGAACGACATCGGCGGCAGCACCCACAACGTCACCGACTCGAAACTGCTGACCGGCCGGTACTTCACCAACAAGAACGCCGCGCAGAAGGTCTGCGACGACCTCACCCGTGAGGCCACCGACGCGTACGCGGACTACGTGGCCCAGATGAAGGCCGTCAACGCGGACCGGACCGAGGCCTACCATACCGAGGAGCGCCGCTACGGGATCCTCAAGTCGGCCGGAGAGGACGTCGCCCCGCCCGAGCCGATCAACCTCATCGAGATCCTTGGGTTCACCGACTGGTCCCACCTGAACTACGCCGACGTGTACGTCCTCACGGCGCACGAGCGAGACGAAGCGGACACCGAGGGGGCCTCGTAATGACCGTCTACATGATCAAGGCCGACCGTCACTACTACGACGGTGAGGGGTTCCGCGCCAACGACGTCACCGATCATGAGGTCGGCTACTTCACCGACGAAGACGAAGCCGACCAGTACGCCCGCGGCCTCAACGTCGTCAACGACGACCAGTACGCCGCGTACATCGACCGCATCGACGAGAGGAACGAGAAGGCGTGCGCTGACTACGCCACCGCGAGCAAAGCGCACAACGTCCTCGTCGCCGCCGGGCTCCCCTCGGATGAGCCACGCCGCCCGGACCAGTCCTCGCCGATGTCCTACAACCAGTGGCTGTACGCGCACGACATCATCACGTACAGGGTCGTCACCGTCGGCCGCGCCAACGCTGTCGTGGAGTAGTCGCCGTGATTGGTGGTGAGATCAAGGTGTCGTTCTGTTCGACGTCGAGGAGATGGGTCGAGCCGTCACTGACGCGGACTGATCGAGCCCGACCGCACCTGCGGGCTTGAACGGGTATGACGATCAACACGGCGTACCCGTTCGACGACGACACCCTCATCATCGGTGACGAGAACGAGGGGACGACGATGGTCGTCACCTTCAACCGGCCCACGCCTCAGGGGAAGGGCCGTCGTCTGACGCTCGTCGGTGCGCACTTCCAGAGCATCAACAGCGGCGATGGCGTCTCGGACATCTGGATGCGGAGCCGGTACGGCCACCGCGACAACGAGCACGCCCGCATCATCACCCTGTCGCTCGAAGTCGTCGGCCTCACCCCGAAGGTCGGTCTCGGCGCCGTCCGGTTCGGCGGTTGGCTCCGACAGATGACCTACCACGACCTCGGCTTCTACGCCGCGGACATGGGTGGGGGTGAGTTGTCCGACTACGCCCCGTACTGCGGCCGCCACGACCACCCCGCGGAGTGCAACCTCGACTGGTGCAGCGAGGACCACTACGTCGGTATGCCGTACACCCCGCCGAACGTGTACACGGCGATGCTTCCCGTCGAGATCGACCTGTGCCCGAACACCCGGTACGGGTTCCGGAACGTCAAGACGAACCACATCATGGGCGACGTCGTGTTCTACGACCGTCCCGAGTCCGCGCCCGACGGGTTCGAGGTCGTCGTGTCGGTCGCAGGCGGCGACTGGCAGGCCGTCCTGTGAGCGAGGGCATGCACGGGGACACACGCGGGAGCCTGTTCGACAACCTGCTCCGGCTCGACGACGAGTTCGTTCGGTCCACGATCGAGAACCTGCCGTACGACACCATCGACCCCGACGCCGATCTGGTCGAGGAGATCGACAGGCTCATCATGGGCGAGTTCGCCGACACGCCTACGGTCGCGCTCATCATCGCCGACTACACGCGGGACATGTGGAAGGCCTTCGACTACGACCTCGACGCCGACCCGCTCAGCAGCACGGCACGCGAGATGCGACCCGAGTTCACCGTCCGCACCATCCGGTTCCTACGCGCCATCTTCATACGCGACCGAGACGAACGATGAGCAGTCGGGTCTAGTTCTCGACGAGGGTGACAGCGATGCGTGCGAACTTGCGCGTCACGTCCTCCGGCAGGTCGTACACGTCCGACCACCGGGCCTCGAACACATCAGCAGGTTCCACCAGAGGCCACGCGGTGTCAGGTTCGAACTGTCGGTGCGTCCAGTCCACATACTCGACTGCCCCGTCCTCGCGGGTCACCCGGGTGACGTAGTGCTGCCAGAACTCGAGCGAGACCTCATGCCACGGCTCGTGGGCGTCAGGGTACGCGCGGGTCGGGCCGACAACCTGCACCCATTCGGCGTCAACGCCGTCGTCGAGGAGTCGTTCGGTGTAGACGGCTGAGGTGACCTTGCAGCGGTCGAAGGCGCCTGCCGGGGTGTCGATCGGGCCGAACTCGGCACGCAGATCCACGTCCGCCATCTGGTCCGCGCCGAGCACCTTCAACGACTCCGCCTTGGCCCCAGATCGAGCGCCACACCGGCAGCCGGTATGAGCGAGTCGGCCGCCGCAGTTGGTGACGCCGGGATGAAACGCGCTGCTGGTCATGACGTGCCGGTGTGTGGCTGGACGCTCACATGTAGGACGTCATCAGGGTCGGCGCCGACGGCAGGTGAGTGTGCTTGAACGCCCGGTCCGACTTCTGGAACGGCGGCACCGGGATGGTCGTCTCGCCGGACTGCGCGAGCATCGTCGGGACGAGGTCCGGCGCCAACTCCGGCATCCGCGTCCACGTCGGCGACTGCCACAACAAGTGGATGTTGTCGAGGATCGCGTTTAGCCCGAAGTCGGTCGGCTCGAACGGGATCGCGGACGCGTCCGTGAGGGACACTTCCTCCCACGTCGACTGGTCGCCAGCGAACAGGTCACCGGTCGGTGTGTCCACCACGAGGTCGAGGAACCGTTCACTGATCTGGTGACGTCCGGGGAAGAACTCGGTCCACGACGCGACAGCGAACCGGGCGGCGACGGACTCGCGCGCGGTGCCGGGGTAGCGACGAAGGATGGACGCGATCTTCTTGTACACCTCGGCGCGTAGAGCGTCGGCTCGACCTTCGGGTGCAGCAATGACGAACAACATCATGAACCCCGAGTCGTTCAACGGACGGTCGTTGATCAACTCGGCCCATCGTTCCACCTTCCGGGTGAAGGACTCACCGGCGGACGCAGTGATCTCCACGGCGATGCGCAGGCCGTCCGGGCGCACGAGGCACAGGTCAGCGGACCGCCGATCCTCAAGTGTGGGACGACCGATCCCGGACCCGGCGAGAAGGTCGGTGGTCGTGAACTTCTCACCGAGCACACCCGAGAGGTCGATGAACTCCGCGCACCGCAAACCGAACTCGGTCGCGAGGACGTTGTGCCGGTCGAACTGGCCGCCACGCTCCCAACCCTGCCCGCCGGTGAGGGACACCCATTCGGTGTAGGTGAGGTCGGCCAGCAGTGGTTCGATGGCCTTCTCGTTACCGATCCGGTACAGCACGGTCCGGTCCAAACCGGACTTCGTGATGAAAGCGTTGGTGGTCGCGTAACCGATCTCGATGATGCCGAGACGGAACAACGCCGAGATCAACTTCGAGCGCGGGTTCGCCGCTCCACGGCATCCGCTCATCGCCTCGATCTGTTCGCCGGACAGGGTGCGCCACGACGTCAGCACGGCAAGGAACCGGAGCGTCTCCTGCATCGTTCGGTTGTTCATCACCTGAGCCCACGCGACCTCCTCACTGATCTGGTACGCCTTCGGCAGGAACGTGACACCGACGTTGCTGGTTCTGGCCAGACCGTCGTAGTTCGTCCATGACGCGATGGACCCGGACACCCACATTCGGTCCCAGTACGGGTCGAGTCGCTGGTCCGTCGAGAGGCCTCCCTCGAGCGGGGTGAACAGTTGGTTCGCGTGCAGCGCCGCCGTCGTCTTGGTGCGGTCGGCGGGGAACACCATGCTCACAGCGGGACGTCCAACTCCGGGTAGCCGTCATCGTTCACCGGGGTGAACGGCGCCGGAGTGGCGGGTCGCATCGGAGCGACTGGGACGGTCGGAACGAGCGCCGGAGTGGGGTCCGGGACGTAACCCTGATCGGTGACGAACGAGTCGATGTTCCCCTCGAAGTCGGCGATGCGTGCGGAGTACGCCTGCTGCCGCTTCTTGTCGAACTGGGCGCGGATGGCGGCCGTGTACGGAGGCAGGTGCTGGATCATGTCGCGGGTCCAGTCACCGTCGGTCTCGATGGCGGCCGCGATCTCCTCGGAGGTGTACCGCTCGTCTTGCACGAACGAGATCAGGTTGACGAAGTTGAGGAACACCGAACGGACATCGGACGGCAACTGCTCGGGCCGCTGGGTGGCGAAGAACGGACGAACTCCGAACGACCGGCCCTGATCTCGAACCCAGCGCAGCACCTCCGAGGAGTGACCGGCGAGGAGGCTCAACTCGTCGGAGAAGATGGACACGGACTTGCCTTGGGCGTCCCACTCGACACAGTGCCGAGCGATCGCTTCCTTGAGTGTGAACAGCAGCATCGAGGAGATCTGTTGGGAGAGTCTCTCGGGTACCGCGTCACCGTTCTCGGACGCGCCGGTGTTCACGATGACGGTCTGGTGTGAGACGAGGATGTCACGCCACGACATCTTCGGTCGGGCGTCGGAGAACCACGACCCGCCAGCGGACTCCAGCAACTGGAAGGACTTGTTCGCGGCGGCTTCGACGTAGGACCGGAACTGCGACTCGGTGCGCTCGCTGATGTCACGCAGGGCGGTGGCCGACTCGATGTACTGGGTGGCGTACACGACGTAGTTCTCGGCCGCGGCACGACCTGCAGGGTCGGTGTACTGACCGGCGTTGAGCGCGTCACGGATGGGCCCCAACTGCCGTTCCATCTCGTTGGCCGAAGCGATGACAGCCGAGCACAGTTCGATGGCCGCCTTGTACCCCTTCGAGCCGAGGATGACGTTCGCGTAGTAGAGGGCACCGCCGTCGGTTCGCAGGTTCTCCGACGCCATGTTCGAGGCCACGTCCGGGGTCACGCACAGGCCTCCGGCGACGGCGGTCACGAGGATGCGGAACGACCGGTCCTGAATGGAGTCCTTGCCGAACGCGTAGATCATCGCGTTGACGAAGAAGTTGGCTCGCTCGTTGAACGAGCCGGGCACGTCGAGCATGTCGATGGCGTACGAGTCGTGCCGGTTCAAGTCGATGACGAGGATGTCCTCACCGACACGGTCTGCCCACTTGCGGTAGGAGGGAACGCCGCCGCCCTTGGATTCGAAAGCGATGAGGGTGTTGCTCACGCCGGGGAACCCGGGAAGCCCGGACGGCTTGCGCTTGTCGAGCATCGACCACGCGAACAGTCCGTGGATGAGTCGCGACTTGCCGGAGCCGGGGGAGCCGACGACGGCGGTGCCGTACAGGGTGGACGCAGCAGACAGGTGAACGCGGCCGGAGGACGTCTCTCCGATGTACGGTCCAACCCGGTCGAGGAACACCGGGGGCACCTGTTCGTGGGAGACGATGCGTTCACCGGACGCGACTCCGGCTTGTGGTGCGACGAGCCCGACGATGACGGTCGGGCCGACGCAGAACGTGTTCTTCGCGAACGGATAGTCACCGTCTTCGGCGTTGATGGTCTTGCCGTTCTTGGTGTACTCGCCGTGGGGCTTCTTGTATCGGACGCCGTGCCACTTGCCGGGGGTCTCGAACCATGTGAAGTCGTTGGCGTTCGCGAGTTCGAGCCAGTGGCCGCGGCCGACCTTCCAGCCTCGCCAGCGGGCGATGAACCACGGCGCGGCGAAGGTGGCGACGGCGGCGAACAGGTACGTGAACGGGGCGAGCGCCGGGACGAAGAACGACGCGATGGTCGCAGCGAGCGCGACCCCGACGACGGCTCCGAGAGGTCCGGCTTCGGTGGCTCGGGTGGGTGTCTTGGGCTTGGTGTCGAGATCGAATCCGGGCAGGGCGACGGCCAACTTCTCGAGGAGGATTTTGGTGCCGAGCGCGGAGTCTGACCCGGCGGTCACCTTGATGACGAGTGGGGTCAGGCCTTGCGTGTGGTGGGTCGGGTTGTTCATGCCGAGCCGGTGTGACAGCCACGCGCGGTGGCGGTTCTTCTCGGTGTTGGTGGTGCGGCGGAATGTGATGGCGACCCACGAGCCGGGGTCGTCGAGGACGGTGACGAGGGAGCGGGAAAGTTCGCTCGGGTCGATGCCTGCGGTGGTCTCTCGGGCGGTGGCTCCGCGACGGTTGAGGACGAGGTGACCGACGGAGGCGGTGTCGAGTTCGGGGAAGTCGACGACGTCGTGCTTCGCGCCGATCGCCGCGCCGAGGTCGAGGGCGATCTTCTCGTCGGAGCGTGGCGCGATGAGGTAGTCCTCGAGGCCGCGGTCGGTCTTCTTCACGAGGAGTGTGGCGTGTTCGCGCTCGCTGATGTTGGCGGCGAAGGTGTTGGCGCGGGACGCGAAGGTGGCCGGGTTGTCGTCCATGTCCTTGGCTCGGGTGAGTCGGAACACGGTCGTCTGATCGTGGCGGCGGGCCATCGGTGGGGCTCCTCGATTGGTGTGGTTTGTCCACATGGGGTGGACAGGGGCTCGAGAATCCACATGCGACACTTTCGAACACACAGCATGGGTGATTCACCCCGATTCGCGGTACGCGCACGGGTGGGTGCGTTCGGGTCAGAATCCCCAAAGGAGCCCAACAGAACGGGCCCACGAGGGAACCCGAGGTTTGAGGGGACAATAAAGTGGGTTCGAACATGTGTTCTTCGAACAGTTGTTCACAGTGTCGTCCCCATCGTGTTGTCGCTTCTGTGGACGGGATGCTTGTTGTGTTGGGCTCACTGTGGTGGGCCGTGACTCGTCACGGGCGCCATCATGTTTGTGCTTCACGGTGTTCGTCACGTCACTGATGCGCGCCACGTGTACTCGACACGACCCCCATTGCGGTGGTGACGGGTGAGCGGCTCCAGATGTGGTGCGTGGTGGACGGGGTCGTCACCAGCAACCTGTAATGGCCTTCGGCCATTGCCTGTCACCTCTCGTTGGTGTGTGCACGGTCTGGTCTTGGCGGTCATGGGATCGTGTCGCTGCCACGGCATGTTCGAGCATCATCATGGTCACCAACACGGACATCAGAACGGGTCAGGGCGTCACTGTTTTTCTGCGTCACGAAGTGGCGCTACACCAAGAGGATTCTGTACGAGATCCTTCACGGTAGAACGTCACGAGTCTCGTCACGAGTGGGGTTCACTTCGAGAACCATCACGGGCATCGTCACGCTTAGCGTGACAGCCCGACAGGTGGTGACGGGGGAGCGGCTCCAGACACCGTAGGTGGCACAGGCGTGCCACACCAGCAACCTCCTGACGCGCTCCGCGCGTCAACAAAACGAGCGTCGCTCCGCGACGCGGAACGCCCCACAAGACGAGTGCCCCACGAAGCGAAGCACGACACGAGTCCCGCAACGATCTCCATCACGACGAACCGTCCACCATCACGAGCGACAGCGAGAGAAGCCGACGGCGAAGCCGGAGGCTTCTATAGGGCTGCGGCTACCGCCGGACCCGCACTATTTCGCTCACGGTCGTTCGCGGTGGATTGGCGAAGTGCGGCGGCTGGCGCGGCGGCTGGTGCTCGGCCGGGCTGTTGTGGTGGCCGCGATCGCGGTGGTTCGACGTAGACGCGTGGCCGATCTTGCGGCAGGGTGCCGCCCGATGTCGAGGGTCCGATCGAACCGGGCGCGGGTGCGGGCTTGACGGTGGCATGAGTTCTTCCGAGACCAACACAGGCGCCCGCCGTGGCCCCAGCGCAATCTTCATGCTCGCGTACCTGATCGCTCTCATCGGCGGCAGCATCGCGTTCGTGATCCTCGTGGTGAACCCCCACCTCAACTCCCTCACGCTGGACCGGGTGAAAGAGCAGTTCCCGGGCGTGAGCATCGAGGCTCCGGAGGGGAGACTGCATGATGAGGGACGGTGGGTGATCGACGGTGTGGAGAAGACGTGCGCCGTGGTGAGGAAGACGCTCATGTGTGCCGAGTCGGGTGCATAGGTGTGGGCATGAGTCGGAACAAGAAGCCCAACTTCACGACGATCACCGCGCGTGCCCTGATCGTGTGCGTGGTCATCGGTCTGGTCGCGTCGATCGTGTCCCCGCTGGTGCAAGCATGACGTCGGGCGAGCAGTGGCTCCGTGTCGGTGAGGCCGACCGGATCCGGGCGGAGATCGCGGCCGAGCGAGCGTTCATCGACAAGGTGGTGACGTTCATCGGCGGGTCCGCCGTGGTCGGTCTGCTGCTGGCTGTCGCCGTTCCGTTGTTCGCGCGGGCGACTGGCGGCTGACGGTCGCGGGGCCGAACCTGCATTGGAGTGCAGCGCGCGTCTACGACTCGGTGCGTGCTCTGTCCGTCGAGCAGTCGCTCACTGAGTACTTCGGTGAGAATCCGTCGGCCGGGCTGGTCAAGGACGTCGATGCTGCCCGTGGCGAGAACGGCGCCGTGGCTGTCGAGGTGTCGGAGAAGTTCGCCGATGGTGTCCTGTTCGTCACGTACACGAAGCGGGACGAGCGACGTGTCATGCATGTGAAGTGGGTCGAGGCGACCGCCGATGAGCAGTCCGCCATGACAGCCACGAAGTAGAACCACCCGGTACACCCGTGCTGTCGCTGGCCGATGTTGTCGTGTTGTGGTTTCTTCGGCCGGAGCGCAACAACTTCGGTCGAGGTGTAAGAAAATCCACCGTCCGACCCCTTAACCCACTCGAGGACGATTCGGGTGAAAAACTTTGATCGAAGTGCACCAAAACGGACGCTCGCACCCATTAACCAACTAGAGGGAAGGTTCGGGTGAAGAAAGTTCGCAGGCTCGTACTGTGAAACGTCACCCGACTCGAACTCATTGTTGACGGAGCCACTCGGGCCCGTCATGGAGTCGAGGAGTAGGTCATGGCGGTCGAGTTCAACTTCCACTTTTCTCGCAAGGACCAACCACGCCCGGCCGGGCCCGCGCCGCGTCGTTGGGTGACGTGGTTCGTCGCGGTCGGTGCTGTCGCGCGGGAGGTGTGGCACTGGCTCGGGTGAAGTTGTCGTGTCCCGATTCTTCGGGCTCAGCCTCAACACTTTGACCTGCCCGGTCCGGTGCGTGGCTGGGCAGGTCGAGTCCTGATCGGTGGCGGGTCTGGTTGTGGGCTTGAACCGGTATGAGTGACGCGCAGATGGTGGTCATCGAGTACCGCAAGCCCGACGGTGGGTTCATCCGATCGGACCGGTTCCACGTCCTTCGGGTGCCGGTCGTCGGCGAGGAGGTCTGGGACGCCCCGGACCGCACCACGTACGTCGTCTCGAACGTCTCATGGGATCGCGACTACAAGGACGCCGAGTGGTTGACCCCGGTCGTGACCGTCACCGCGAAGCCCGACTGGGAGCAGGACCGATGAGCGCTTCCAGCACGATCGTGAACATCGAGTTCTACGACGGACAGAAGCACACCGCCTACGAGCAGGTGTCCATGCCGCGCGTTCCCGTCGCCGGAGAGATCATCACCTACAAGGCTCACGCGTACAAGGTCGACGAGGTCGAGTGGGCCGTGTCGGCGGGTGGCTGGGGCACGCTCGAAGCGACCCCGTTCCTGACCGTGAAGAAGGAGCAAGACTGATGAGTGAGTTCCGCCCCAACGACGACGCGCTGCTGCGAGTCAAGGTCACCGAGGTGAGCGGCTCGAGCGTCGAGGTGTCAATCCCGACCCGACCCGCGCCGGAGTACCTGACCGTGAATGTCGCGGACCTGCTGGCCCGTGACGTCCCCGGCCGTGACGAGATCGTGGACGAGCACGCCGAGTCCGTCTTCACCTCGCTGGCGTCGCCCGTGCAGACCGGACGCAGCGAAGCCGAGATCAAGGCGCTGGATCTGTTGGAGCAGGCGCTCTTGTGGCGCGTGAACGGCATGGGCGGCGTACCTCTCGACGAGATCCGGGCGTGGGACGTAGCGGCGGAGGGTCTGCTCCGCGCGGTCCGGGTCGCCGCCACCGAAGGGAGCAAGTGAGCATGATGGAGATCGAACGCGTGGCCGAGCGTATCGCCCGGGACGCCGAGGACCGAGGCGAGGGAATCTGCCGCACGTGCGCCAAGCCCATCTGGAACGAGGGTGGGACCATCAACGGCCGCGAGGTCGAGGAGGGATGGTCGGACCGCATCGCAGGTCGCGACTCGCTGGTCTGCTTCGCAGCGATCGACTACCGCCACGTCCCACTCACGGGACGCGAGGCGTTCCTCTACGACCTCGCCTACCAGCGCGGCGCCGCCACGGCTGCCCGGGTCACCGACACCGAGAAGGAGAAGGACTGATGGTACGACAGAAGTACGTCTCGACCGAGGCCGAGAAGCAGGCTGCCGAGAGGTTCAACGGGCCGTTCTCGAACCCGTCCTTCGACGCGTTCATCGAGGGTTGGGACGCCGCACTCGCACACCTCGCCAGCCTCTCTGACCCGACGGGTGTTGAGTACCCGGATGTCGCCAAGGTCGTTTGGGAGACGTCCCGCGCCGACGAGGGAACGATCAGCGCGACCGGCGCGAACCACGTCGCGAAGGCGCTGCTGGCGAAGTTCAAGATGGAGGCACGATGACCGACAACTTCTTCGACATGGCGCAGGCGACCGCCCTGCGAATCCTGCCGAGCACCGAGCCCGACGAGATGCCGTACGAGTACAACCTGTCGTCGGTCGATGGGGTGACCGTGTGCCGGTTCTATCAGGACGAGCCGACCGGGCTGGCGGTCATCGTCGCGGAGGACGGTTCGTTCCTGCTGGTGAACGAGCGTGTGCCCAAGGACGCCCACATCGCGGCGTTCCTCGACGGGCGACGCACCGACCCGAAGTGGTTTACCGGTGTGGAGCGTTCCCACCCGGACTTCGCCCGACTGGTGGCTCGGGAGGAGTCGGCGCGGGTGCTCGGGTACACGAAGGGCGACGTGAACCACAACGTCCAGCCCATCATCGGGATGCTGCGTCTGCGCCAGCGTGACCGTGAGCCGTTGTCCGAGGTGGACTTCAAGCGGGCCATCGAAGCGCTCACGAAGGCGACGTACGCGGAGACGGCGTGGCTCGCAGAGCAGGACGGCCGTTGATGGTTCCGCAGGTCGGCGACGTCTACCGGGCCGTCCCTCCGCGAGGGGTGAATGGTGACGCGGCGATGGTGCTGGTCACTGGTGACTTCATCGGCGTCGCGACGCGTGCGGTGACGCTGCTGTCCCCGGACGTGGAGTTCGCGACCCCGGCCGACCTCCTGCTGCCGCGGGCCGGTTCGTTGCGTCCGTACGACCTGCTGGTCGAGTCGGACATCTTCGGGTACGTGTGGACCGACCAACTGGACCGACGACTTGGGGCCGTCGACGACGGACTGATGAATGACCTGACCGCAGTGCGGCTCGACGAGTCAACGAGTCGTGGCCCGGCCGGTCCGCCCCTGTTGAACCGAGACGACCCGCGGTGGGCGTTCAAGGAGGCCGAGTTGGCGCGGCTTCGAGTCCTGACGTCCGACTGCGCCGGGTACCTGATTGACGGGTGAACTCTTGCCGCATGTGCTGGAGCGTGACTGACAATGCCAATCCCACCCCGTTGACGCCTGAGGTGATCGCGGAGACTCTCGCTGAAGCGGAGGCGTTCCTCGCCGACATTGAAGCCGTGCCGGAGTCAGGACGCGTCCCGATGCGTTCGGAGAAGTTCCACGGGCCCATCGGTCTCCCCGACGAGCACTGATCGACGGGTGACCTGCCTGCGGGCTTACATGGGTAGCCTGAACGGCAGCATCACCCCCGAGCGAGGAGAACCCAATGGCGAAGAGTGCGGCCCGGCAAGCACATGACGAGGCTCGCGTCCGTGCGGCCGAGTGGTACGCGGTCATCGACGAGGACGCCGACTTGGACTACCTGCTCAACACGGCTCTCCCGCAGGCGAAGGAGGTGACCGAGGACGCGAAGCGTTCCCCGGACGACCGCCTGATGGCCGCGATGACCCTCGAACTGATCGCCGCTGGCATCACGAAGCGTGTCGCGTACGAACTCTGACCCACGACCTTCTTTCGAAGCGGCCTGACCTGAACACGGGGTGGGCCGCTTCGCTGTTCCTATCCGCCTGATCGGTGGCTGCACGTCGTCGGGTCTTGAACTAGGCATGGACAACATCGAGAAGGCCCGTTGGGCTGACGACGCGTTCGACGTTCTGGTCACCCACGAACTCGCCGAGATGAAGGGGTACGCCAACTCGGCGTTCGTCGAGTCGATGATCAAGTACGACATGGGCCACGGCGACTACATGGAGATCCCTGTCCTCGCCCCGAACGGCACGTGGGTGAAGGTGCTCGGCTCGTCCTTCGACGTTCGTCCCGACGGCACCCGCGGAATGCTGTGGCGGCTGCACGCTCAGTCGTCGTCGCTGCGTGCCCGCATCCCTGACGCGCAGGCTGACCTGTTCGAGGTGCAGCGTCGTTTCGAGGACGCCCTCAACCTGTCCGCCCACCCCTGAACATCCTGAAAGGCCCCACCGTCATGACCGACACCACCGACCAGCGTCGCTGGATCCAGCGTGAGCCCGGCTTCCTCGTCCGCTCAGGGGAGGAGTACGCCTACAAGTCCGGCGAGAAGGTGATGACATCCGTCGCAGCGTTCGACTTCATGGTCGCTAAGGGCGTCTACATCGCCACACCCGGAGTGCCCGTCAGCGCGCTCATCTCGGACGACCCCGACGATCCGACGCTCGCCGTCGTCGGTACTCGCGACGGCCGCCCGGTCATCTCGCAGTGGTTCATGGACGGGTCGCATCTCGTTCCGGCTGAGCCGGTGGACGACACCCCCGTCGAACTCATCACGTCCGTCGAGGTCGTCGAGACGTACAACCCGAAGACGCATGTCGCGGTCCCGATGGACCCGACACCGCAGATGGTCACCGAGGCGCTCTGGGTGTACGAGCACGCGCCCGCGCCGTCCGTCATCGGTGGCGGGGGAGGACGGGAGAACCTCAAGAAGCAGTTCGTCGAGATCGTTCGTGCCGCGCTCATCGCAGGGAGCCAGCAGTGACCGACACCGAGGAGTTCGTGCCGAAGCGTCGCCCCATCGACGGGGAGATCAACCTCAACGGCGAGGTGTTCGTACCGTTGGCCGAGTACGAGCGGGTGCTGGACGAGAGCGGGGATCGTCGCCGCACGCTCGCGATGGCGCACATGCACCTGTCGTTCGGGGAGAACTCCGAGGCGTTGCGACGCATCGAGGCCGACACCGGCGACACCTTCGAGAACGCCCGGGCGGTCCGGTCGATCCTGCTGTCGGTGCGCGGAGGGAACCTGTGAGGACGCTCGAGCAGATGGTGGACGACGCGATCGCCGACCAGAACACGCCCCGCCAGAGCGTTCCGACGTTCGACAAGACGATGTGGATGCTCCGGCAGATGACCGTCACCCCGAGGGCCGTGGTGTTCAGCCCGGAGACGGGAGAGACCCGATGACCGCCGTCGAGATGCTGGCCGCCGAGATTCACGAGGCGAACACGGCACTGCACGACTGCTACCACGGTGACGAGCCCGGCGCTGTCCCGCAGTGTGTCGAGGTGGCCGCGCGTATCGTTGCGCAACGCGATGGTCGGGTCGATTCGGACGAGATGGCCGCCCGTCAGAGTTTGGCGGTGTTCCTGTACGCGAAGCATCGAGGTCAGCAGTACGTCGGTCATCGCAAGCAGATGCCCGAGACGTTCGACGAGTTGGCTGACCACTCTCAACGCATTTGGCTTGACGAGGCGGCGGAACTGGTCGCTGCGATGTGTGGTGAGACGTCGTGAGGTGGGAGATCGTCGCGGCCCGGCTCGTTCTGCAGCAGTGCCGGGACGCGCTCGCGGACATCGAGAAGGATCTGCGTGCCCGACCGGCCGTAGCGAACGTCGTCTTGCAGTACGTGCAGGCGGCCGAGAAGGCACTCGCGAACATCAACGCCGACGACGTGGACACCCTCCCGGTGTTCTCCACGGTCGTGCTGTCGGCGGTCCGTGACGAGTTCGACGCGTTGGGGGCGTCCACGGATGCCGAGCGCATCATCGTGGAGTGCATCGAGATCGAGTTCGACACGTTGTTGGCCGCGACGCCGACCGTGGAGCAGGTTCGTGAATGTGCCGAGGCGTTGTACCGGTTGGAATGGGAGGCGGACCTGTACGTGCTTCCCGTCGTGACGGCTACGGCTGTGCTGTACGAGTCGCGTGCGGCCCGGTTGCTCATGTCGGACTGGTACTGGAAGGTCCGCTCGAACGGCTGAGCGGGTCCGGTCTTGCATAGACATGGGCGTAGGGACATCACAGATGGAGAAGGACGAGAACATGCAGGTTCGCACGATGATCGGCAGCGAGGTGACGATCGAGACGTTCGACGATGAGCAGGTCGAGAAGGTGTGCGCGTCGATGCATCACGGTTTCGGGTTCGAGAACGGTCACCCGGACTGGGACACGAACGCGCACCGTGAAGGCGCCGCGTGGGAGGTCTGCCGTGTTCACACGACCGCGACGGCTCAGGCTGCCCTGTCGGCCATCGGTCAGGTCGAGGTGGAGAAGCGTCCGGCGGAGTGGCTGGACATCCCGACCGGCCCCGAGAACAAGCGTCTGCTGTCGGTGAACGGTGCCATCGGCTTGTTCTACCGTCACGAGATGGCGGTGTTCATGTTCGGTCCGAGGGGTGAGGGTGTCCACGTGTGCAACACCCCGCAGGTGACGTCGGTGGAGCCGGTATCCGTGGAGGGGTCGAAGTGAGCGCCGAGAGTACCGAGGGGGCGGAGTTCATGGTGACCCGCGACGAGGTGCGGGAGGTGTTCGTGGACGCGATGGTCTCCGAGGTGCTCGCCGAGGAGGCGCGTCTCGCGAACGGCCAGTTCGTGTCGCTCACGCCGGAGTTCGAGGCTGAGGTCGCCGAGGCGTTCGGAGGGTTCTTCGACAAGGCGTTGCCGGAGACCAGCGAGTCCCGGTGGATTCACGCGCTCCTGCCGCACGTGTGCAAGTGCCGTGAGGCGTTCGGTCATCTCGCCGAGTGCCACATCGCTGCGCAGTCCGCGTTCAGGTCGCTGGTTCGTGATGGTTTACTCCCGTCGGATCCGTACTCGCTACCCAACTAGGCCGTCTCACCATGTGAGACATCTGGGCGTCGCCGATCGGGGTTGATGCGGGTCGAGGGCTTGAACAGGCATGACCGTACTTCGCGCCGACGTCCACGACGACCTCCAGAGCGTCTTCACCAAGTGGAGGGACACCGCCAAGGGGGTCGGGGAGACCGAGGCTGCGCTCGTGTACCGCGACGCGTTGAGCATGCTGGTCCCGGCGCTCGCGGATACCGATGATGATGCGCTCGCGTTCCTGAACGACCTGTCGTGGCGGTTCGAGGACGGTCACGCCCGCAACTTCATGGACCCGAGCGCCGACACCGCGTGGGAGCGGGTCAAGCGTCGCCATGCGATGCTGACCGGTGCGGTCCTTCGGGAGCAGACGTCCGCTGCTGGTGTCTGCCAGTCCCTCACTGTCGTGTTCGAGCGGAAGGCGGGGGAGGAGCGCGACGACGCCCGCACCATCTGGCTGGCCGCTGCCCGTCACCTCGCGACGTGCGAGGCCCTGCGTCCGACGTCGGCTGCGGAGATGCTGGTCGAGATGGCTGAGTGGACCCGTTTCATGAAGTCCCGGGACGAGTACCGAATCGGTCGTCCCGAGGTGTGGGAACAGGTGCTGGCGAAGGTCGTCGAGACCGGTGAGGCGCTGCCGAACAGTCGTCCCACCAAGTGAGACGGGCGTGGTCGGCGGTCTGCCGATCGGAACCGTCGCATCTTCGGTCTTGTACCGACATGAGTGGTGTGCAGCCGTCTTGAACGGTTTCCCCATCTGTCATCTTCAACCGTAGGAGCCCCAGTCATGAGCCGTCGCGAGAATCTCATCGAGACGATCCGGAAGGTACGTCATCGTTGGGCGCCGTCGTCCGGGTTCACGGGCGAGGTCGCGTTGGGCCCGAAGTCCCTCCACGCGCTCGCCGAGGCGTTCATCGCCGACGGCTGGCATCAGTCCCGTGGCGCGAAGGAACTGCACTTCGACGCGCACGACATCCTGCGTGTCCACGAGCGGTCGAGCATCGGTGAGGAGGACTGGTGCGTCGGCTGCGACATCTTCGTGGACGACTTCGAGCATCATCTCGCTCAGGTCATCAACGAGGCGTTCTACGACGAACTCGCCAAGGACCGCCCGAACGTCACCGAGGACGAGACCCGCCAGTTGGCCGCAGTTCTCGCGGACACCGACATGGGTGAGGACTCCCCGGGTGTGGAGGGCCTGACCGACGAGGACATCGACCCGTACCTCGATGTGGCGGTCGAGGCTCTCGTGTTCGTCCGTCGTCTCGACGGGGGTCTCTGATGCACGGGCTGTTGTCGTACCGTCCGCGCCCGCAGAGTGCGTCCACGCACATCGTCCGGGTGCTCACCGACGACCCGGGGTTCGGTGTGTCGGCTGGGGATGAGTTCGAGGCGGTCCGTTACTGGCTGGACCCGCGCGAGAAGTGGACCCTGCTGCGTCGTCTCTCTGACGGGTTCGATCCCGAATGCAACCAGTACGCGCACGACATCGAGGTCGTCAGGCCGATCGGGGTGAACGAGTGAACGACGACATCGAGTACATGACGGTCGCGGTCCGAGTACCGGTCCGACGCACCGGGAGTGGCGCGCCAGATCCGGTGGCGTCGCTGCGTGACGAGATCGCCAACTGCATAGAGCATGTGCTCAACGAGGTGGAGTCCGCGGACGGTGACTTGCTCGCGGTCTGGGTGGCTCGCATGATGGCTCCGGCCGTGGTGCCTGACCAGTCTGCACTGTCCGGCATGGCGGTGGACGCGTCGCCGGGCCCGTGGTTGCAGGAGTTCGTTCCGGTCGGGGACGAGGACGGGACCATCGGCTACGAGCCGACGAATCGCTGGTCGACGGCCGACGCCGCGAACGAGGACGTCTGGTTCGAGGCGGACACGGCCGAGGATGCCGGTCTGATTGTCGCGTTGCGTAACGGTGCGCTCGCGGAGCAGTCCCGCGTGTGGCAGCGTCCGGTGATCAACTTCGACGCGATCGCGGCGGCGTTCCATTCCGGGGACGGCTGGTATCCGGTGAAGTTCGCGGTGCAGGAGATGGTGGACGGGTTGTTCCCGTCGCCGACCGAACCGTTGGACCGGCAGTGGGCTGAGGTGTTCCTGAACGAGTGGTCGCGCCCGTACTTCGGTGCCGACGCTCGTGACGCGCTCGCGTCCGTGATGCGTGCAGCCCGCGTCGCTGGTCTGGCCGTGTCGGCGCCGAAGGTCACCACGACGGACGTGAACCGTGCCGCACAGGTCTACTACGAGGCGTCGGGTCTGCCGATTCCCAGCATGACTGACAAGCCGAAGGTCGTGGAGGGCCTGCTCGCGGCGCTCGAGGCCCTCGGTGTTCGGGTGGTGGACTCGTGAACTGGTTGAAGCGTCTGTTCGGCTCGAACCGTGACCCCGTGGAGGTGTTCACGTGCGAGGTGTGCGCGTCGCCGGATGTGAAGCGGTCAGGCATGTGGGATTTCTGCCCCCAGGGCCACCAGTACATCGGTGCCCGTATCGACGAGGAGGCGTCAGCATGACGACGGCTGTGGAGGTTCTGGCGTACCGGGCCGCGTACGTGGAAGTCACCGAGGACGAGACCGCGATCTGCGGATGGGGGATCGTCATCGAAGGCGTCGACCATCCCGTCGAGCAGATCGAAGCCGCCGTCCGGCACGAGCACGGCGACGGATGGGAACGTCTCGCTACGCAGGTGGAGCACCTGCAGTACGTGCCACGCATCAAGAGGTGCGAACGTCTCGACGGGTGGGGTTGCGACTTCGAGGGGGAGTGGCACGCCCACTGGACGGCCGTCCGCCACAATGACGCCGCCAAGGTCTGCTGCCACACGGTCGTCGTGCCAGTGTGGGAGCGCCCCGGAACGAAGGTTCCCTCGTGAGCGGGCAGGACAGGGACGAGCGGATCTGTCCGACGGACGGGTGTCCCGGAGACGGCCGGTACGCACCTCCGGGTCGAGGTCATCTCGAGGGATGCAACTACCTCACCCCCGCGAAGGTCACGAGCCGTGAGGTGAAGGGAACCGCGTACCTCGAAGTGGGAGTCGGCCGGGTCATGGATGCGTTCCCGACCTCCGACGGCGATGTGGAGGCAGCGTTCATCGAGGTCGACTCGTTGAACTTCGGCGTCGTGCGTGTGTGGGTGCCCGTGGAGGTGCTCACCCCGGCTTCGGACGATGTCAGCCCGCGCGAGGAGCCGAGGTCGATGTTCCGTGACGTGTTCGAGGAGTCGAAGCGTCGTAACGCGATGATCCCTGAGCATGCGCGCATGGTGGTCACGAACCCGGCGTTGAGCGCTCACACCCGCCCGGCCGAGTACAAGGCCGACGCGAAGGTAGGCCGGTGGACGGTCCCGGTGTTGAGCCGTGAGGACGCGGAACGTCTCATCGCGATCGGTGAGAAGTACATCGAGGCGGGTCGTCTGCATCTGGAACTGCTCGATGAGGGGACTCGGCACGATGGCTGAATGTCCCACCTGCTCAGGGACCGGGAAGGTACCGGACCATGTCGCTACGGCGTTGAACGCCGAGGCCACCGCGACGACTGGCGGTACGTGTCACTGTGATGGCCCGCCTCACCAGTACACGCGCCCGTGGTGCCCGGCATCGGGTCCGGTGACCGGCCGATGAGCGCGGATCTGTCTTCTCGCGTGGCCGCGGTTCGCGCCCTGCACGAGCCGGTCGCTGTCGAACCTGATGGCGTCGTCTGTGTCGAGTGTTCGTGGCGTCTACCCAATGGTCGGTTCTTCGGGAAGATCGTCCGTTACCCGTGCCCCACGTTGGAGGCCCTCGATGAGTGAGTTCACGTTGTCTGACCCGACACCGCGCCGGTTCACCGAACGCGACATGTTGGACGCCTTGCAGGACCGTTACGACAAGATCGTGAAGAACGGCCCGTGGACGGGCAAACGGTTCGTCCGTGCTGAGCACGTCCCGGTCGGTTTGTCGGGGGAGCGGTATCGGATCGCGGACTTCATCGCGATGGACACCCAGTCGTTCTCCCGGGGCCGGTGGAACACACCCAGTTATGAGACTCAGCGGGCGCCGGTGTTCCACGGGCACGAGGTGAAGGTGTCCAGAGCGGACTGGTTGACCGAGTTGAAGACCCCCGGCAAGGCCGAAGCGTTCAAGAAGCACATGCACTTCTGGTGGCTGGTCGTGTCCGACAAGACGATCGTTCGTGACGACCTGCCCGACGACTGGGGTCTGATGGCGCTGACCACGGCGGGAACACTTCGGGTCGTGAAGCAGGCGCCGTTGCTGACGCCCGAACCGATGGACAACTCGCTGGTCGGCGCGATCGTGCGCGCGAGCGTGAAGACCGAACTGCGGGTCGCTGCCGAGCAGGCGGCGCTGGAACTCGTTGGGGTCTGATCGGGTCCGGTGCTCGCGATGGTCTTGAAGGGGTCATGAAGGACATCCCTGTCGAGCCGACCGACAACATGGTGACCGCTGCGATGACCGCGTTCGCTGGCACTCTCGGGATCCAGTACCCGCCCGTGGGAAGCCCGGTGGACGTGGCAATCCGGAACGCCGTCCGTGCTGCTCTCGCCGAGGGTGCCGGGCTGGCGCAGCCGAAGCGTGAACGTCCCCGCCCTCCGCGCCGGGCCCGTGCTGGGTTCGAGCGGGTCATCCCTCGTGAGGAGCGGGTGTCGTCGTACGAGCAGGGTGCCGCCGATGAGCGTCGCCGTCACGAGTTCGACGAGCACATGCGCCGTGGATGGGAGCAGGACAACGGCCGGGACGACCGGTTCAGCCTCACCTGACCGTTGGGTTCTGATCGGGCACCGCGCCCACTGTGGCCTTGACGGTGTCATGACGATTACCGCGACGGTCGTGACCCCCGCAGGGGTGAACCGTGACGCCCTCGAGGCGGACATCCGCGAGTGCCTGTTCACCGACGCGGACACCGAGTTCGAGGTCGAGGCGATCGCCGACATGCTCATCGAGAAGGGCTGGGTCGGTGCCCGGTCGCAGCCGGTGTTCGTGCCCGAGACCGAAGCCGAGGCCGCGGACTGGGCACGGTTCGGCAAGCGGTTCTTCCCGGCACGCAAGGGGTCGTGATGTCTTCGAACCGGATCACCCTCACGCCGCGCGAGGCCGCATCACTGGACCGGCTGCTGGACGCGTACCTCGCCACCGCGGACCCGGACGACACCCCCGGGCACGCCACCTTGTCGAAGTTGCGCACCAAGTTGGCGGGGCTCGACATGGACCACACCGAACATGAGGAGAAATGATGACCGACCCGACCAGCGACACGTTCCCCGACTGGGCGCCTGTCCGTGGCGAGTTCGACCCGCCGTCGGGCTGGTACCCGTTCGGCACCCACGCCGGATGGGACACCGGTGAGGTGCCTGTCATGGAGTTCTCCGAGCAGACTGACGACGCAGGGATGCCGCTGTGGGAGCGCCCGTTCGCGCGACCCCTCATCTCAGACGTCCGCGCGGTCGCCGCAGCCATCTACGCGTCGAACCCGGACTTCGACGCCGCCGGTGCCGCTCACGGGTACGACGACATCGAGGTCATGGACAGTGACCTTCGCAAGTTGGCTTCCTCGCAGGCGGTCGCCGCCTTGCACGCGTTCGGTGTCACCGACGTGGACGTCCAGACCGGTGAAGCGGTCGCTCGGGTGGGGGCGTGGGTGGAGTTCGATCGACGCAACCAGCCGGACCGTCCCGAGGACCAGCCACTGGGCATCGCGTACGAGCGGTATCCGGTGACGCGTCGGGACTTGGACACCCTCGTGAACGCAGTCGCCCGATGATCGGTTCGGGGTTCGGTGGGGGCTTGGTGACAGCATGACCATGACGACATTCGACGCGGCCGACATTCTGACCGGCGAGTTCACCCGCGAAGCCCGTCTCGCCGACTCTGAGCGGGCCGCCCTCACGTTCTCGACCATCGCGACCTACATCCGGTTCGCTGAGGGTCTGAGCGGCTCGGTCGACGACCTACTGCACGACGTGGAACTGTTCACCCGGCGACTCGGGTCGGCGTACAGCATCAACACGCACGTGAAGGTCGCATGCGAGACCGCCGTCGCTCGCATCGTGCTGCTGCAGAAGGTGCTCGACCACGCCTGAACCCTTCACGGCATCATGGACGGTGACACCACACAGGAGGGGTTCGGTTTGCAGAGCAAGCAGTTGACGGTCGACTTGCACACCCGACGCGAGGAGGCCCTCGCCCGGAGCGCAGAGGTCGAAGCGAACACGTGGCTGGACTTGGAGTTGACCGTCTGGGGCGCCTCGGAGGGTTTGCCGGAGGAGTGGCTGCCGAAGTTCTACCGGTCGGTGCTCGCGAGCCGGGACTCGTCGTCCGACGCCGTGAAGAAGGCCGTGTTCGAGGAGGCGCTCCCGCTCGTCGTGAAGAACGCCCGCCGACTGAGGGTGACGATCCCGGGTGTCGTCGGCCCCTACCGGAACAGCCAGCCTGCTTCCTGATCGGTGTCGGGTGTCGTTGAGGGCTTGAACAAGGCATGAAGACCTCCGACCTCATCGTGATGCTGTCCTCCCTGTTCGCTGGCGCCCGTGACATCTCCACCGGTGACACCGCGGCCGTGTACACCGAAGCGCTCGCTCTGCTGCCGCAGTCAGAGGTGGACTACCCGAACCGGGGCGTCCTGTACCTGTCCGACCTCGCAGCCCGCATCAAGACGGAGCGGTTCCTGAGCCTCGGCTCGTGGGAGAAGAACAAGACGTGGGGCATCGTGCAGGACATGGTGGAGCGTCTCTACCAGCGTGAACTGGCTGACCTGCGCGCCGAGGCGGCCGCAGCATGACCACCATCGACGTCCTCACCGACCGGCTCATGGGTCTGGTGACCGAGTACGAGACGGCCGACGACCAGTACGCGGCGACGGTGGTCGCGAAGGCAGCGAACCTGTCCATCCACCTGCGCTCCGGTGACCCGGACGCCGAGTTCACGTTCCTGTACGTGATGCACCGGGTCGCTGCCGACCTCACCGAGCATCTGGATGGCGACCCGGGGGTCGAGAAGCGCATCGCTGAGGTCATCGCCGAGGTCGCCGAAGCCGAGGGCATCACCATCGACCCGGCCGCGCTCACCAAGGACCAGTACTTGTCCCGGTCGGACATCGCCAACAGCATCTGAGCAGACAGACCCCGGCAGGGTTGCGATCGAATCGTCGCCCGGCCGGGGTCTTGTGCTGTCCATGAGCAGCGACCCCAAGCAGCCGGACGGCGCGCGAACAGAATTCGAAGAACTCGTCCGCCGGTGGTTCCCGCACGACCACATGGTCCTCATCGAGCAGTTCCGCCACGAGCAGACCAAGACCAAGTACGACCGACCCAGAGGAGCCCGACTGTGACCGAGACTCCCGGGCCCACGCTCGCCGAACTGCTGGAAGAACTGGGTGATATCCCGATTCGGTTCTGGTCCTGCCCTGAGCATCACCGCAGCATCATCGAATGGGAGGGCGACGTCGCCTACTGTCGCGAGCCCGGCTGCCCCCTGAACTCGTCCCTGCCGCGCCTGTTCGCTGTCGTCGCGGAACGTCGTTGCATGTACGCAACCTACGACCCGACCGACGGTGCGAACTGCCAGTTCCCCGGATACGTCCTGCGCGCGTACACCGACCGTGGTGAGGCGACAGCGTTCGTGGAGAAGTGGAACGCCGAGCATCGCGCGCAACGTTCCGACGCCACCCACACCTGCAAGGTCGAAGTCCACCCGGTTCATCTCGTCCCCGCAGGAGCGTGAACACATGACCGAAATGAACGAGTGGCCCATCCCGGTCCCTGACCCGGACTTCGAGGCGAAGCGCAAGGCGGCGTTCGAGTCGTATTTCGAGAAGACCAACGCGATCGCCGAAGCCGTCAAGGAGGAAGCCGCCGCTGAGGAGCGCGAGGTGGGTCCGCTCGACGCGCTGTTCGCGATCGCTGACGCGCGAGACAACGACGATGACGAACCGAACCTCCACATGACCGACCCCGGACGGTGGGCTGCCCTGTCAGCCGCGATCCCGGGCCTGCTGGTGGAGTCCGCTGGCGGCGCGTGCCCGTACCAGTCCGAAGGCACCATCAAGGGATACCCGTACTACTTCCGCTACCGCAGCGGTCACGCCTCGTTGAAGATCGGCATGCCGGGCACGAAGCCGTACGGGTGGGACACGGTGTTGTGGGACGCGTCGAAGCAGCACGGCGACGACTACGACGGGTTCTTGGAGCCTGAGGAGTTCGCGAACCTGATGATCGAACTGGTCCCGCAGTTGGAGCGTGCCCCGCGTTGGTGGCGTGTCCCCGGGAACAAGGTCAGGTTCCGTGAGGTTCCGGACGACATCACAGGCGACATGAAGGTGGAGGCCTACGTGACGGGCGAGCAGGACGACACGTTGTGTGTCGCGTACACCGCTGAGGAGGCGGTCGAACGGCTCACCGAGATGGCCCGTAGCGGTGTCGGCGGCCGGGTGGGTGACTACTCGCATCTGCTCGGCTTCGACGTGGATGCCATCGATCCCGACGACCGGGTGTGGCCGGATCCCGAGCCGGTGTTCGAGACGACCGTCGCGACGATCGGTGACGTGATCGGTCGGGACTGACCGGTCGGACTTGAAGCAGGCATGAGAATCGATCTGGATCGCCTCGAGGAACTCGCCGACAACGCGACGCGCGGCCCGTACCGGGTGGAGATGGTCGGCGACATCGACCACAAGCACGCAGTCATCGAAGGGCTCGCGACTGAGCGGTACGGCCGTAACAACGTGTCGTTCGGTGAGGACCGCGCGACCGCCGAGTACATGGCTGCGCTCGATCCGGACATGGTGAAGACCCTCGTCGGTGAGGTACGTTCCGCCCGCGCTGGTCGCCCGGCGGTGAACCCCGACGGTGCTGTGGAGGTGTTGGCCGGACACCTGATCGGGCTCGACCACACCGACGACTTCATTCGCGGGTTCGGAGCCGAGATGAGCGAACTGGACGACTGGGAAGCAGACGCCGCCCGCCGTGAGGCTCGCGAGATCATCTCGCTGGTGCTCGACACGCTCGGTATCGTCACCGCGTCGAAGGAGTCCTGATGTCCAAGCCCGGCCAGTGCGTCATCTGCCACCACTCGAACCCGCACGGCCACTACGAAGGCCACCGGTGCGGCGCGAAGAACCGTCACGGGCACGCGTGTCTGTGCGACAAGACCGCCCGGTGGGCCCGCGTTCTTGGCCTTCGAGACGCCAACGGGGTCGGCATCCGTGTCGGTGACGTGGTCACTGTCCCGGGTCAGCCCGGCGCCGCACTCGTCGTCGAGACGGCCCGCAAGAGGGTCACCGTGGAGTGGGACGAAACGAGCGGAAAGACCGCCGCCCGCGTGAAGGTTCCTGCCCGTTCGGTGGTGGTGATGACGCTCGACTGCTCGTACGAGAAGGACGAGTGGGAGGCGGACGTCACCGATTGGGATGGTTCGTCGCTTGGCGGTGGCATGTTCCTGATGTGTGATGTTCACGGGCACCCCGGTTCATTCACCGTGTACGAGAACCCGCCCCTTGCGCCGCACGGCCCTTGCCGGATGTACTTGGCGTTTCTGGGTCGTTTCGACTTCCGTGAACTCACCGATCCGTTCGACAAGACCGCCAAGGTGTTCTGAAAGCCAACGTGTTCGCGAAGACGCAATAGACCGACGCGACCGGATGGGACCGACACCTGCGCACGCCGAGCACAAGAAGATCCCGACCGAACTGCGAACGCAGGCCAACTGATCGAGTGGCGGCTCTCGGCTGGGCTTGAACGGGGTATGAGTAACTTTCACGACTGGGTGAACCGCCAGCCCGGCGACATCATCAAGGCGGACGCGCCGTGGGCGTACCGCAACACCGATGGCAAGGTCGTCGAGGGTAAGCCGATGCCGATGGACTGGGCGGTCACCGAGGGAACCAACGTGTGGACTCCTCGTCACATCCCCGGACTCGATGACGTCCCGTTCCGTGGCGACGGTGTCGTCGGCTGGGCCGTCAGCGAGGACGGCGACCGGTACTTCGGCACGTGGCTGCGTCACCCGACGTACCTGCTCGACGACGCCGGTGAGGACGTGATCTTGGAGAACCTCGTCGCGTTCGAGAAGGCTGTCCTCGCTCCCGCACGCACGCACGTGGTCGTGTCCCGTGACGTCCTGTCGGACCTGCTCGGTTCGGCGCGTGACACGGCGACGAGGAACGCGAAGCGTGTCGTGGCGGACCTGCTGGCCGAGAGCGAGTGACTGCGATGCCGAAGATGTTCCCGCCGCCGTTCAAGGCCAACCGGGCGCCCGCTCCCGTCCCTCAGTCCAAGCCTGCGAGCCGACTGCTTCGATCGCTCACCCTGTACCGGGAAGTGCTCCCGGTGTCGAAGAACGGGAAGCGCACCCTGCGTCCGGTGAAGTTCCTCGAGGACGCCGACATGGTGGGTTCACGTCGCAGCGACCACAGCGACGCCGACTGGCACATGCTTCTGCTCGACCTGAACCGCGACGCGCGGCTGTTCGCGTCTAAGACGCCCGGCCACTTCCACCTGATCGTGGACGCCGACATGACGTGGGTCGCCTACAAGCGGCTGCTCAAGGCGCTGGTGAAGGCTGGTGTCGTGGAGAAGGCGTGGGTGGACGCGAACACGCACGTCGGCCAGATGGTGCTCGCCACGGGCGACAAGACCGGCGCGCTGGTGGACCAGTTGGGTTCGTACAAGCAGGTGAGCGAGCACGTCTACTCGGGGTACGACTCGTGGACCGAGACGTACCTGAAAGAGACGCCCCTGAACCGTTCGGCGTACATCGGGTCACGCAAGAAGGACTCCAAGCGGCACATGCTGCTGCTCGATCTGGACCGGGCTACCGAACTGCATGAGTCCCGTCACCCGGGTCACCAGCACTTGGTGGTGGACACGCGGATGACGTGGCCGCAGTACAAGCGGGCGCTCAAGGCGTTCGAGAAGGCCGGGCTCATCAGTTGGCAGCAGTTCGAGGCTGCCCGAGCGTCGAAGCAGACGTACCTCACCAAGAGTCGCTCGGCCTGATCGGTTCACGGGCGTTTCTGGGCTTGTAACGAGTGAGAGCAGCACCTCCAAAGCACCCAAGGAACCTCATGGCAGACGCAAAGACCCTCCCGACCGTGACTGAACTGGTCGACGAGTTGGTGGTGGCGCACGAGAACAGCCGGTTGGAAGAGATTTTCCACCTGACGAACCAGATCGTCGCAACCCGCCGCATCGAGACGTCGACCGAGGCGTGGCGTTCCCTGCCGGTCGGTCAGGGGTACGCCCGGGTGGCCGTCGTGAACGGCGCCCTCGGGCGGTACTTCCGTGACGAGCACGGTTCGGTGTTCACGTGGGACATGGCCGGTGACGGCACCCCCGTGGAGTGCGGTCTGGCTGATGACGTTCGCAGCGTCGCGTTCACGGTCATCGCCAACGAGAAAGAGACGGTCATCGACAAGGAACTCGTGGAGGAAGCCGCCCGGCTGGTCGAGGGCCGAAGGGACGCCACCGGCACCCCGTTCCCGTTGGACGCGCGAGGTGCCGAGGCGCTGCTGTGCGCGATCGCTGACGAGGAGACGAAGCGGAAGGCCGAAGACCGGTGGTGACCGTGAAGAGGACGTTCAACGAGGAGCACATCGACGCCGCAGCGGCTGCGATGCATGACGAGAAGTTCAAGGGTGCCCGTGACCATGAACTGTGGGACACCCCCTCCCATCGTGAGGGCGGATGGTTCGCCGCCTGCCGCAACGAGTACCTCTCCACCGCACGTCTCGCGCTCGGCGCGGTGAACGGGACGGTCGAGGTCATCGACGAGCCGGAGTGGATGAAGATCCCCGAAGGCTCCGCAAACGCCGTCGTGGCGGCCGTCAACAAGGTCGTCGGCACGTACTGGCGGGACATGCGCCGCGGCCACCTGATGATGGTGGACCCGCTCACCGACAACGCCGACGCCGTCCGGTTCGACTTCGTGGAGACCGTCGAACTGGTCGAGGTGCTCCGCCCGTCCGACGTCGCGGTCCCACGCGAGGTGGTGGAGCGTGCCGTGAAGGTCCGCGATGACGAGTTCGCGTCCATCACGGACAACGCCGAGGTCGTGCACCTGCTGGCGGACGTCCTGAGCCCGAAGGCTGGCGGCCGATGAGCGCCCTCGGACCGAACTTCCCGACCACCCGTGAGGATGCGGCTGAGGGTCGCATCAACGGCATCCTCGGCACCTACTACCGCGCGGTCGAGGACTTGCGCGCGTGGACCCCGGGTGGCAGCAAGTTCGTGTGTGACATCTCGGAGGTGGACTCGTGGGAGCCGTTCACCTCTCCCACACCCGCGACCGCAGGCGCCCCCGTGGAACCCGAGCCGGTCGTCGCCCCGGACAGCGAATCGGTCGGGCCGGACCTCGTGGACGCCGTCCAGTGGGTCGGCGTCCCCGGACCTGTCGTGCACTTGCTCGCCGACGAGGACGGCAAGACCTACGGCTACGGGTACGGCGACGGCGCCTCGATGGTCTTCTCGTACGCGCACGGGCAGGTCATCGTGAACTACGACCAGTGGGTGGCCCTGTGGTCCGACGGGACGGTCACCGTCCACGACACCGAACCTCTCGGCTGAACCGACATGGAGAACACCCAGATGACCGAACCGACCGTCGAATCCCTCGTTGAAGCGACCCGGGAGCCGGTGTGATCATCGACCTGCGGGACGAGTACGCCCGCGCCATCTACGCCCTGAACCCTGACCTGCAGCCGTGGGATGGGGAGCCGTTCACATTCGACGAACCGCGGAACGTCACCGCCAAGCGTGACCTCGCCATCCGGCAGGCCGACGCGCTCATCGCCTCGGGTATCGCCCCGGCCGTCGTTCACGAGAGCAACGACTGGGGTAGTGAGCGCCTGAACCACTGGACGAAGGAACCGTACATCGAGTACGGCGGCACCGACCCGGGCGGCCGTTACGTCGCCCGGTTCGACCGTGACTTGGCCGCCTCGGATGCCCGAGGTCGCGGCAAGCCCCTCCTGACGCGTGTCCGCCGCGACTTCCAGATGTACCTCGGCGAGTGGACGCCCGCCGACCCCACCACCAGCGAGGACTGAACCTATGACCGAGACCGACGACATCAACACGCATCGCATCTCCGCGCTCGCCGACGCCATCGTGAAGATCGCCGAAGCGACCGGAATGGTGGACAACCCCGGCCCGATGACGGGTCCGGAGGTGCTCATGCTCGCTGAGGACACCGCCGAGTACGTGCGTGAACTCGTCACGACCGGCTCCATCACCCGAGTCACCAGCCCTGTCGTCATCCTCGAAGCGATCCGTACCGGCCAGCAGGAGTTCGCGAAGTACGCGACGGCACGATCTGACGCCCACCCGGGCGCGCACACCGTCGGGCTTCCGTCGTACGAGAACTGGCAGGCTCAGTGGCCTCACCGTCAGACGGCCGAGTTCATCAGCAAGGCTGTCGCGAAGGCCCTCGCGAACACGCCGAAGGTCGTCACCTCGGTGACCGCTCTGGGCACCGAGGTCACCACGTTCGAGCAGTTCCACCTGCGGGACGCCTCCGGGACGGTCCTCGGCACGTACAACACGCTCGAGGACGCGAAGCGGGACTTCCGGGACGGCCTCGAGATCGTGTCGCAGGAGGTCACGTACCACCGTCTGGTCGGTCACGGTCATCTCGTGCATGGCGGAACCCCGTACGCAGATCGGTGAGAGACCCTGTCCGGGCTTGAACCGGGCATGACTGTGAAATTCATCGTCTCGCGTGAGGCGTGGTGGTACGACGCGAACAAGTCCGCGCTGGGTGACGCCTTCACGGACGTCCTCAACATCATCCACGACGACTGGGAGTTCATGGTCGTCGAGGTGGACCTCGGCCGTTACGGGGACGCGCTGCAGGTCAAGGTGTTCGACGACGCGTGGAAGGCGTTCGACGCCATCCCCGAGTTCTTCGAGGGCCTCGCGGACCTCGGAAAGGGCGCGACCGTCGAGGACATCATCGACCTGATGGTGTCCCTCGGGTTCACCGACGGCACCGAACGCGAGACGCCCGCCCGATACCGGAAGGACTGAGACGATGGACGACCTTCTCGACCTGTGCGCGGTGTTGCGCGGCTACATCCACGCCGACGACTACTGGGTGACCGTCAAGGCGACCGAATTGACCGCGCTGCTCGATGCCACCGAGGGCACCGACGCGTTGGCGCCGTTCGACCGCAAGGTGCTCCGCAAGGCGGTCGCGAAGCACGACTACTGGATGCCGGTGAAGGTCACCGAACTGACCGCCCTCATCGACCACATCGAGGCGACCCGAGGAGTGACCCCATGAGCACTGATGTCGCTGGCGTGTGCGCGAGGCTTCGCGCAAGCATCGAACCGGACCAGAAGATGACGCTCGTCACGAAGAATGCCCTGTCCGTCCTGATGGCGGCAACCTCCGGGACGGCCGTGCTGGGTGAGAACCTCCGGAACGACCTGCTCGCCGAGATGGAGAACCGTTCCTTCGTGGACGTGGACACCCGGATGCTGCTCGCGCTCGTCGATGCCGCCGAGGATGCATCCCGCACGAAGACCGGCAAGGCGTTCGACGACCTTCGGGCCCTCATCAAGACGCACCGACCGAACTACGTCACCGAGGGCGTCTACGACCCGGACCCGAACCTCTCGACGATGTACACGCGCGTGAAGTGCGAGGGCGACTCCTGCGACTTCTACACAGCCGACTCGTCGTGGTTCGTCGCGCTCGACGAGCACGACACCCACCTCGCGCAGGTACTCATGGAAGCGGGGTACGCGCGTGGTTGACCGGGAGCCGGGCAAGGTGTTCACCGACGAGATCGTGGAAGGGAACTGGATCGTTCCTCCGGGCCGCAAGCAGCCGATCGAGGTGATCGCCCAGTTCACCGACCCGGACACCAACACGCAGGTGTTCGAGTTCGCGTGCCTGACCAAGCGGCGTGGCCGTGTCGCATTGCGGCTGCAGCGCACCGATCAGGTCGCCATCGTCCCCGCGAGCGAGGTGTAGAGGTGGCGAAGCGTCTGTCCACGGTCGAGGAGTTGGACGCACTCCCGGTCGGTTCGCTCATCCGAGGCGAAGACGGTGACGTGTACATGGCGATGTTCGTCCCGCGCACCAACGAACGCGTGTGGGGCGCCCCGCAGACCCTCCCGACCGTCACGACCGCTGACCTGCTCCGTCATGACACATTCTCGATCTTGTACAACCCGTCGCTCGGATTCGTGTCGGTGTACGACGCCATCGAGGAAGGCAGGGCGCGCGCGTTCGAGGAGGTCGCCGACATCACCCAGTACGAGTTGAAGGTCTTCTCCGCGAAGATGACCGCGCTCGCGGCCGAGGCACGAGCCACCATCGAGGTGTGGCCGTGACCCACTCGATGCTCGTTCGATCCGCGGGTTCCGTCCCGGTCGACCACCGGTTGCGGTTCGGCTGGTTCCCGTACCTCGCCCCGACCGAACACGTCGAGATCATCCAGACCAGCAACGAGAGATACCGGTACGAGGGATTCCTGTACCGCGACGGCAAGGCCATCGCCCGGTCCCGCAACAACCACAGCCCGGGCGAAGCCGAAGCGGAACTGTGGAACCTCTACCACTCCATGCTGAACGAGAACCCGGTCCCGTCCCTCTCTGGCATGACCGCCGACCCTTCGACCGTGCACCCCGGCGCCGACGGCGACTGCTACATGGACCTGCGGCTACTCACCCACGGCCCGGCGTACGGGCACTACGCGTGCCTGTCGTGCCGGTGGACCGAACTGGGGTACGCGACATGGGACTTCGAGTACCTGACGACCGTCCCGTGGCCCGACGGCGCCTACTGCGCGTGCCGTAAACGTGACGACACCGGCCTGTACCTGTTCACCGTCTCAGACCAGAACATCACGTGGCGCGGCGAAGGCAGCACGATGGAGATTGCCGAGCAGAACGCGTACATCGAGTACCTCGAAGGCACCGACGTGTGACCTGCGTCGCCGCATGAGGAGGGGTAACCCACTCATGGAGGCGACGTGCCCGGAACGGACCTGCAGCGACGTCTGTCGTTCCCGTGGTCGACCGTTCTGGACCGGGCCGAGATGCCGAAGGTGCGGTTCGCTGCCGGGTCGGACCTGTTCTTCTTCCACCTTGACGTGGGCGGGACGACGTACTCGTCGGCTGAACTACTCGCCGCTGAGGTCAAGGCGTGGCGGAACGTGCACGCCCAACGACGCGAACCGCCCCCGTCGCTGACCCGCCGCGTCTGGACGACCTGCCCGTCCTGCGGTTCGACCATGTTGGAGGTGTCCGATGCGGGGGCTGCGACCGGCTACTACTGCTGCCTCAACTGGGATTGCTGCTGGTCCGAGGTAGGGTTCCTCACCAAGTTCGGGCAGAACGTGCTCGGCCAGTCGTGGCCCGGCAAGACTGTCGTCACGTCAGCGAACGACGGCGGCAAGGTCACCACGGTCACCGCGACCACACCGGCGGGCGTGTTCGTCGGGTCCGGGGGCTGCTTCGACACCGCTGAGCATCACGCGTTCCTCGAGTACCTCGACGCGGTAGAAGACACGGACTCTGCAGTCCGGATCGGAACCGGGCCCAGCACGGGCTTGATGACAGCATGTTGACCGCCACCCAAGATGATGTGTACTTCGAGCGGATGGCCTCGTCCCTCGGTGACAAGGCCCGACTCCTGCACCTGACACACGGAAGCCGTGTTCTCGATGTGGGCGCCGGTGGGGGAGAGTTCGCGGAACTGGAACGCATCAACGGTAAGCAGGTCACCGCCGTGGACGGGTCGTGGGTCGCGTTGGACCACATCCGGGAGAACTTCCCGCTCGTCGACAGGGTTCACGAGTACGCCCACAGCCTGCACTACGAGTTCAAAGAAGATGAGTTCGACACGGTTGTCTGCTCGGCGCTCATGCACGAGGTGTACTCGTACGGGACCGAGGCGTCCCCTCCGTACTCGCTACACGCCGTCGACGAGGTGCTCGAATCGATCTGGACGGTGACGAAGACCGAAGGGACGCTGCTGATCCGTGACGGGGTGATGCCGCGCGAGTGGGACAAGCCGGTCCGTATCGAGACCGCGCCCGGGGCAACCTCGGACGTGCTCGCGTTCTTCCTCTGGTACGCCCAGCAGGCCCCGTTCTTCAACACGTCCGGCGACCCGCGAACCGTGCACCTGCGCATCGGTGACGACGGCCGGTCGCTCGAAGGGAACCTCGCGTCGGCGATGGAGTTCCTCTACACGTACACGTGGGGGTGGGAGCCGTCCGAACGTGAGACCCGGGAGTTGTACGGCATCCTCACCCTCGACGACTGGATCGACCTGCTTGACAACCACGGGTTCACGACCCGGTACTCGACCGAGTATGTCCAGCCCGGCTATGTCGAGTACCTCTCCACGCGCGTCCGCATCGTCGACGAGCAGGGCGCGCCGGTGCAGTGGCCGTCCACGAACATGATCCTCTCGGCGTGGAAGCGATGACCGCCGCCGCGATCGAGCGGGTGAAGGCGCTGCATCACCGGCGCCCGTACGGACCGTTCGATTTCCGCACGCACGGACAGACCTACTTCGGTGATGTGTGTGACCACTGCATGCGCCCGTACCCGTGCGACACCATCCAAGCGATCGAGGCCGACGACGGTGAAGACCTTGGTTCGTCGTGAAGATGACCATGCTGCGCACCAAGACGCACACGCCACGCTTTCACGTCGTCACCATCGACGCTGACACCGGCGCTGAACGTGTCGGCCGGTTCAACATCGCCAACGCTGTCCCCGGGTTCATCGGTGTGCCCGACATCTTCGCCGCACCGTCACTCGTCGAGCGACCGGACTGGCCGGACACCCCAGACGGGTACGAGCGTCTCACCCGCGGCATCTCAGGGTCACCGACCGACACTCACCACCGTCATTACTTCATCTTCAAGGCTCAGGAGGCCTGACCATGCCCCTCGGTGAACGCATCATCTGGCTGCTCATGTGGGCCCAGTTCATCTGCGCGGGGGTCGGCACGGCCGCCTACCTGCTGTCCCCGAACCTGCTGAACGGGGGACAGACGACCCTGAACCTCATCGGCGGCATCTACACGGCCATCTGTCTGCGTTCGGTTCGCCGGGTCCGCGCGGAACGTGAGGCTGAGCGGGCGGCTTACGCGTGAGACTGTCGACCGTGTTGCTCACGGGTGTGGTCGTCGGTGTCGCTGTGCGCGTCGCGCTCATTCTGATTGACGTCGGCCGATCTGGAATTGCGGCTCGACCCCGACGAAGCGTTCTGATCGGTTGACGCTACCGCTGCAGGCTTGGTTAGGGTGACCGTCGGCGACGCCGACCCGAGCAAGGAGACCCGCATGGACCGCGCAGCGTTCGAAGCCGACGTTCACGAGAACATCAACGACGGCAAGTACACGGACCGCCGAACCGTGGGCGACTGCACGTTCACCATCGGTGAGACGTGGCTCGGCACCCTGTACGGGTTCGAGTCCGTCGCCGACGGCAAGGGCTGGTGCCGCGTGTTCGACACCGAAGCCGCACAGCAGGAGTGGTTCCACTCAGCGGTCCCGTCCTGACCTCATCGGATGGGGCCTGACCCGCCCCTGATCGAGTCGTCGTCGCCCGCGGGCTTGAACCTTGCGAAGGCACCCCACCGGTGGGGCCTCTGAGTTCAAGGATGACGACCCGATGACCGATGTGGCGATGCGGACCGACCGGTACGAACTGACGATGCTGGACGCCTTGTTCCGTGACGGACGCGCCCACGACAAGGCCGTGTTCGACCTGTTCGCGCGGAAGTTGCCGCAGGGTCGCACCTACGGTGTCGTCGCGGGTACCAACCGGTTCCTCGACATGCTCACCGCAGAGTCCGAGGACGAGTTCGCTGACGAGAGCAAGTTCCAGTTCACGCTCGACGAACTCACATGGATCCGCGAGAACATGGACCTGTCGGAAGAGACGCTCGCGTTCCTCACCGACTTCAAGTTCACCGGCACCATCTACGGCTACCGGGAGGGAAGCCTGTACTTCCCGAACAGCCCCGTCCTGACCATCACGGGCACTCTCGCCGAATGCATCGTGTTGGAGACGCTCGCGCTGTCGATCCTGAACCACGACTCGGCCATCGCGTCGGCCGCCGCACGTATGGTGCAGGCGGCGAACTGCCGAGACCTCATCGAGATGGGTTCGCGTCGCACCCACGAGGAGGCTGCGGTCGCTGCCGCCCGCGCCGCGTACATCGCCGGGTTCGACTCGACCAGCAACCTCGCCGCCGGTGTCCGGTACGGGGTGCCCACGGTGGGCACGTCGGCGCACGCGTTCACGCTCGTGTACACCGACGAGAAGGACGCGTTCCGGGCTCAGGTGCGCGCGCAGGGCGTCAAGACGTCCCTGCTCATCGACACGTACGACATCGAGCAGGGTGTCCGTAACGCCGTCGAGGTGGCTCGCGAGTTCGGTGAGGAGGGCCCCGGGGCTGTCCGTATCGACTCGGGCGATCTGGCCGTGGAGTCGGTTCGTGTGCGTGGCCTGCTCGACGAGTTGGGTGCCTACCGCACCGACATCACCGTCACGTCTGACCTCGACGAGTACGAACTGGACCGGCTCGCCGCCGCACCCATCAACACGTTCGGTGTCGGCACCCGTCTGGTCACCGGTTCGGGTCACCCGACCGCCGGAATGGTGTACAAGTTGGTCGCCATCGAGGACGGTGACGGTCGTCTGCGCCCGGTGGAGAAGAAGTCGTCGGGAAAGCGGTCCCACGGCGGGTTCAAGAACGTGTACCGCGACTACTCCGACATCGAGGGCACCCTCTGCTCGGAGACGGTCGAAGCGAATCTCGACGGCTTCCACGACCCGGCAGCGTTCAACGAGGTGCTGTTCACGAACGGTCGCATCGTCGTTCCGACATCCATGAGTTCGATGCGCCAGTGGCACGCGGACGAGATGGCGTCGCTGCCCGATGAGGCACACGTCCTCACTAGCGGCGCGATCAACCCGGTCGTCGAGACGTTCGCCAGTGAGAAGGCGCCGGTTCCCGCATGAGCCGTCACAAGATCGCCCATTTCGCCGTCGAGGACGACAAGGTGTTCTGGGCGTGGCTCGACCCGGACTTCGCCCAGAACACCTACTACGTCGAACTGGTGCCCGACTTCGACCCGGACATCGCTGACCCGGTGGGTGTCCTCATCGAGGACGTCACCGTCGAACGGAACGACCCCGTGGGTAGGTGGGTTGCGTTCCCGAAGGGAGCCATCGTCACGGACGCGCGCCGGTTCGTGCAACAGGGCCGCGCCATCGACTACCTCATCGACGGTTCCGGTTGGCGAGAGGACCAGACAGCATGAACTCCGACACGAACACCATTCCGCGCCAGTGCCTGCAATGCCATGCACCCGAAGGCATCGACGTCGGGTCATGCGAGGTGTGGGGCGGGGTCGAGTACTACGAACTGCTCGAGGAGTGGGAGAACCACCAGTTCGACGACTGGACCGATGAGCAACTCGCCGACCACGGCATCAAACCCGAAGCGTTCGACAAGCACCGCCGCGACCTCTACCGCGATCTGGACTACGCCGACTGCGGCGACTACACGTTCGGGCACCGGTGGACAACGGCCGAGGATGTGGCCGAGCAGATGGCCGACCGGGTGGGGGAGTGCGTTCACTGTGGCGCCCGCCGAGATGCCGTCAACATCCCGAAGGTCGTCGCATGTGCAGACAGTGAGGCCCTCGGCCTCATCCAGTACCCGAACCTCAACACCCCGGAGCAGCCATGACCGCCACGCCCAGCACGACCTCGGACGGTTGGGTTGCCCCGCCGAAGGAACTGATCCGCGAGCGGTTCACCCGTGTCCCCGGGGAGAAGCCCGGGCAGCACGTCATCTGTGACAACGGCGTCCCGGTGTTCGAGTACGAGCGCGGGTTCGCCGGTTCCGGCCCGTTCGAACCGTTCCGTCAGTTGCGTGACGGCGTGTGGCGCAACTACGCGTTGATCTCACCGAAGTACACGTCGTTCGCGGTCGTGGACCTGCAGACGTTCGACGTCATCCACCGAACCCCGTCCGACGCCGACCGGGAGAAGTTCGCTCGTCTCAAGGCTGATGGCAAGAGCGATTGGGCTCAGTCGCTCGAGAGCGTTGAGGACATGCTCGCCCACAGTGGGTTCTGTCCCGGGGAGTTCCATGTCACCGACAACTTCGACCTGTGGCTCGACCCGAAGGACGACGAGGAGTGGTCAGGGTGGACCGACGAGGACTTCGCGACGATGGACCCGAACGAGCGGGTCACCGGCGAGTTCGGGTTCGTGTCCGGGTGCGTGTGGGGTGATGACTGGTCGTACAAGGTCCAGTACATCGACCTGTCCCGCCTGTCCGAAGGTGTTGTCACGTCCGACGAACGGTTCGGGTACTTCCCGCTCCCGAACAACCTGCGACTCGCTGACGCGGTGAACGTCTCGGAGTACTTCACCGGTCACATCGATCTTGTCCTGCCGGTCCGGTTCGACCTGCGCACCGGCAAGGCGTCCAGTTTCTCAGAAGACATCCCGTGGAAGGACGGCGAGCGGCCGTGAGCCTGTTCCGTCGAGAGAACGTCAACGCCCCGAACGTCATCTGGTACGAGGGGTGGACCGACCCGAGCATGGACCCCGACGGTCACACCGAACCACTGACCCTGCATCACACCGACCCGAACGTCGCACTGTCGATGTTCAGACGTGAGGCCATCACCTGCTTCCGGATCTACCGGGTCGCCGTGCACGACGAGTACGCGTCATCGGTCCCTGTGTACGGGATGCGCCCGACTCCCGACCCTGAGGACGACGAGTACGGGTGGCTGGACTACCGCGACAAGCCCGACCCCGCCGAGTGGGTCACCTACATCCACCTGTCGCACGAGTTGGCCCCCGAGACGCCGACCAAGAACCCGGCAGTGTTCTCGCCCCGGCTGCACCTGCCGGACGTGGACGTGTTGCGGTTCCCGCGCCGACGCCGTCGCGACCCCGAGCACGTCCGGTTCTGGACGAACACCAAGACGTGCCCCGCGGGAGGTCACACCGCCACCAGCGAGGACAAGGTGAGGTGGGCGGCCACCATCGTCGACTACGACGCGGTACCGACCGAACAGTCCTACCCGATGTTCCAGCACGACGTGACCGTCATGCCAGACGGGACGGTCACGAACGTCAAGCATGCGCTCGCGTGGGGCCCGACGGTCCGCGACGGCCGTGACATGTGGGGATGGCTCGACCAGCGCGACGTGACGAACGACCCACGCAGGGTCGAACTGCTGCGCCTACGTGAGAAGTACGAAGGAGTGAAGTGATGGCGACCAAGAAGACGACCACGGATGAGTGGACGCTGGGCGACATGTTGCGCAAGTCCGCCGAGGAGTGGGAAGCGAACAACGTGAAGCGGGAGTTCGCGATCGCTGAGGTCACCCCGTCTCAGCACCAGTCCGGGACGCACGGCGGCTCGTGGACCGATAAGCAGTCACGGCTGGTGTCCCCGGCGTTCGACACCGAGGAAGAGGCACTCGAGTGGGCGAAGGGCTACCGACCCGATGAGGGGAACTACTTCGCCATGACGACCATCGACCACCAGCAGACCATCCGGCGGCACGTGTTCGTCGGCAGGACGCCGCTCGTCGTCGAGGACTGATCGACGGTCGGGTTCCTTGCGGGCTTGAATGGGGCGAACCCACCGCTTCAAGGAGCATCCATGCACGCAACGTTCGACCGTCCGGTCGTAGGAACCCTGCACGTCCATCTCGAGAACGGTGAGACGTTCGAGGCGACCTCCGATGACCTGCGCCAGTTCGGGCTCGTGGATGCTCAGACGGAGTACATGCGTGTCCGTGCGTTCCTGCGGGACGCGAACATCCTCCTGTCGCAGCGTTACGGCCGAGAGCCCAGCGATCTGAGCAAGAACTACGGCCTGAACACGGTCCGCTACATCGTCGAGGAGATCCTCCTCGGACGTCCCGGCGAAACGTCGTTCGACATCGACGCGATCGATGAGGACGTCCGCGGAGGCGTGTCCGCCCTGTACAGCCTCGAACGCATCGCCTTCGTCGAGCGTGACGCGGACACAGCCGAGGAGTTCATCCGGCAGCAGGTTGCCGACGGCGCCACACCCATGACGGGCCGCCACACCGCCGACCGGTACCGCGACGCCGCCGAGTACGAGGAGCATGAGACCGTCCGCCACGAGTTCGGCCGTTCCGTCATCGTGCACGTCAACGGGAACATGCCCGTCCAAGCCATCGACATGGCGCTCACGGGTGCCGTGAAGCACCACCCCGACGAGAAGCCGACGCTCGCGCGTTGGCGAGGCCGGGACAAGGACACCAACAAGCACCGCATCGAACTGATCTACATCGACGGAGACCGCTTGTGAGCAACGTGAAGGAGATGGTCGGCGCCTGACCGGGCGCGCGACGCCGATCGGTACCTAACGCGGTTGCGGTCTTATAGGGGGTATGAGCGTATCTCCCGGTGACACCGTGTTCCTCGTGTCCGACCCGTGCCTGTGTGATGACCCGGGTTGTTACGGCAAGGCGAACATCGCCGTGTTCACGTCCAAGCAGACCGCCGAGCAGGAGGCCGACCTTCGCTCGAAGCGGTACGGCGGGCACCGAGACCGCCCCGACATGCACATCGACAAGGTGCAGGTCTCGTCCAAGATCTCCGGCTACTGAGCAGAAGGGACACGACGACGATGGTGATGCCCGGCAAGAGGCTCATGGACCTGTGCCACGACGAAGCCGTGTTGGCGCTCGCGAAGCGTGACTACGGGACCGCTGGCGTGTTCGACATGGGGGAGTCGGCGGTCAACAACATCCACCACGGCCTACCTGTGGACCGGTGGCTGCCGCATGTTCGAAGCGTCGTGGTGTCGAACCGGGAACGCGATCGCGTGAGTGGTGACGACCGCGACACCGCGTACGCCGACCTGCTGGCTCTCATCGACCTGTTCGCTGACGAGTACGGCATCACCGTCACAGGAGAACCCACGTGAAGCCCATCGAACTGCCCGACGCGCTCGCCGACCAGATCATCGCCGCGTCCGATGCGTCGGCCCCTGACCCGTCGTGGGCGTGGGCTCTCATCGAGCAGATGGCGAACCTCATCGAAGCGTCGCCGGAACCGACTGTCCAGTGGGCGTTGAAGGCGCCCGGGTCGGACCACCCGTTCGAACACACCTACAACCACCAGCCGACGGTGGCCGACGGTTCACCACTCGTACCGGTGTTCCGTCATGTCCTCGACTGGCATGAGACCGAGAGGGAGAACGCCTGATGTCGTGGAGGTACGTGCTGACCAAGCGCACGGCCGAGCACGGGGACGTGTTCGAGTTCCGTGAGGTGTACGCGATGGACGGGAAGATCGGTTGGACCGAGAACCCGGTCGGGTTGTGTGAGACGTCCGCCGAGGACATGCGAGCCACGCTGGAACGGATGCTCGAAGCGTTGGACCGGCCCGTCCTCGACATGGACGCCGACCCCGACGAATTCATCAAGGTCGAGAAGCGACACGCGCGTGCCCGCGCCGCCGCCCAACGACTCCGTGACGAGGTGGCCGAGCATGGCACCGACGAGAACGGCAGGCTCATCATCATCGACGACGAGGACGGGGAGGTATCGCGATGAGGAACAACCGACGCCGCCGGAAGAAGCGCACGACCACCAATCCGTCCCCGAAGGTCGTCATGGTGACCGAGGAGGAACTGGTCGCCCGCGCGGTCGCGCTCGAGGACCAGTACCCCGACATCGCCATGTTCGCTGACCCGGACTGCGGCCAGTGCTGCGGAACCAGCGCGTTCGCCGACGCCTACGGGTGGGACAAGGCCCGCGACTACGAGACGTGGTGCACGACCATGTGGATGCTCGGCTACGACGTGAAGACACTCGCACCCGCCGACTGATCGATTCACCACAGCCGCGAGGGCTTGATGAGAGCATGAGCAACGTGACTTCGCATCTGCCGAACCTCGACGCCATCGAGACCGAGGACGCCGCCATCGACGCACAGGTGGACGCCCTGCGCGCGTCTGTCGAGGAGCAGGTCAAGGCGCTGCACGCGAAGCGGGAGGAGAACCGCAAGGCAGTTCTCTCGACCGTCGTGCAGGCAATCGAAGCCGACGGCCTCAACTTGCTGACCGACCCCGCTTCGGCCAAGAACGTGTACGGGCTCGGCTGGTTCGGGAGCAGGGGCACGCGGGAGTTCACCGACGCGTTCCACGCAGCGATCGGTCTGCCCACCGAGTCACCGACCGGTTGGTGGATGTTCGGTGAGCCGACCGACTCGGACTACACGGCCAAGCACCCGGTCCTGCAGATGTTCGCCCCGTTCAACCCGCAGACGTCCGTCGAGCACATCAAGGACGTCGCGGTGAACGTCGAGGCGGTGTTCGAGGCGCAGGAGGACATCCTCGCCGAGTTCAACAGGGCGCCGTCCATCGTCTGCGGATGGAAGGACGGCCGCTACCTGCGCATCTGGGGTGACGGCGAAACCGGCGGGTTCACGCTGGGCTTCGAAGGCGCCTCGTGGACGGAGCAGACGTTCGGGACGCTCGCTGAGGCGCTCATCGCCGCGTCCCGTACCGAGGGGCTCGTCAACTCGTTCACGGACTGATCGCCCCTGACACTCGTTGCGGGCTTGAATCAGACATGAGAGCGAAGGTCTACCGGTCCGGTGTCGTCGCCGCACCCGCGAGTCGTGGTTGTGAAGCAGCCGTGTACCTGCTCGCCGACCAGCACAAGCCCGCCGGACGAGTGGGTCGCACCGAAGCCATCTTCGCTTCGCCGACTCTCGAAGGTGTCGGCAGGTGGGTTCGAGGGAACGCGTTCAACACCCGAATCGCTGACGTGAAGGTTCGCGAGATCACCGTGAACGCCGACGACGTGTGGGTCTACTCGATCGACGCGTGGGAATCTGCATCCCATTCGCAGGTCGAGCACGCTCAGGACCGCGGCAAGGCAGGGTTCGAGACGTACTGGTCTTCTGGCATGACGCTCACCGATTGGCTCGCCGACGGCACCCTCGATGCGGGGGAGTGGGAGTGCCTGCTCGATCCGTCCCTCGTGCTGGGTGTTCGTCCCGTGTCCGCGAAACGTGTTGCCGCCGCGCAAACCGACGACGACTGGGCCGCCGACATCCTGCGCGCCCTCCGCTGAGCGAACACGACGCCGTGTCAAGGACCGCACGGACACGCAGTTACCCCCTCCGATCGAGTCCGGGATAGGTTCGGTCTTGTTCGTGACATGAGTAACCGCATCTTCATCGTGGACGTCGAAGCGACCGACGACACGCCCGCCACGGGCGTCATGACCGAGTTCGGCATCGTCGACTTCGAGACACAGGCGTGGTTCCACGGACGCCTGTGGCGTTTCCATCCCGACCCCGAGATCCCCGCCAAGCCGATCGCTGACGTCCCGGCACCCGGGTTCCGCCTCAGTGGCAAGGTGACCCCCGACCCGGTCCACGCGATGAAGTGGGACTCGTGCCAGACGTCCGACCGGCCCGACGCGGTGGCAGGGGAGGCGTTCGTCATGGCCGCCGCCTCGCAGTTCGTGAAGAACCTCACCGACGGCGGCCGGGCCACGTTCGTGTCGGACAACAACGGCTACGACTTCATGTGGATGGCGTACTACTTCGACAAGCACGGCCACCCCAACCCGTTCGGGCACTCATCCCGTCGCATCGGCGACCTCGCGGCGGGCCTGTCAGGTAACTGGCGCAAGACCTCGGCGTGGAAGAAGTACCGCCGTACCGCCCACGACCACAATCCGGTCAACGACGCCCTCGGGAACGCCGAGGCGTACCGGACCATCCTTACCCGCCACGAGCAGAAGTTCTGACCCGTGCCGCGCCATCTTCGTCTTGCCGTCGACAACACGAAACCCGAGACCGCCGGACCAGACCACAAGGTCCGTGTCCGGCTCGTCTGGTTGCGCAAGGGTGTCGCCATCGAGCACGGGGCGGACCGCACTGGCGCGACGCCGTACAAGTGGATCGGTGAGTGCGTGTGCGGTTGGAGTTGTATGTCGTGGGCGTTCGACCGGCGTATCACGCCGTCCTACGACCCGGCGTACGTCACGGACGGGAACAGCCCGACCGGGGGAGCACTGCCGATGGCGCTCGAACATGTTGGCCTGCTCAACTGGGACGACATGATGGCCGAAGCGGAACACCTGTACCCCGAACTCACCGTGGGACAGATCGACCTGCCGGTAGTGTGACCGCTTAGATGACCATGACTGACACACATGCCACGTTCGACGACCTGACCGAGGCGCTCGACGCGCTCGCGGCCCGGGACTTCGCCATCCTCACCGCCGCGGACTACCCGGCGTTCGAAGGGTGGGAGAACGTCGGCGAGTACGACCCGAACATCGAAGCGATGGTCGTACGCCGGTCCTCCGACTGGATCGTGTCCGTCGCGCCGATGCTGTTCAACAACCGGATCCTGCTGTCCCGCACCGACGAGTACCCCCTTCATTGGGTCGCGGGCTGGTGCTACGACAAGGGGCCCGCCGCGCCGCTCGCCGCGATCGCGTGGAACCCCGACACCGACCGTGAACCCGCCGGGTACAAGAAGGTCGCAGCCGACTCTCGAAAGGACCAACGATGACCGACATCAAGAACCTCGAACGATGGGCCATCCAGACCGAGGACATCAGCCCCGGTGATGTCATCCCGCGTTGGGACGACGTGAACGACGCGACCGTCACCTCGGTCATCGCTCGAGGAAGCAGCGTCAGGGTGTTCACCGACGGCACCCCGCGCGTGCGCACGTACATGGCGAACCGGACGGTCACCGTCCTGCGTCCCGCATCCTGACCCGACACGCCCATCGCTCACTGATCGCGGTTCACCCCGCGGAAGGGCTTGAACCCGCCATGAGTCACCACACGACCGCCGACCTCACCGCCCGCATCTCCGGGCTCGCGGTCCGCAAGGGTGCGCTGCAGGACCAGAAGCAGTCCATCCACGACTCCATCAAGCCCGCCCTCGACGCGGTGAACGACCAGATCGACGCCACGGACACCGCCATCGCTGAGACGCTCGTCGAAGCGATGAAGACGGACGGGGTGGCGCTGCTGTCGAACCCGCAGACCGCCGCCGAGATCTACCGCCTCGTGTACAACAACGGCTGGGGCATGGAGGGGTTCGACGAGCCGTTCCGTGAACTGATCCGGCCCTTCCAGACATGGGCGTTCCAGTTCGCGCACGAGAACAACGTCCCGGTCATCCTCATCAACGTCACCGGTGCGTTCGGTCGCGCCACCCGTGAAGAGGTCGCCGAGTCGGCCGACCGTATCGGCCCGATCTTCCGCGCACAGCACGCCATCCTCGCCGAGCACGGCAAGGACGCACGCCTGATGGCCGGTCACCACCCGACCGCAGACAGCCACCTGTACATCGTGTTCAACCCGAACAAGGGCGGCTCGTACCGTCTCGTCAGCAAGAGCGACGGAATGTTCCGAGGAGACCAGCACACGGTGCTCACGTCAGAGTCGCTGGCCGAGGTGCTGGTCCACGTGTACGACCTGCACGCTGAGGCAGCCCGGCTGGCCGACGCGCTGCGGGACGATTACGGCTACACCGAGTCGTTCGCCGACTACGACTGATCGACGGCCCGTGACCCTGCGGGCTTGAACCGGCATGAGCGACCACATCAAACTGCTGGCGATCGACCCGCACAACTGCGGCTGCACCGAATGCCTCATCGGCGAGTACGTGCCCGCCAGTCAGGCAACCGACGAGCAGATCCAGATGCTGATGCTCGGCGAGATCAGGGACAACACCAGCGACGTGTGGACCATCTCGCAGCGGTTCGACGGCGGCTTCCACATCTCCGCTACCGGCGGTTCGTGGAACGTCGAGACAATTGCGTGGCCTCCACCGGTCGACATGTGCAACATCGAGTTCTCCACCAACGTCATCAACCAGATCGCCCGTGGTGACAGCATCTTGGAGAACAACGGCTACTTCTACTCCTGACATCCCCTCGACTGTCCCTGTCCACCGATATCGTTTCCCAGAACGCACCGAAGGAGCACCACCTGATGTCCAGCGTCACCATCCAGCCGAAGACCGGCGACAACCTCTCCCGCCCGTACCCGTTCCACATCGAAGAGGACGGCACGGTCGGCCGTCAGGACTTCTGGAACGGCACCCCGGAGAAACTGGTCGGGTTCCAGAACGACGCCGACGTACAGCACGTGGACGTTCCCGTTCGTGAGTTCCTCGCGGACCCTGATGTCGCTGTCGGCAAGTACCCCGTGTTCATCGACGCTGACGGGTCGATGTGGAACTACGCCGCACCCATCGAGTCGATCCTCGTGAACGCGTGATGCAGACCCTCGCCGTGGTTGAGACCGCCGAAGAGTTGGAGGCGCTGCCTTACGACGCGGTGGTCGAGTCCGGCGGCAGGCCCGCCATCAAGGGCGAGTCCGGTGCGTGGTGGTACGCCGATGGTCAAGCGTGGGAGCCCGCACTACCCGCGAACGTCCTGTTCCTGCCCGAGACCTGATCGGCCCCAGTGACCGTTGCGGGCTTGAACAGGTATGAGCAACCAGAACTGGTACCCGTACCGTGAGACCGGCATCCCGTTGCAGCATGGTGTGACCCACGGTGACGCCGCGGTCATCAGGGCGACGGACGCGCTCCGCCGGGAGCAGCACATCGCCAACCTCATCGCGATCGTGTCCCTCCACCGTCACAACCCGCTCATGTGGCGTTACGAAGCCAAGGCAGCCGAGAACCAGTTGCGTGCCCTCGGCGTACTCAACCCCGAGACTGACTGAACCACCCCAACCCGCAGGAGAACCGCATGTCTGACCGTCCCACCGGCGCCTACGTCATCCCGCTCGACCCGACCGGACATCCCGAGTCCCGCAACGACCGGTACGCACTCGGCATCAACCCCTACACAGGCGAGACGTACCTCGTCCACAGCGAGGGCGTCACCTACTTCGTCAGCCACAACAAGCCGTTCCGCTTCAACTCCTACGACTACCTCGCGAAGTTCTGGACCCTGCACGACCTCGTGGCGAACTTCCCGCTCCTGACCGGTCAGGCCTGCGATCTCGCGGACTGGGTGCGCGTGTTCGGTGGCCGGTTGGAGTCGAACCAACGACTCGCGTACGAGGCACTCACCACGAAGAAGCCCCGGACCCACGAGGACGACCCGAAGTTCGACCCGGACGTCGCCAAGCAGATCATCGGCGCGGCGCTCACCGCTCGCGGCGACGAGGACGCGACCGTGCACCTGCACGTCCACACGCAGGGACTCACCGCCGCTAACTGAACCCGCAACCAGACGAACGCCCCAGCCTTCCACCGGCTGGGGCGTTCGTGGTCTTGATCGCGATGGGCGACCGGCGGGGCTTAGGACCGGCGTAGACCTCGAATGGAGCAACCAGATGGCTGAGAAACACCCGGACGTGCACGACGAGCGGAAGCACCCGTGCGGGTGCTGGACCTACTTCGACATCGCACTCTGGCGGTCCGTCGAGATCGTCCGGTGCGTCACCCACTCGGCCGTGATGGTGGCTGCATGAACGCCACGAAGCCCATGTTCACGGGAGAGTTGGGGTTCCTTTCCAACTTCGACACCACCCCCTTCGACATGCCGCTCCTTGGCGGTGTCGTGAAGTCCGGGGAGCACGCCTTCAACGCGCTCAAGACCCTCGACCCGACCCAGCGTGCGCACGTGCTCGCCGCCCAGTCCCCGCGTGACGCGAAGGCCCGCGGCCGCCGAGTGACGCTCCGGCCCGGGTGGGATGACGGCTACCGGGTTCGGGCGATGCAGGACACGCTCGTCGCGAAGTTCAAACATCCCGACCTCGCAGCGAAGTTGATCGCCACCGGCGACCTCCACCTCGTCGAATTCAATCACTGGCATGACAGATTTTGGGGCGAATGCACCTGCCCGAAGCACGTCGGTCAGCAGGGCGTGAACATGCTCGGCGAACTCCTCATGGCGCTCCGGGCCCGCCTCCTCGGCTGATCGGTGATCGGCAGACGATCGTCCTTGGGTTCGTCATGACCAGCGTCACCGAACTCATCCAGATCATCGAGCCCGACAAGTCGCAGGGGTTCGAGCCGCTCGAGACTGCCGACGCGATCGGTGCGCTGGTGCTCGAACTGCGCATCGCGAACCTTCTCGCTGTCGCCAACCTGAACAATGCCGGTTGCGACGTCCGTGGAGACGCCAAGGAGGCGGCCATCGAACTGCTCACCGACAGTGAGGGCTCGTTCTAGCCGCGGGTCTCGAACTCCAACCCGAAGATCGTGTTGACCATCGCCCACCCGTCGTTCTTCAACGTGTCGTGGAACAGGTTCGCGAGGTTCGCGCCCACCTCAGTCTCCGGCTTGGCGTCAAGGATCACGGTCATCAGGTGAAGCGCGAGTAGGGCGCCTCGGGTCTCCGCCTCGTCCAGCACGCCGGACTCCATGACCGCCTGAGCCGCGTCCGCTGCGACCTGAGGTTCGGCCATGTCGTCGAACCGGGCACGAATCGCGTCGGTCATCTTCGCGAGTTCTTCGGCCTTCTGTACGCGACGGTCACCAAGAGGATGCACGATGGTCCCTTCCCTAGACACCCGGTAGTGTCCCACGCGCTATCGTCCTCCCGATCGAAAACCACCCCCGGCCGGGCTTACACCCATCGAACACCCCAAGAGCGATGGAGTACCACCGATGACCGCGACCCTCGATTTCGTCACGACCGACGAGACGACCAACCGACGCGACTACGCCGCAGGTGGCAACACTGTCTACCAGCGTCTGCTCGCACTCGGTCACACCCGTGAGGACATCGACGCTGCCGCCGCCGAGGGTGAGCGCAAGCGCGCCAACCGCAAGATCTACCTGACCGTCAACAAGCAGAACGGCACCGACGAGCCGGTCATCGGCGTCACCTACACCGGCGACTACCGCGCCGAGGAGGAGTGGGGTCTGGCGGCCATCTCCGAGAAGTTCAACGGCTCGACCGTCAACCAGTCCGACATCGTCAGTGTCGTCACCTATGGGGCGCACCCGTACTTCGTCATCGAGGCGAAGAAGGCGTGGGACTTCCTCGACACGCTCGCGGATCGGGTGGACACGGCCGCATCCCGCGCCATTTCCGAGGCCGAGTGGTACGACGGCTACTTCCGCGACTACCGCAAGTCCGTCGCTGACCTGCGCGCCGAGTTGAAGGGCATCGTCACCCCGCTGCCACGCAAGCGCGCCGACCTGCTCACCGCCCTGCGCGTCCACGTGCACGGGCTGCCTGAGCGCGTCTCGGTCGGCGAGTTCCACCGAGGCGACTTCCTCGTCATGGCCCCGGCCGACCGTCTCCTGACTGACGCGCTCGCGTTGCTGTTCGAGGCAACCGAGACGAACAACCTCCGCTTCGGAGGTTCGTCGAACCCGTTCAGCCGTGCCGTGTCGTTCTTCGACGACCGTGACCTGACCCCCGAGACCGTCGAGTCCATCCGCGCCTCCCAGCACTACAACGACACCCAGATGAACTTCATCGCTGACGTCAAGGACCAGTTGGAGGCCAAGGGTCGCCTGTACGCGATGTCGCCGGGTCGCCTCGCCCCGGGCGACCGGCCGATGGGTGACTACTGGTTCATCAACTACTACCCGACCGTGAACAAGGCCGCCGACACGCGCTACGGGGTGTCCGGTTGGATGTCGCGCGACGAACTGCTCCACGGTCTCGCCACCGACTGGGCAGACTTCATGCGGGACCGCTGATGCTGTCGAAGTACAAGCATCGCAAGATGCTTCTCGCGAAGGGAGCCGACCCGGACGTCCTGTCCCGGTGGGAAGCCATCGACCCGGACGTCGCCACGCTACTGCTGTCAGCGGGTCTCTCACTGGACACCTACAAGGCGTTCAAGGACAAGGGCCTGACCGAGTACCAGTACTTCAACGACGCCATCATCCGCAATCTCAGCATCGACGAGATCGTCGCCGAGAAGCACGCAGCCGAGAAGCGAGCGCGAGACGTCGAGCAGGCCGCCAAGGACGAAACCGCGCGGATCCTGAGGGCGGCTACCGGTTCATGGGATGACACGCCGAAGCCCGGCCAGCCCGAACACTGGTACTTCACGCCAGAGGTCATCGCCGAGTTCCGTGCTCGACCGATCGACGATCCGCGTCTCGATCTCGTCGACTACTTCGCTGCCGCCTTGTACACGACCTTCGGCTGGTTCTTCACCTCGACGCTTGTCGCCGCCATGTTCGGTTCCAGCCTGCACGCTGTCGTCTGCGTCCTGCTGGGCATCCCGATCGCGGCCTTCACCGCTGGCGCGTCGTTGACCTTGACACGCAGAGAGCGGCAGAAGCCGCCGTTCACCCTGTCGAACGGTTCGATGCCGAGTCTGCTTCGAACGAACATGGAGGCATGGAGCGACGAGTCACGAGACGAGTCGTGGGGTTACCGGACCGGCTTTTCGAGGGCTCGCGACGAAGCGCGACGCAACCAGAAGAGTGTCGAGTACACGTGGGTCAAGGTGGTCCGCCCGGCGGTGGAAGCCGGAGCGCACCCTTCGAACATCGACCGATGGTTGTCCCTGTCGGCGGAGGTGCGTGACAACGCGCTCACCAACCGGGTCGGCATCAACATGGCCGAACGTATCGACGCACGTCTCGCAACCCGGGTCGTCACCCCGCTGGTGTTCATCGAGACGCTTGAGGAGTTGGAGAGCGAAGACCGACTGCGCTCCGAGCAGCCCTTCCTGCGAGTCCTGCCTCAACTGGTCGCCGACGCCACAAGCAGCCGCAGCGTCATCGGGTCCATCGCCCGACGCTTGCTCGCCTGATCGAAACCGGCCAACCGGGCGGTCTTACATCGAGTGAGCGAACCACAGCACGCAGGAGCATCCAGATGAGCGACAAGGCACGCCGCAAGCACCTCACCGCCAAGGGCGTCCACGCGTCCGAACTGGACAGGTGGCTCGACATCCCGAACGAGGTCGCCGACCTGATGCTGTCCGCCGGGGTCGGGCTGACCACGTGGGAGAAGTTCGCGGCCCACGGACTGACCGATTACTGGCACATGCGCGCCGCGGTCCTCGACGGCGCCTCCGTGCTCGAGGTGCGCGAGCGTGACGCCGCCGAACGCAAGCGACAGGCCGAGGTCGAGAAGATGCTGGCCGAGGAGACCGCCCGTTCGTTGCGGTACTCGGACTGGGATGACGAGCCGACCGACAACCGGAATGAGCACCCGTACTGGACGCCTGAGCGGGTCGCGGAGTTCCGCCAGAGTCCGACCGTCACCGGTAAGCAGCGTAGAGCCCGTGGATGGCTTGCCCTGTTCAAGCCCACGTCGGTCGTCCCGGTGGTGTCAGTGGCCGCGATCGTGGCGGTGACGTTTGCGCTCGTGATGGCGGACTTGTGGATCTTGTCGCTCGTCCTTCCGGCCGTTGGCGTGTTCCTCATGATTCACCACAAGGAGATGGTGGAGATGGGTGTCCGTGACGACCCTCGGATTACCGTCGAGGACGACGCCCGCGAGGAGTGGGAGTCGTCGATTCGGCCACTGGTTGATGGGGGAGTGAACCCCGCGAACCTCGGCACGTGGATGAACCTGTCGAAGGAGGTTCGCGAGAACGCGGTCCGGAACCGGGTCGGCGTCAACGACGCGTCGATCATCGAACTGGACCTGCTCGACCATGCCGTCACCCCGATGTTGTTCCTGCGGACACTCGACCGTCTGAACGCCGACCGGGACGAGTTCATCGCCCACATGGAAGCCAAGCGCAAGCCGCTGCTGGACAAGGTTCGAGGGAACGTCGTCACGAGTGGAGGAAGGGGCGTGCTCATCGAGCGGGAGGACTTCGGCGCCGAATACGGCAGGTGCCTGCCGTGCGGTGACACCCGGAAGGGAATGCACACGTCCCGTCACGCGTACGACGACGACGACGGGTCATGGCCGTTCTGACGTTGGTCGGTAGGCGGCGTTGAGGGGCGTGCTTGTCGCATAGATCTGGGCATGAAGGCTCAGAAGGTCATCGCGTGCGTCAGTCTCACCGCGGTCGTCGTGGCGCTCTTGTCGATCGTCGCTCCGCAGGCGATGGCGGCACCGGCGCAGACGCTCCGCTCGAACGGGGACCGGTCCACTGTTCACGTGAACGGTCACGGGCGGGTGCTCGTGACCGTGAAGGCGACCAAGTGCATGGGGTGGCCGGTCGCACGGATCTGGGTCGACGGGCGACTCGACCGGGTGGTGACGGTCAAGAAGTCCCGCTACGTGAAGGTCACGTCGAAGAAGATGTACCGGCCGGGCGCGCATCGTGTGTCGGTCGTGATGGCCAAGGACAAGCGGGTCCGGTCGAAGAAGCGGACCGTGTGCAACCGGAGCGTACGAGTCGGTGCGGTGAAGATGCAGCATCGCAACCCGCGACCTGTCGCGCCTGTCCCGGTGAAGCCTGAACCGACCACCCCTCCGACGACACCTACTCCGGAACCCACGACGCCAGCACCTTCCCCGAACCCGACCACACCGGCACCGGCCCCCGGTACGTTCCCCACCCGGGCGAACACCGGCACCCCCGCGGGCTGGACCCCCACCCGAACCATCAACGGTGACCACGTCGTCACCACGCCCGGAGCCGTCGTGCAGGACATTCGCATCGTCGGCGGCAGGCTGGACGTACGCGCACCGAACGTCACGATCCGGCGGGTCGAGATCCAGTCCGGCCAGATCCGCAACGTGTTCAACCGGCAATGCGCGAACGGGCTCATCATCGAGGACACCACCATCCGTCGCGGCACCTTCGACATCGGACAGCCCGCCATCGAGTTCGGCGGGTACACCGCCCGACGCGTCAAGATCGACGGCCCCTCCGAAGGGTTCCGAGTCGGCGGCAAGGAGTACGGCTGCGGCGAGGTCACCATCGACCGGTCCTTCGCCAGCATCGACGCGTACGCAGGTTGCGACCGACCCGACAACGGCATCGACTGGCACGGAGACGCCGTGCAGGGCTACAACGGCGCCAAGGTCACCGTCCGCGACTCAACCCTCCTGCTGAACCCGACCCCGTACTGCCTCGGGAACTCCGCGTTCTTCTACCCGAACCAAGGGAACACGTCAGCCGTCATCGACAACGTCGTCATGGCCGGGGGAGGGTTCGTGTTCCGGATGGAGACCCCCGGCAGCGTCACCGGGTTGAAGGTCGTCGACGACACGTGGCGGTACGGACCATCGCACAACACGACCTGCAGCGCCGGGCTCACGTGGGCGACCGACAACGACTACGGCACCTACAACGCCGCCACCGGTGTGTGGAAGCGCGACCGGTTCCTGCCGTGTCTGGGGTTCCGCGCCTGAACCGATCGGTGTTCAACCCCGGGACGCCTTGAAGACGACAGAGGACGACGCAGGGTCGATCCTCACCCCTGATGGAAGGCACCCGCTATGACCGCTGTCGCGACCGAGATGACCCTCGGCGACCGGATGAAGGGCTACGAGAAGACCGCCCGCACCTACCTGCCCCGCAAGACGTTCACGGTCATCCGCATGGACGGCCGCGGGTTCTCCAAGTTCACCCGCCAGATGGACAAGCCGTTCGACATGGGCTTCCTCGACGTGATGGATCGGGTCACCGAGGCCTTGTGCGCGGAGGTTGCCGGAACACGCATCGCGTACACCCAGTCGGACGAGATCAGCCTCATCCTGTCCGATCACGGTGACCGGACGGAGCCGTGGCTGGGTGGGCAGGTGCAGAAACTGGTCTCGATCACCGCAGGGCTCGCGACCGCCCACTTCAACCACCTCGGGCCCGACTCGTGGTTCACCAACGGTCCGGCCGTGTTCGACTCGCGGGTGTTCACGCTCGACTCGAAGGCCGAGGTGAAGAACTACCTGCTGTGGCGTCAGCGTGACGCCCGACGGAACGCCATCTCGATGCAGGCCCGCCATCACTTCTCCCACAAGACCCTGCACGGCAAGACGATGGGTGAACGGCTCGACATGTTGACCACTGGGGGTGTCACCCCCGTGACCGGGCGCGTGTTCGAGGGCGCGGTCGTCTACCGGGACATGTTCGAGGTCGAGGGGTTCGACGGTCCAGTCATGCGTCACCGGTGGGTCACCGAGACGGCCCCGGCCGAGAACATCGGTGACTGGCTCGACGACACGGATTTCCTGACCGTCGCCTGAACCTTGCGCGATCTGGCAGCCTCGTCGCCCCGTATTCACACGTGGGACGGCGAGGCTGCCGTTCTGCGAGCCCAACGGGGTCAGCGTCGAGTATTCGGGCCTTGGAGCGACTGACGGGCTGTCAGGGCGCCACAGAGCCGTTGAGGCGGCTCGTCACGCGCCCGGCGGGTTCTCCATCCAGTGAATCTCGGCCTTGGCGTGACGGAGGGCCTCGTCCTTGGTGTCGTACTCCTCGAACGCGCCGCTGTAACAACCCCACGACCCCTGCAAGGTCCACTTGCTCGTACGGGCGCAGAAGTAGACGGTGACCTCCTCGCCATTCCATCCGCAGGTCTCACAGTCTGAACCGGGCCCGTACCACTGCAGGACGGTGATGTCGCCGTCCTCGTCAGGGGTCGGATCTGTCACCTCGTAGCCGGTGTGGTTGTCCGGGTCGGCGAACCACGTCTCGAAGTCCGGTCGGGTCAGGTAGTTCACAGGATGCTCCAAGGGGTCGAAGAGGCAAGTAGGGTTCTATGCGCCCCGGACTGGGTACATCGCGCGGATCGAAAACCGTGTGGCTGCGGGCTTGAACATGCATGAGCACTCTGCTGATGGATCCTCCGGCGCCGCCGCTCCCGCCCACCGACACCACGGTGAAGCAGGACGAGCACAACCCGTTCACGCGCCTGCGTGACGCCATCGAGGCGGCCCGTTCGCTGCGCTTCCGTCAGGCGTTCCGCCGATGACTACGCTGCCCGGCTTCTACGGTGAGGCACCCGTATCGATCGCCCCGTTCAACCCGAACTGGGACGAGTACATGCACTACATGTACCTGCCGGTCCGGATCCCCGACTCCGACCCGGGCTACCGTGGCGTGTTCGGTCCGCACATCTACGGCGACGGACGTCGCACCCACGTTTATGACGAGACGCTGGAACGGAGTCTCCCGCCGAACCTCGGCTTTCTCCGCGAGACGATCCTGCGCCTGATGAACGACGCGGCCACGACCGCCGAGCACCTGTCCGACCCGTACGTGTACGTCACCGCCCGTCGTGGGTATGCGACGCCCGGGAACCCGCTGAATCGTCCGGGGTACCACGCTGATGATTTCGGTGGCGACGACCTGAACTACATCTGGACCGACGCGTTCCCGACCCGGTTCCTACTCGCGGACGAGCCGATCGACATTCCGGCCGATGACACTCAGTCGATGGACGTCATGGAGGCTTACGCCTACGGCGCCAAGAATCCCAACGACTTCGCGTGGGACCGCCCCAAGGGCCTGCGCGTCGAGGATGGTCCCGTCGGCGAGATCCTGCGCCTGTCCCCGTACGTCATCCACTCCACCCCCGAGGTCACCGAGTCGGGCCCGCGTTCGTTCTTCAAGATCAGCGTTTCGAACCACCGGTACGACCTCATCGGGAACGCCCACAACTACCTACTCGACTACGACTGGCCGATGTACGACCGTCAGGCGTTGCGGAACCAGCCCGGCGCGTTCCAGAACAAGGACTACTCCGGCATCACCTCGAAGGCCGTGACCCGGTGAGGCTCTCACGTCCCTGCTACGACAAGCCCCACCGTTGCCCCGGCTGGGCAGGCGGCGGGAACCACTACGCCAAGACCGACCGATGCGACAACGGGTCGATCCGCGTGAACGTCATCGAGCATCCCGAACTCGACGACCCGAAGGACCGACTCGGTCACCCGGGCGCGCACCCGTGGCGACTCGGACACTGCGGCACGTGCGACGTCGTGACCCTCCCGTACATCATCCGCAAGGTCGACCCGACCAACATCGCCGACGAGATCCGTCGCACGGTCCGCCGAATCCGCTGGGCCATCAGGGACAGGTTCGGTCGCTGATGAGTACCAGCCAGACCATCCGGGTCGTCACCAAGCACGGCCACCCGGTCGTCGAGACCGTCACCGATGACGTGCTCGTGTTCTGGGTCGAGAGCACCATCCGTGAGGTCGTCAAGAACGCCGGTCACCTCGGACGTTTGCGTGTCGTGCGTGAGCCCGGGGGAGACAACCCGATCGATCACGATGTCGCGCTCGAGACGCTCGTCGAGGGCGTCGACGCGTGGGACGGCGACCTCGGCCCCGAACCGGCCCCGACCCGCGGGGCGTTCTCCAACATCCCTGCCATCCCCGGAGTCGGCATCCCTGTCGGTGGCCCGGGCGACGGAACCGGCGCCCCGGGCGCGCCTACCGCGGACGGGACAGCGCCTGACATGGGTAAGGAGATCCTCGAGCAGTTGCTCGGTGTGAAGTTGCCCGGCGACACGAAGGTCACAATGGTCGGTCCCGGCGAGCAGATGACCTTGACGCTCGGATCGGACGGTTCGCTCACTGAGAACTACATCCCCGCCAGCGGGCAGAACGAGGACTGAGGAGACGGCGTGGAGAACCCGGCCAGTTGGGGCCCGGCCGAGCACGCCGTCAGCGAGGTACTCCGGCGTTGGCGCGAGAACGAGGCTAAACCGCCACTGGAGCAGCACATCGGCCACTCGCTCGAGATGCAGATCACGAACGCCTTGCGGCGGGAGGGCCTGCTCGTCGACGTCGCCCCGACGGGCCGCATAGAACTCACCGATCCCGCACCATCACCGAACGGAACCCCTGATGTCTGACCTGCTCCTCGTCGCCTGTGACGGCTCCTGCCTGTCGAACCCTGACGGACCCACGGGGTGGGCGTGGGCTGGTGTGGACGGGTCGTTCGCGTACGGCAGCGTCGTCAAGGGCACGAACAACATCGGTGAACTGATGGCCGTGCTGAACGTGCTGTCGATGCATCCGGGCATCGACCTGCACATCCAGATCGACTCGCAGTACGCGATGAAGGCCGCGACCGAGTGGCTGCCGGGGTGGAAGCGTCGCGGGTGGAAGAACTCCAAGGGTGAGACCGTCGCGAACAAGGAACTCATCCAGCAGATCGACGCCGTGATGACCGCCCGGAATGAGAACGGACGCGTCACCCACTTCGAGTGGGTCAAGGGGCATCGCAAGGACAACGCGTTCCCGTTGAACACCGAAGCGGACCGTCTCGCCGGACTCGCGTCGAAGGCCGCTTCCCGAGGTGTCGAGGAGGTCGTCACGGGTGGCGCGACCGTCGTCAAGCAGACCCTCACCCCGGCCACCCACCTCGTCCGACCTGCGACCCTCAAGGTCTCGCCTGTCCCGGTCCCAGATGATGACGTGTTCCTTCCCGGAGACCTCACCGAAGACTTCTGATCGACGGCAGGGATCGTTGCGGGCTTGAACAGTCATGAGCATCAACACGACGACCCACCTCGACTACCAGCGCATCGCGGCTGACGACGTGGAGGCTGCCCTGTCGAACGCTCTGGACGAGACCGTCGTCAAGGGTGCCGAGGACGACATGGTGTACGAGCGCCTCGGCTCGGGCCTCTGGTACGGTCCCGGCCTCAACAGGCCTGTGAAGACGTCCGTCCTCGTCAACGACCGACAGGACTTCATCGTCTTGTTCGCCCCGGAGTCCTGAACGTCCGTCCTAGACTCCACATCACCACTAGATCTACAGGTAGCATCGTGAAGACCCCCGAGCAGGTACTTGAAGACGCCGCCAAGGCGTTGCAGGACGTGTACGACAATCGGACCGCCAACGACATGACCTTCATGAATCACCTCGTCGTGTTCGGCACCGACTACGTGGAAGCACTCGCCAACGACACCGGAGGGGGCAACGCACAGGACGTCGAGCAGGAGTACATCAAGAGGACACTCATCGACGAGCAGGCACGCCAGCGCGGCACCGAGTAACCCCCGGACGCGACGAAGCGGGCGCGCTCAGGGAATCACTCCCGGGCGCGCCCGCTTCGTCGTTCGGTTCGGTCAGAGGCCGGTCTTGGAGACCCCGTACTCGGCCTGCTCACGTGTGTACCCCTCGAACTCCAACTGCTGGATGAGTCCAGCGCGAGAGAACGACGTGTAATCGAGGTAATCCTCCGCCGCCTTGACCGCCTGTTCCTTCCAGTCCGGCTTGATGCGCTTGACTGCGAACTCAGCGTCGGCCTTTGAGTACCCCTCGAACTCCAACTGCTTGATGAGCCCCGACTTGGAGAACGCCGTGTAGTCGAGGTATCCCTCGGCCGCGTCGATGGCGTTCTCCTGCGAACGCGTCAACGGCTTGGGCTTCGGCTTGGGCTTCGCGGTCGGCTTCGGCTTGGGAGCCTGAGTCGTTGCCTTCACCGGTGCGGCCTCGGTGGTCTTCTCCACCTTGGGTGCCTTCGTCGTCTCGACGGCGGCAGGCTTCTTGTCCGCCGCCGTGTCGGTCGGCTCCTCCTCGGCGAACGCGCCGACAGCCGTGAAGAACACTAGCGCGCCGATCGGGATGAGGAACCGCTTCTTCTTGAACCACGGCCGGTTCGCCTTCGGGTTCGGTTCCGGGCTCGGGGTGGGGGCGTTGACGGTCATCGGTACCTCTCGTGCAGTTGAATTCGGCGACACCAGTCCCCGGGGTTTCTCACCGGGCGGCGATCGTGCTCAAGACAAGTCTGGACGAGTTTGTTCCACCAGTCTGCGAAATGACCCGATCAGGTCATCGAACCGATCACGCCCCGGGAACGAGGAACGCCCCGCCAGAGACCGGTGGGGCGTTCCTGCGATGAGCGTTCGTTCGTGCAGAGGTTCAGCCGAGCGCGGCGGCGGGGCCCTTTGCGACGAGCATCATGTACGCGGCGAGCGTCATCGAGCACTGGATCTTCCCCGAGGAGATCATGCCCATGAGTTCACCATCGGTGACCCACTTGACCTTGTCGGTCTCGTTGTTCGGGTGGACGTACTCACGGTCGTTCGGGTCGAAGTCGTCGGCGTTCACGTGCGCCTGCCACACCGAGACGCGCGTGTCAGCGATGCCGGTGTCCGGGTAGATGACACCCAGATCAGTCAGTTCGCCCTCGAGGCCGGTCTCCTCGACAAGTTCGAGGGCCGCTTCGGACTCGTCAAGGCTGACGGTGCCGCCGCGTGGGAACTCCCACGTGTCCTCGTCGAGCGGGAACCGGAACTGACGCACGAGCGCGAGGTAACGGATCCCTCGGAACAGCAGGGTGGGGATGGCGATGGCGCCGTACCCGAACCCGATCCGAAGGACCGAGTACTGGATGTTCTCGATGGGGTCGGCGTCGAACGCGACCGGGCACACAGCCACGGGCGTTCCGACGATCTTCTGACGGCCGTCGGCGGCGTTCCGGGCGGCTTCACGGTATGCAGCGGTGTAGTTCGACATACCCCATAGATGCGGCGAAACACCGTCCACTTCGGGCCCGGATCGGGGAAGTGGACTGTTCGGGCTTACGGATGGTGTTCAACACTTCTGACCCGAGAGCGACCCATGACCCACGACATTCCCCGTGACCTTGTGACCGACTGGCTGACGTCAGGTGATGCCATGCCGAGTCTCGGCTGGTTCGTCCTCGTCGGGTTTGCTGCAGCCATCATCATCTTTGTCGGCGCGGGTATCGTCTTCGACTTTCTCGACAAGCCAGAGAAGCACGAAGCGAAGAATACTGCCGCCGTAATTGGCGCCGGTCTTGTCGGCGTTCTCCTCGGAATCTTGGGTTGGTGCGTCGCCTCCATCGACTGGGAGACCGACGAGGACGGCCAGATCGCGTACGAGGTCCAGAAGAACCTGTCGTTGGGCGGGTACGCGATCGACATGCAATCGGATTCGCTCGCGTACGACTTCGCAGAACTGCGCCGCGACGGCAAGCCGTTCTCCATCCCGGCCCTCGACGGCGACCGTTCCCCTCAGACCGTGTTCGTCGAACTCGAAGGCAAGAACAAGATCCTCACAGTCCGGGTTCTCCCGGCAGAGATGACAGGGGAGGACGGGAACTGATGCGTGAGACTGCACCGCCCATGTTCATCGCTGGGCAGATGATGGTGGAGTGGGAGATGCAGTGCATCTTCATGCGGTCGATGCGGGTCGAGCCGGACTCCGAGGCGTTCTTCATGGTGAAGAACGCGATTGAGCAGACCTACAACAAGTTCTCCCACGCGATCTTCGGCAACGAGATGAGCGATCAGTCCGAGGCCGAACGGTGTGAGTTCCTCCGGACCCTCGGGATGAAGTGCGACCGCGAGTACGGCGGCGGCGGCGGCGCACCCGGCCACCATCACGTCCTCGAGCCGACACCCGCGTACACCGAGTTCTTCGACGGGCACGTCGAACGTCGCGAGGCCGACGAGCACACCTTGTCCGTCGACCGCCTGTCGATCGTCGGTTCTTCCCATATCGCGGTCATCGGGGTCGCCGACTCCCGCGAGGTCACGTTGCGGATCAACGGGATGCACCGGGCGGACGACCAGTACGACATCACCGTTCCTGTCGGTGGCGTGTTCGTGCACGAGCGTCGGACGTGGGCTGTCGTCTCGGCCGAGATGGGCACGAGCGAACACGGCTTCGAGACTCCCGTCGTGAAGATCCGTGCTATCAGATCGGACAGCAGCGTCGGGAGGGCTTGAACAGAGTGTCGGCCATGAGGTCGGCATAGAACCTGTGTGGAGAAGCCCGTGCGAAACCTCGACGAGATCTACGACTACGACGGCCCCAAGCAGCCCGGCCTCATCCGCCGAGCCATCACACGCCTACGTGAGAAGGCCGACCTGATCCCTGCCGCCGCGGACCGCCACCGCCGGGTGTTCGGTCGATGACCGACCTGTTCACCGACTCGGCCTACTGGGCGGGCGTCGTCACCCTTCCGGCGCTCGTCGCGCTCGTCTACGCGGTCCCGAACGTTGTCTACTTCGCGTACCAGTTCGTGTACGAGCGGCTGGGCTTGTTCATCGAGTTCGGTTCCGTCCCTGACGCCGAGGAAAAGTCCTACTCATCGCTGACAGTTCACCGGGTCATGCCGGGAGTTCGGGTCGGCCACTACTGGAACCGGCCCCTGAACAAGAAGTCCGACTGGGTGTGCCTCCTCGGATGGATGTTCGTCGGATACGTTCGACCGCTCAACCCGCACACCCCCGAATCATGAGCACTCGTTTCAAGGACACGACCGTTCCGTTGACTGGGGGAGCGACGCGCGGATCGTACGCACCTACCCTTCGTCCAGAAACCGGAACGTCGGTGACAGACGAGTTGCAGATCCCTCGACGCCCTGACGGACGCATCGACACCATCGCGGCCGTCGAGGAGGGCCTCGTGACCGGGTTCAGTGCCGCCGAAGGTGCCCGTGAACCCGCGACCCTCGTCGGTCACTGGGACAACGGAGAGATCGTCGTCGAGTACATCCTCGAGGGCGACCAGTACGACGACCGCCGTGACGCGTCCGGGTACTGGCGTGACGAACTGTGGTCGCACACCGTCACCGGGCGAAGCGACGCCGAACGTGCCGCGCTCATGCTGGACGCGTATCCGTGCGCTGGCATCCGCATGGCGGTCGACCCGGACGACTTCACCCCAGAGGGTGACGATGAGGACGACATCGACGACGGGCTCCACTACGACGACTACGGCTACACGTACGAGGATCCGTACGAGGAGACCATCCGGTCCATCGAACGTGCCGAGGCCGAGTACGACGCAGAACACGCCGACGACGAGGAGCCGCTGTGGCTCCGGTTACCTGACGCGGTACGTCTGCCCTGACCGCCAAACTCAGAAGCCCCAGCCCTCGCCTTGAAGGTTGGGGCTTCTGCCATGTCCGGGACGCATACCCGCACACCTGCACTCCATGACCCAAGACCGATTCAAGGACACCGGCAAGCCACTCCCCAAGGGCGCGACCCCCGGCTCCTTCTCTCCGACTGAACTGCCCGAGTCCAACAAGTCCATCGCCGACACCAGCGAGGATCCTCGAGGGCTTCCCCGCACACCCGACGGCCGAGTTGACGCCCGGAAGGCGATCGCGCTCGGGCTCGTGAGTAACGAGTTCTCTGCGACGCCGTTCCCCGACGGGCCTCGCACCGTGTCGTTCTACGGCCACTGGGACAACAGCGAGATCGTCGTCGAAGGGATCCGCGATGGTGAGGTCATGGATGAACGCGAGGACAGAGGTCACTGGGACGAGGGCATGTTCGCCCATTGGGTGACCGGCACGAGTGACGCCGACGTTGCCGCGCAGATGGTCGACGAGTTCGAGGACTGCCAGCATATTCGTCTCGCCGATGAGGACGAGATGACCCCCACCGACGACCATGATGAGGCGAAGGAGCACCTGCCGCTCGACCCCGAAGGCCAAGTGGACACCGCCGCTGCCGTCGAACAGGGGATCATCGTCGGGTTCTCCACCAAGCGGTTCGACGACTTCACCGTGAAGACGCTCGTCGGCCGATTCGACGGCGACGACTTCGTGGTCGAGAAGACGATCGACGGAACCGGGTTCAACCGCAGCGCCGAGAACGACCCGTACGGCTACCCCGGGAACGGCATGAGTGACGCGGACATCGCCGCGAGCGTCCTCGACGACAACCCGTTCGCGCGCATTATCTTCAAGGACGCCAACGACTGAACCTCAGTCAGAACGAAGCGAAGCCCCAGCAGCCGTGATGGTCGCTGGGGCTTCGTTGTGTCTTGGATCAGGCGCGGTACGGGGCCATCCACGCCTCGCCCGCGCCCATCGCGTCGAACACCGAATCGAACACCGTCTCGACCCGCTGGTAGCGGGGAGCCTCATGGCCGGTGTTCAAGTTGGTCTCCAACACGAACTTCCCGCCGTCGGTCGCCTTGATGTACGCGATCAGCAGCGAGTCCGGGCGAAGGAGCAGGTACTCCTCCTTCAACCAGCGGGTGCCGTCCGCGGAGATGCCGTCCTCGCCGGGAGTAACCGGCCACTCATCGGTCACGTCCTCCTCGTCGAAGATGTGGTTCCACTCGCCGAACAGGAACGGCTGGTTGACCGGCTCGGGCTTTGCGAACGACCGGATGTACGCCTCGCCGACACGCAACGCCTCGAACAGCGTGTCCGAGATGGTCTCCGTGTGGGCGGCGTTCGGGTCGGGATAGGTGGTGGTCAGCCAGACGCCCGGACGGACCTCCGAGACCATCGCGGACGGAAGGATGGCCGCGCTGGTGGCGCCGACACGACGCGCGAGGAAGAACCGGTCGATGATCGTTCCGTCGTCCTCCTTGACGTCCACGTGCTCCCAGTTGAACTCGCTGTAGTCCATCTGCTCGACCATGTTCTGCACCTTCCATCAAGGGGACGACCGGGGTGGTCGCGTTCGCTCAACATGTTCAAGCCCGCAACACCGGCCGATCCCGATCGTGCCACGAGACCCGTGCGGGCTTAGGTAGAACATGAGCGAACGCGAGACCACGGTCATCCAGTCCCAGCCCGGCCGCCAGATCACCTACAAGCCCCGCGGCTCCGACACGACCCGCAACATCACCATCGACCGCGAGTGGGACGTCTACCTCGGCGACACCCACATCGGGTTCATCCGCCACGGGTTCGCTGACGTCCACCCCATCCGTCCTGCCGATCACGTGACCCGGCAGGACGGATGGAACGTCATCGGCTGGCGATGGAAGACCCCCACGATGGAGTTCTGGTTCTCCGGCCGCACCAAGGGTGACGCCGTGCACCGTCTCCTCAGTCGCCACCTCGCTGATGCCGCCGCCGCAATCCCGCGGCACGTGATCGAGTCCTGACCGTCGCGCGGGCTTGACCAAGACATGACCAGCCCCGAAACGACCTTCCTCACCCGGTACGAAGCGACTCCCGAAGGTCGACGCGAGATGGCAGCAGCCAGACTCACCCTCGACATGGAGGAAGCCCTCCGGGTCGCGTACGAGCGCTCCGACATGAGCCTCGAACAGTTCGCCGAAGGACTCGGAGTCACCCCCAACCGGGCGATCGTCATCTTGAACTCCGACGGAAACATCAAGATGTCGACCGCCGCGAAGGCACTCGCCGTCCTCGGCTGCACCATCGAACTCGTCGTCACCGACCGCGACGGGAACCCCGTCCCCTCCACGACCAACCGAAGAAACCCCCGATGAGGAACGCACCAGAGGTCGCCGGAGAGCGCGCCGCCAAACGCATCATGCGGTCGTTGGACTACCGCCTCAGCCCCGGCGTCGAACCGTTGACCGAGGAGCAGGTCGCGGTCGTCCTGCATTCTCTCGCCGACCACACCGCCCTGATTCAGGCGATCGACTACACGCCACGCCCCGAAGGCAGGTCGTACAGCCTCTACGACGAGGCGGCAACGTCGGTCGGCCAGTGGCTCCATGACGTTGCCGACGACCTCGAAGACATCGCCCGGGACGTGCGCCCATGAACGACTACGCCACAGCCATGAAGCAGGCGACCACCCGTGAGGAGAAGGCCGGGGTCGCCAACGCGTTCCTGACCGAGTTCCTCGACGCGCGAACAGACGAAGGCGAGTCGATCGCTGAGGTCGTGTTCGCGCTCCACCCCGACCTCGCACAGCAGGTCAGCGATCTCATCGACACCGACACGCGCCGCACCGTGACGGTCCGGTTCGACTTCGACAAGACGCCCGACGATCTGCGCTTCACCGGAATGCGCCTCGTCGAGGACCAGACATCCCTGTCGGTCGAGGACCGCAAGACCATCGGGGAGCAGTGGGCACAGTCCGTCGACTACAAGATCCTCATTTCGGGGTACCTGCCCGAACTGATCGCCGACGGCGGCACACTGACCTCCGACCAGATGGAGTGACCCCGGAGCCCTTCGGGACGCGTCAAGCCCTGATCGGACTTCACGCCGGTCGCGGGCTTGAACAGGCATGTTCATCTACGAGCCGGAGCGACACGAGACGCTGTTCGAGACCCCGACGGGTTCTCGCCTGTACGGCAACGCGCGCCCTGACTCGGACTTCGACCTGTTCCGGGTCATCGTGAACGACCCGCACCGCAAGCGCGCCCGGAACGCGGCCCAGACGATGAAGTACGACCCCTTGTTGGGGCGCACCGATGACGTGACGGTCGTGGACCTGTCCACGTTCATGACGTACGCGTCAATGGGTGTCCCTCAGTACGTCGAGGCCGCCTACAGTCGCATCCCGACCGTGGACCGTCTCGGTGAAGCGTTCCGGCTGTCGCTGCGTCCCACGCTCGCGTCGGCCCGGTCCAAGTACTCCGGCGCCATCGCCCACCACTGGACCCGAGGTTCGTCGTCCGGTGACGTGAAGACGCTCCGGCACACGCACCGCATGGCGTACCAGTGGGTGACGTTCGTGAGCAGAGGCCTGTCGTTCAACCCGACGTTGACGGCCGAGGAGTGGGCTCTCGTCGAAGCCGACCTGAACGCGGACCCGTTCGAGCGGTGGGGGTTGGAGTCCACCGAGACGGCCGAGAAGACGCTCGCAAAGGCCTTGCGTTAAACGCATGCCAGCGTGTCTTTCACGCAAGTTCTTTCGTAAACCGGAAGATATCTTTCATCTAACGAGAAGAACGCCCCGCCCTCGAGTCGAGGTGCGGGGCGTTCTCGGTGTCTGGGGGTTCAGGCGTTGGCGCGCTGCGCCTCGAACTCGGCCAACTCGCGGCGACGGTTCTCGAGCGACCACTGGGCGGACCGCACCTGAGCCTCGGCCTTCTCCACCGCAGCGCGGGCGTTCTCGATCTGGGTGTCGATGGACGGGACCGCACCGATCTTGGTGAAGTAGTGGACCCGCAGGCCGTGCTGGGACGTGACCCGGAACCGATCGTTGGGTGCGTACTTCTCCCACTCGCGCTTCGGCTGGTACGCCATGATCTCGTTGACGTCGTTGAACATGTTGAAAGCGAACTCGGCCGTCTCCAACTCGACGTCGGTGAGGATGTGGTCGCACATCGAGTCGACGCGGCCACCGGCGTTCCAGTACGTGTCCTTCGCGACCAGACGGTCGCCGTACTTCACCACGACAGCCATGCCCTCGCGGCAGTGGCGCTGCTCGGGGCCGTAGATGAAGATGTCGCCCTCATGCATGGTGGGGATACTCATAACTGTTCAAGCCCGCAAGGACACCTGCTACCGATCAGGACAGACCACGCGTGAGGGCTTAGTCACACATGAGCATCCAGTTCGACACGTACCGCCCCGACATCGCTCCGGTGAAGGTCGTACAGGTGACCCGCGAGAACCTCGTCGAGATTGCCGAACTCCTCCACCCCATGATCCCCGGCGGGACGCGTGTCCTCGGAGATGACATCGTGTACGACATCATCTCGGTGGCCGCGACGGTCGGCGAGTTCGTGATCATGAGCGGTGGCGAGTGGGTCGACACCGTGACCGCGACGGACCTCGCGAAACGCTACTCGAAGATCGACGCTGCCTGAACCGATCAGGTCCAGTCGATGACCGCTCCGGCGGCCTCCACCTGCGGTGCAGCGGCCCGGTTGTCCGGGTTGTCGGCGAGCACGAACCGCGCACCCGACAGGTCACAGTCATCGAAGCGGGTCTTCTCGTCGAGTTGACCCTCGATCAACGCGCCAGCGAAGACGCAGCGTGTGAACTTCGCGCCCCGCAAAGTCACGTCGCTGACGTGCACGCCGGTGAAGTCGGTGGACGTTAACTCAGCCCAGTTGAGGTTCGAGTTGAAGATGCTTGCTCCGGTGAAGTCGCCCTCACGGACCTTGACCTTGTCCATGTCGGTACCGGAGATGCTCGCGTACCGGAACGTCGTGGCGAACATCTCGGTGTTCGTGAGGCTGGTCCGGTCGACGTCGCTCTTGAACACGGCCTTGTCGAAGTTCACGCGATGGAAGTTCGAACCCTTCATGCCGACGTCGGTGAACGAAGCGCTCTGCGCGTTGACCACCGTCATGAACGAGCCGTGCAGGGTCGAGTTCTTCGCGACGAGCAGGGACAGGTCGGTGTCACGCCAGCGGGCCTCCAACCGGGTCTCGTCCATGACGGCGGCACGGAAGTCGCAGTCGTTGAACATGGAGGCCTCACTCGAGGCGCGAGTCAGGTCGGTCTCACGGAAGTCCGCATCGGTGAACATGCCGCCGTCGAGGTGAGCGCCGGTCAGGTTCGAGCCGCGCACGTTCAACCCGGCGAAACGACGACCCATCAGCAGGACACCTCGCATGGACTGACCGGAGAAGTCGGCCGCACCAAGGTCGCCCCGACGCAGATCACGGTAGTCGTAGGTGGACTCGTCGATCTCACGCCAGTCCTCATCCATGTCCACCCAGAACTCGTCCGGGCTCGGAGTGGACGCCGGTGCGGTGACACGGAGGTGGTCCGCTTCGGGACGTCGAACGGGTCCGAACGATCCGCCAGTTCCTGCGCTACCGGCGGGAACACCGCCAAGATCCTTGTTCCGCTTCTGGTCCCTGTTGCTCATGCATCGAGGGTATGCGGGGCTAGTACAAGGTGACCTCGGCGCCACGACGACGCAGTTCGGCAGCCACTTCGCGGTGCTCGTCGGTGTCGACGATGAGGAATCGGGCTCCACGGACGGACGAGGCACGGTCAGCGATGTTGCTGCGAGTCAGATTGACGTCCTTGAAGGACGTGTTCGACAGGTCGGCATCGTCGAAGCGTGCGTCGGTCAGGTTGACGTTCTGGAAGTGCGAGCCGCGCAGGTCCGAACCGATGAACGTGGCGTTCTGGAAGTCGGAGTTCACGAACGTGGTGTCGGTCGCGTCGCTACGCCCGATCTCGGCGCCCATGCCGTTCACGCCGATGAACTCACTGCGACGCAGGACGCTGTTGTAGAACCGGGCGTCGGTCAGGTCGGTACCTTGGGTGAACTTGACGCGCTGCAGGTCGCACTCGTCGAACTCGGTGTCGATGCAGTTGGCGCCCTCGAACTCGGCCGACATGAACGAGCACTTCGTCAGTTCGGCGCCGCGCAGGTTCGACCCGTTGATGTAGGTGCCGTACATGGTGCAGTCGGTGAACTTTCCGCGTGCGGCGGTCTTGGCGAACTTCACGTTGTTGAAGTTGCAGTCATCGAACTCGGTGTACTGGAGGTTCGCGCCGCGCATGTCCGCGTAGGACAGGTTCGTGGCGGTCACTTCTGCGCTGCGGACCTTGGCGTCACGCATGTCGATGCCGGACAGGTCCGACTCGGTGATGGTGGCCCCGTTGAGGCAGATGTCGTTCGCGGACACGGCGTTCCAACGCAGGCCGGTGAGATGCTGCCCGGAGAGGTTCCGCATGTCCCATGTGTTGTCACGAATCCATGACTCGTGAGGGTTCCCTACGACGTCGAAGTCGGTCGGGGTGACGGGCCGGTCGATGACCCCGACGGAGGGAGCGGGCCGCTCCGCTTCGGCGAACGAGCCGGGGGTTGCTCCGCCGCGCAGGGGCTTGCTGGTGTCCTTGAAACGCTTCATACCTTCAAGGTGTGCTGCGCTCACGCCGGGGCCGGAACCTCGACGGGTCGGCGCGCTTCACTCATGTCGAGACCGGTGTGCTTCTCGATCAGGTCACACCAGCCAGAGTGGAGAGTCTCACTGATGCGCTGGCTACCGGTGTCGGACAGCCAGAACGGGTAGTCGTCATCGGAAAGCCAGAACTCCTCCCAACCGCCGACCTCGACACCGTCGATGTGCACGATGGTCACGTCGGTCTCACGGCCGTCCGGTCGGCTCTCCTCGATGCGGGTCACCTCGATGAACAGCATCTCTTCGACGGGCCTGTCTGCGTCGATCATCTTCCACGTCTGCTTGCGCTTCACCCAGAGGCGGCCCAACTCGTCGATCTCGCTGTCGGTCGTGACGGTCGTGCCGAGCAGGGCGCCGGGCTCGAGTGCGCGGAGGCGGGTGAGGAAGTCGTCTCGTTCGGGGTCGAGGCCGTACAGGTGGTGTCGGTTGAGGATCATCAGAGGTCTCCAAGTTCGGCGATAGTGAGCGCGTTCACCGCGGTCGTCCAGATGCCCGCTTCGGTGATGACCGGCTTGGCACGAGTGAGTAGTTCGGTCGCGAAGTCCTTGCGGACCTGCGCGGCGATGACTTCGTAGAGCGTCTTGTCGGTGACGGGGCTGGATTCGCTGGTCTTCTCCACGAGGTCGGCCAGCACCATCGAGGTGAGGAACGCCGACGCGTCGTCGATGTCACGGTCGGTCGTTCCCGGGAACAGGACGTTCGCGACCGGTGGGTCGAGCAGTGGTCGCAGGGAGTCCCACGAGATGGGGGTGCCCGCGCGGTCGCGGTTGTTCTTGTACCGGATGAGTTCGGTGATGATGCCGTTGACGCCGAACGTGTTGGTGGGCGTCTCGGGTGTCGCGTCGGTGACGTTCATGCGAGGGGTCCACCTTCGGTGAGGTTGCGGTACTGGTTGATGCCGAACCGGATGGCGAAGCAGCACCACAGGAAGTGGAACGTGTACTCGTCGAAGTCGAGTTCGTGCACGTCGGAGAACGAGAACCCGGCGACCTTGAAGTTCTCGAGTGCTGAGTACATCTCGTGCGCGTCGAAGTCGCAGTGGTAGGCGAGGAGGTCGTCGAGTCGTGCCGAGATCCACCGGCGGTCTTCATCTTCGAACTCGTCGGCCTCGTCAGCCCAGTAGGCGAGGACGACCTTGCGGGCCAGTTCGGGGGAGTACTCCTTGACGTCGCCGTGCGAGCGCCCCAACTTCTCGGCCCAGTAGGACGGGTTGATGTTCGCGGACGCCGACTCGAAGAACGTGAACATGTCGGTGGTGCCGTGGCGGGCGAACGGACCGTAGGAGCCCATGTCGCCGCTGATGACGAGGTGACCCGGCCATGTGACCAGTTCGAACCACTGATGCCACGCGTTCTCGCCCGGGACCGCGAACCTCAGGTGCCGGTACACGCCATCGTCGCGGAGGACGGTCATCTGGTGGTTGGCGACGTCCCCGAGGAACGTGGCGTGAACGTCGGGGTGGTGTGCGTCGAGGGTTGGGGCCTCGGGGGACAGGGTGGCGGTCATCGGGTTGTTCCTTCGAGGGTGGAGGCTCGGGTTTCGAGGAGGCGAACGATCTCGGCCTTCCCGTGGGAGGCGGTGTCGTACTTCTCGGGGAGGCTGGCGCGGATCTCCTCGGCCATCGCGCGAGCGAACCGTGCCTGAACTCCGGCGACGTCAACGTCGGTCAGTTCGGGGTACGCGGCGAGGAGCGCGGCGGTGATGCGGTCCGCTTCGATGTACAGGGCGCCGGTCTCGTCTTCGCGGCAGTCCTCGCAGCAGATCTGCATCGGCTGACGGACGACGTGCGCGATGTCGTCGAACAACGGTTCACGCGCGTTCACAGTGGTCATGACGGGTTCAAGGTCGCAGAGTCGTCGTTCTTGATCGCGGCTCGTGCGCGCAGCAGGTTGAACCGGTGGTGGGTGTCGATGAGGAACTCGGTGAGTTCGGTGTCCCATCCGTGCTTGGCGGCGAGCGTCTCCCATGCGCCACGGTCGCTGGGGTCTTCGGGGTCGCCTCCCCAACCGAACACGATGGCGTACGTGAAAGCGTCCGCCCAGTCGACGGACATGTCCTTGCTGGTGTGGGCGCACCGGTTCGCCATCAGTTCAGCGCCGCGCGCTTCGGTCAACGACGCGAGGAACGCGTCGGCCGGGTTCACGAGGTAGCCTCGTCGGCGGAAGGGATGGGTGTCCCGTCAGCGAACGTGACGACGATGACGTCGCGGTGGATGCTCAGTACGATCTCGGTGACGGTGCCGTCCTCGAGCGCGACAGGCATACCAACGTGAACTGGTTGGTGTTCCTTGGGTCCGAACTGTGCGAGGGCGCGGGCGGTCGGCTCATGGTCGATGCCCCATCTGCGTTGCAGGTCCGCGTGGATGACGTCTCCGCGGGCGCGCACCCACCGACTCATCAGGACCGCCCAGTAGGCGAACGCGACGACTGAGACGACGAACGTGGCAGCGGCCACGGGTGCGGACATGCTGGCGTCACCGGTGCTGGCGGTCAACACGGCGAACAGGACGATGGTGCTGCTGAACGCGACGGCGGACACACACCCGATCTTGCGGGCTCGCGCGTTGATGAGATTCGCCTCGGGGAGGCTGGTCGGGGTCGTCATGCTGCCGCCTTCTGGCCGCCACCGGGGATGGGGTCGCCGTACTCGTCGATGAGGTACACGGCGTCGTCTTCCATCGCGATGGTGACGAGGCGTGGATGGTCGCTGCCGTTGTCGTGCAGGAGGATGCCTTCATAGTGAACGAACTGGCCGGGGCCGCCGTACTCCGCGAGGACGTCGCACACGTGCAAGTTCACGCGACCCCAGTGGTCGGCTACGAAGGCGTGAACGATCTTGCCCCGGGCGCGAGAACGATTGGAAACACCGACACCCCATGCGACACCGGTGACGAGGCCGAGCAAGGCGGGGGCGGCCAACAACAGGACACTCCACCAGTTCGCGGGTTCGTCACCGTAAACGATGACGAGAATCATCGCGATGACGATGGTCGCGGTGAACGAAGTGGATGCGACCCGTCCGAGGGTACGCGTCTTGGCGGCGAGCGGGTCGAGGCTCGAGAAGTCGACCTTCATGAGGTGGTCCGTTCGGTCGGTCGGTACTCACGCACCGGGATGTTCGCTTTCGCGGCCAACTTGGAGCAGCCGGTCGCACCGTGAGAGTCATGAGGTTGGGGCTTCTTGCAGCGCGGGGAGGTGCAGTGGCCGATGAACGCCAGACACAGGTCGGCACCCAACTCGACCATCTTCTTGTTCCGTGCGGGCCCGGCCGAGCGTCCCTTGGACCAGTCCGCGGGGTGACGTTCCACGATGTGGCCGCGTTGCTCCCAGATGTCTTCGGCGATCTTGTCGGCGCCGGTCGGGCAGTTGCCTGAGACGAGGATCGTTCCCGGGTGGGCGCCCAATTGGGTCCACGCCTGACGCAAAGCGGTGAAGATCATGTCGGCGTCGGCCCAGTCACGCGAACCGGTGATCAGTAGGCGAGGGGCGGGGGCGTTCACTCCGGCCCGCCGGAGATGAGGTTGAGGCGACCGGTTCCGTCAGCACCGTGAATCCACAGGTAGTCGGTGTAGCGGTCGTGCTGCTCGTCGTCGAACTCGTGACGGTCGAGGGTCACCAAGTTGTGACCGGCGATGACCTTGAACCGCCAGACGCCTCCCTTGTCGTACCATGCGTCGAACATGACGCCGTTCGACAGGCTCACACGGTGCGGCTTCTCCTCGTCGGTGTTGTAGTTGCCTACCTCGTCGTAGAGCAGGCCGTCGAACTCGATGCAGTCGTCGGAGTGGCCGTACACGACCGCGACCGCGTTGTTGGCGTCGAGTCCGTCCTTGGGGTTCCGGTAGGTCGGGGTCTTGGGCTCGGCAACCTCGACGGGCTCCGGCAGGGGAGCGGGAGGGGCGGGGGTCTCGGGCTGGAACAGGACGTCGTACGGGAGCCCGGACGCGAACTCGATGGAGTTCTCCGGGGTCTCGTCACCGCACGTCAGCCACTTGCCGTCCTCGTCTTTGAAGGCGACGAACGCCATCTCGATGTCGGGGACGTTGTGATGGATGACCGACCCGGCGGGCAGGGCGTCCAACTCGGCGAGGGTCGTGACCGTCTTGTTCATGACCGGTCTAAGCCCTCGCAGGGACTGGCTTCGATCAGAACTGGTTCAACATGACCCATCGCAGACGCAGGCTCCGCAGTTCTCACACTCGGCCGGTTTACCGCGTGCCGCGCACTCGCTCGTGGTCCGACCGTTGGCGTGCACCGCGCCCCAGCATCGGGCGCATTCACCCGCGACGCTCATGTTCAGTCCTGCTCGATGAGACGGTTGCGGGCTATGACGGTCGCGCGGGTCCACGCAGCCTCGAACGCGGCCTTCGCGACAGGGTTGTCGTTCGCGTCGAGGCCCGCCCGGTCGGCGTACATGGCCCACTGACCCTCGATGGTGTTCTCGTGCACCATGACGGAACGCTCATCGTGGGTGTCGGTCTCGTAGCAGGAGTTGCAACAGGCGCCCTTGCCCTGATTGAGGATGCGGTCGGTGCACTGGCCGTAGCCCATGCCACAGTTGCTGCACTTGTCACCCATGAGGGTGCCTCGGATGTCGCCCGTGGTCGCCTGCTCGCTCATGTCCTGCTCCTCGGTGAAGGGTGTTCGCTCACCGGTTGTAAGCCCGCCCGCAACCGCGAAACCGATCAGGTGGTGCTGCGCAACTTCGATTCGGCCAACGAAATGAGAAAGTTGTGGAAGGTGTCGTTACCTTCGCTCGACCACCCCTCATCGTGAACCCGTAACTCAGAGCCGGTCATGTAGACCTCTTTACAGGCGATGACCACACGGCCCGACCTCCGGTAGGAATCGGCAACGTCAACGAGACCGTAGGCGGGAGGGTGTGCGTTCTGTCGTGGCCACGGGTGCTTGAACTTCCACAGGTGGCCATCAGGTAGAACGAGTTCAAGTTCCCCCAGATGAACCGAAGGCTTCAACCCTGACTTGGATTCCACGAGTGATGAGTTGTCCCGGCGGTAGAGCAGGAAACCGTCGGGGGAGTAGACGGGTTTGGCGAAGAACCCTTTCGACCCAATCTTGACGCGTTGACGCCCCAGACGGGAGTCAAGGAACTCGAACAGGTCGAGCAGTTCAGCCCGCAGCAGAGACACGAACCGTTCCACGTCGGCTTCTGGTCGTGGCGGTCGCACGCGCCGAGCCGAGCGCGCTTCGATTTCATCTTCGAACCCCATGATGGGACCGTACTGTTCAGAAGTCGGTCGTGTAGCCCGGACGGCCGGATTCCGGCGCCGGGTCGTTCGCGATCTCGAGGATGATGTCGCCGTGACAGGCGGCCGGTTTGCAGAAGCACACCAGATCCTTGCCGCGCAGTTCGCGGCGCATCCGCTCCATCAACTCCGGTTGGGTCTCCAACCACAGCCGGTACGCCCGAATCACGGTGTCACGGTCACCGTCAACGCCGATGACGAACGGGTTCCCCCACGGTGACCCACGACCGATGTACACGGCGTCCGGTCCGGCGGTCCGGTGGTACTTGTTGTGAACCTTCGGTCCCGTGGTGCTCATAGGATCGCTTCCAGTTCGAGGATCAGGTCGGCGACGGCACGCATCGACACCGGCGCCATGTCCCACGCATCCAGCCCGACATGCACCTGTGGTGTGCCCGCGTCTGACAGGTGGCCACGCTGGTCGGCGCGGTGAGTGTGCCCGTGGATGAGGGTCTGACCCATGTCAGGGAGACGGAACTGAGACCATCGGTCCTGCGCGCGGCCTTCACTGTCCCCGCCGGTTCCCGCGTACGGGAAGTGCGACATCAGGATGCGGCGCAGGCCGGGAACGCCCTTGCCGGACGGGATGTTCAGACGAACCTGAATGAATGGCTGCACGGCCCGGAACACGTACTGGTAGTCGGGGAGCACCTCGAACGCTTCGACATGCACGGGGTGGGCGGCGTCGTGGTTGCCGGAGATGAGGTACTTGGTGCCGTTCAACCCGGCGAGGATGTTCAACGCGTGCTTGTGGTCGTCACGGCGTCCGGCGATGTCGCCGAGCACGAACACGGTCGCATTCGGCGGGACGGTCTCCTGCCACCTCTCGATCAGGTGCAAGTCGTGGTCGTCGGTGGTCGCGAACCCGCGAATCTCGGAGACCTTCCGGTGTCCGAAGTGGGTGTCGCTCGTCACGTACACGTCGTTCAGTTCCATCAGCGGGCCTGCCCGTGGGTTGCCGCGCACTCGTCAGCAACGGCTTCGGCGCGTGTCGCCCGCAAGTCGCCACCGGAGACAGCACGGTAGCCGTCGGGTGTCGGCTTGAACCGGCCCACAGCGACAGCCATGCCGGGGAAATGCACACGGCCGCACGGGTGGGGTCGGTTGCTCATCGGGGTGCTCCAAATCGAAGGGGTTGCGTGTCTGTAGGCGTAAGACCCGCCCGGATGCGTGATCCGATCACGATCGAGTGACGTCGACCTTCGGGCCTTGGGGTTCCTGCATCGCCGCATGTGAACAACCGTCCACGCGGCACTTCCCCAACGAACGAGAGTCCATGATCGCCACCGACAACACGCCCATGCTGCAGGCGTTGCGAGACATCGCCACGCAAGCCGAGGAGGTGTGGCAGTCCGAGGGGCTCCTGCCGGTTCTACGGCAGTACCACGAGACGTTCACTCCGGACATGGTGTTGCGTCTCATCGACTTGGCTGAGCAGGTCCAGTCCGAGTCGCACCTGTCCTCGATGATCGCTGAGCAGCGTGGAGCCAAGCAGGCTATCGACGACCTGCGCGCCGAAGCCCGCATCGACCTCGACGGACCTGAACTCGCGGCCGTTGAACGGATCTGCAACCGGGTCACCGAGATGCATCACATCGCGGTTCCCGCATCGTGAGATCCGATCGGAACCCGTCCGGCGTGCGGGCTTGAACAGAGCAACGAGCGAAAGAGGCCCTGTCATGAAGTTCACCCCCGCCGACCGTGTTCTCATCGACGCGACCGTCCTGTCCACCGACGAGAACGGTCACGCGAACGTCGTCATCAACACTGAGTCCGGCAGTAGTCGAGGCGTCACCGTGACCGGCGCGACCCTGCGCAACATGAACGGCCGGTCCCTCCACGAGGTGTGGGACGCCCCAGTGTTCGTTCTCATCGAGGGCGAGGTCATCTCATCGAACCCGGTCGCTTCGGAGGTCCGGTTCGAGGACGGCCAGCAAGTCACGGTCCTCACGACCGCACTGTCTCGGCTGTCGTTCGCGATGGCCCGGTGAACACGATGCCTGCCAAGGTGAAAGGCCCCAAGGCCAAGTTCTGCAAACGCAAGACGTACGTCGCGTCCGGTACGAACGCGACGGGGGAGACCCGCTCGTTCATCATCATCGCGAAGTCGAAGGATGACGCCCACGCCATCATCGTCGAACAGGGCGGCACTGTGGACTCGATCGCGAGGTCTCGAGCGTGACCGGCGTGACCGCCCGGTCGTGGACCGATGAGGAACTCGCGAACCTCATCTACGACACCCCGCACGGGTACACGACGATGCTCGCCGACGACGAACTGCGCGGCCACTACTTCGACCGGCTGCGCCAGACGGCCCGCGAGCAGGTAGCCGCGTCCGACAAGTGGAAGGCACTCGCCGCGAAGACCGGGCCGGTGTGCCTGCTGCGCGGCCATGACGCCGAGCGGGTCGAGTTCGAGGAGAACGACGTCCTGCGACGTTCGACCTCCACCGTGACCGCTCTGGTGTGCCGTCGCTGTAACAACACGAAGCGGTTGCGCATCGTCGGCCAGATGTCACCTCCACGGCAGTACTGACCCGACGTTCCGGGTGAACCTCGTCACCTTTGACGCCGCGGTTACGCGGGAAACAGCCAGTTGCATCCAGATCTTGATCGAGTCGCGCCCGTATCGCCGCCTTTAACTACCCGTGGCCTCAACCGGGGCCAGACCACGAACGCGTCGAGCCTGCCGACGTTCGTGCGACTTCAACCAAAACTCGGCAGGACGGGGAACCCGAGCACGACCGCCCACCTCGTGGGCTTGGGGCCAACCAGTATGGGGCGCACCTTCTGCGCCAGCCCGACAGGATCCTCCTCGCAGACGGCATGAAGGAAATCCGATGAAGTACGTCAAGTCCATCCTCGCCGCCGCACTGACCGTCTCGGTCATGACCGTGGGAGCCCCCGCGCAGGCAGCATCGACCAGCACGAACGACACGAACACCAGCACGAACACCGCTCCGGCCCCGGCGCCCGAGCAGACCGCAGCGCAGAAGGCGGCAGCCAAGAAGAAGGCCGCGGCCGAGAAGCGCAAGAAGGCCATCGCAAAGAGGAAGGCCGCGCTCAAGAAGAAGCGAGCCCTCGCCGCGAAGAAGAAGCGCATCGCAGCCAAGAAGAAGGCCGCACGCGGAGCCAAGATCGTCCGCGTCGCCGCGAAGTACAAGGGCACCCCGTACGTGTGGGGTGGCACCACCCCCAAGGGGTTCGACTGCTCCGGCTACGTCCAGTACGTCGTGAAGAAGGCCGTCGGCAAGAAGTTGCCCCGAATCGCCGGTGACCAGATGCGCGCCGCGAAGAAGGTCTCCAAGAGCGCCAAGAAGAAGGGCGACCTCATCGGTTTCTCCAACGGTGGCGGTTACTACCACATCGGCATCTACGCCGGTGACGGGAAGATCTGGCACGCTCCACGCACGGGTGAGACCGTCAAGAAGGTCAAGATCTGGACCAGCGGTTACACCGTCGCGCGACCCTGACCGTCGCACCCGCAACAAGCGAAGAGGGGCAGGCTCACCACCGGTGGGCCTGCCCCTCTTCGCGCCATGTTCGCCGGGTCTGCCGCATAGAACCTCGTATGACCGACCAGAACATCGACGTCCTACCCTCAGGGACAACCGACGGCCGTTACGTGTTCATCACCGCGACCGGTTCGACCTACACGTACGACGCCGACAACCAGACCCTCACCCGGCACCCCGATGACGAGAGGGTCAAGCAGTGGCTCGCCGACGGAGGCGTTCCCAAGGAGGTCAAGTACCTCGGCCTGCACGCCGACGACAGTGCGGTCCTTCGAGCCGACGGCGACCCGATCCATGTCATCGACCAAGGCCAGATCCGTGTCGGCCAGTCCGCACGGTTCATCCTCGACCTGCTGCGCAACGGCATCTACACCCATCGGGTCACCTCCCCGGTCGCAGCGATCGTGATCCCCGCATGACCGCCACGACCCACGACTGGTCGATGACCGACGAGCAGATGGTCACGATCCTCACCGACCCGCTTCTGCTCGTCGACGCGCTCGACAACCCCGAGTTCATGGGTGACTACGGGCAGCGTCTCACCAACGAGCACATCGACGTCAAGCAGGTTCGGTCGCGCGCGGAACGTCTCCGCTACCGAACCAGTCCGTTCTGCATGGCGACCCGGCACCGGTACAACCCGGTCAGCCAGACGCTCACCCATCTCGTTCGTGGTGTCGAGACGACGTTCGAGGGGCGCGAATGCGGCACGTGCGGCCGGTACGAACTCCTGCGCGAATCTCACCAGCCCACGCGGGTGGAAGGGACGTGACCGACGGGGGCGTCATCGAACCGGTCCTGTCTGTTGCAGCGGCGACCGAAAAACTCCTCCTCGACGCGCTCTACCGGCAGTACCAGCAGGGCAGGCTCGGCGCGGCCGTCATCCGGCATGTGCCGCTCGGGCTCGCCTACAAGCAGAAGGGGTTCCGGGCCGACCAGAAGCAAGGCGCCGAGAACACCATCCGGTACATCGACGCGCTCGTCCTGTTCAAGGACAAGAGGTGGGCCGTCGAGGTGAAGGTCTCCAAGGCTGACCTCAAACGAGAACTCGAGACGCCCGCGAAGTCCGTCCTGTGGCGCGCCCACACCAACGCGTTCTACTTCCTCGTCCCACCCGAGATGGTCGACCACGCCACCGAAGTCATCCCTCCCGGGTCAGGAATTCTCACCCTCGACCCGGACTCTGGTGGGACCGTCATCGTTCGTCGCGCGAAGACCAACCGTGAACCGGTCGAACTTCCTGAGGAGATGTGGCGCCGGTTGGCTGCACGCCTCGGACAGTTGCAGTCCGGCATCGAACCAAAACCGCGTCGCAAGCGTCGAACCCGACGCAAGACCACCCGGCGGCGCCGATGAACCAGATCGGGCCCGGGACGCGAGAGACCTTGAACCCGTCATGATCGACAACGAGTACCCGTTCGGTGAGGACACCCTCATCGTCGGTGACGTCGCGCAGGGCATGGAGATCACCGCCATCGTGCAGGTCGACCCGCTGCGCCAGTACGTCCTTCGCCTCGTCGGAGGCCGGTTCATCCGAGAGTTCGACAAGGACACCCCAAAGGACCAGATCCGGGTCACGCTCGATGCTTCGAACGGCCGCGCCGACGAGTACGGAGACCCCATCGAGACCCTCTCACTGGACCTCATCGGTGTCCGCCTCGACAACAGCGTCCTCGGTGACCCTGACCCCGGCGTCTCCTTCCATGCGTACCTGCGCTCCATGTCGTTCTACGACCCCGACTACTACGCCAGTGACCTCGCCGGTGACCCGTTCGAGGGCGCCGAGATGGCCGAGACCACCGACATGTTCCTGCCCGTGCACCTGCACTACCAGCCGATCTACCGGTACGCGTTCAAGTCGCCCGACGGCACCATCAGCGAGATCGGGTTCACCGAACCCGACAGCAAGCCCGACGGCCGTGAGTACGTGTACTCGTGCGGCGGTTCGGAATGGAAGGCGATCTGATGGCCGACGCGGTGTACTACCTCGAAATCCGCTTCCCCACGGGAAGTTTCGACCTGACCGGTGAACCCACTGAACTGCGCTCTCCGCTGCACACGGTTCACGGGTTCTTCACCAGTGAAGCCAAGGCCGAGAAGTACGCCGCCGCGCTCGACAGCGAACAGGATCGTCGTGACGCCGAACGCGCCCGGCAGGCCGGAGACGCCATCTTGTTCGACCCGCCCACGCCAGCACCTCGCCCGTACCACGCCGTAGTCCCCATGTACCGCAACGGAGCAGACTCATGACCGCCCAGAACATCTTCGTCATCGCCGAGTCCATCACCGCCCGTGACGAGCCCTCCCAGTTCGTGATCCGTCCCGAACTGGGCTACTTCACCGACATCCGGGCCGCGAACATGCGCGCCGTCGCCGCATCCGATGGCGTGTGCGGGCGCCTGTACACCGAGTACGTCACCGAGACGGACCGGCACAACGAGCGCGCCCAGAAGCACAACGCGAAGATCGACCGGATGCTCGCGGGGTTCCGCCGTGAGACCAACCCCGACGCGTACGATGACATCGCCGGTGACCGTCAGGAGATCCGTCCCGTGAACCGGGACTTCTACTCGTGGCAGGTCAGCGGCGACGCACCCGCCGTCCGTCACCGAGTCGTCACCGTCGAACCCGGGAGCATGCCGTGAACTGTGTCTTCGTGATCGTCCGGCGTGATCCGGAAGCCAACGAACCCGTCCTGCAACACATGTGGGGGTTCTTCACCGACGTGGACGCCGCCCGAGCCCGAGCCGCCGATCTCACCCGAGACATGCGCGAGCAGTCATACACCGACTACTGCACGTCCATCGAGGCGTACAACACCCGTCTGGCCGAACACCAGAACACCCTCGACGAGTTCGCCACCCGCGTCACCACCGAACCTGTCGCCGACCTCGCGACCGCGCTCGTCTCGGTCAACCACGACTACGAGTTCCTGCCCGTGCCCGACTACGACACGTGGTTCTTCGAGGACGCCACCGGCAACATCCCCATCTTCGATGCCGTCCGGCTCGGCCCCGCGTGAGAGTCGGACCCGTTGTGTCGCATCTGAACAGGTAGACGACCAACCAGCGGCGAAGGACCAATGAGCGACACCACCAGCCCCCAGTGGGCTCACGACACCATCAACGACCACCGTTTCATCGAAGGGGGAGCGGTCGCTTTCGGTGACGCCGGGCTCGGCAAGTGCACCTGCCGGGAGCACATGTACCGCGGCGACTGGGACGCCCACCTCGCCGAGAAGATCCACGAGAAGGCCGTGAGCACGTTCGGAGGGAACCAGTGAACGAGAAGTGGGCAGTGATCCGGCGGTGGCCCGAACCGTCCGGCGGGTTCGTGACCTTGAAGGCGACCCCCGAGAACCGAGACCCCGTCGTCGATGAGAAGGCCATCATCTCGCTGACCCGACACAGCACCGTCGAGGAAGCGCTCGATGACCTCACCCCAACTGAACGTAAGACCGCCGTTGTGCATCCCGAATGTCACCAGTTGGTGCCGTTCGACACGCTCCGGTTCCACACCAACACCAGCGAGCAGTTCAACCTCGACGAAGCCCGCTACGACATCGGCATGCTCATCGCCCAGATCTACGACCTGCACGGTGCGCTACAGCGCGCCGAGAACCGCATCGCCGATCTGGAAGAAGCGATCGTCGAGATGGGCGACTGATCGGCGACGCAGCCTGATACAGGCTTGAACCGGACGAACCAACCGCTGGAAGGACCACCATGAGCACCGAAAACTACTAGCCTCAACGCCGACCCTCCCCAGACACAACGCCCACCAGAACAGGGCAAACCACCGTCCGAAGGACCACCATGAGCGCCGACAACTACTACCTGATTCGCAAGCACCCCGACGGTGGGTTCGTCGCGGTCATGGGATTCATGTCCAACGAGCAGACCCCCGAGATCGACCCTCAGAAGGCGTACCGCAAGTTCGACACCCCCGACGACGCCATCTGGTGGGCCGACAACGAGTACAGCGAGTACGGTGTCAGCGTTCACCCCGAGTGCAACGAGTACCCGAGCGAGGTTCGCTTGGCTGCCGTCAACACCGTCGCCCTCGAGTTGTTCGAGGCATGGTCCAAGGCCGAACCCAACCACGGTGTCACCAAGCACCCAGCGTCCTACATGGCGTCGTTCGCCGACATGGCCCGCCACATCATCGACAAGGGCATGGTCAACGTCGAGTGGGTCGCCAAGTGATCCTCGTGTGGACGTCCGCGTTCGTGTGCGGTGCCGCAGGAGTCATCTCGTGGCGTGACCTGACCAAGCGAGGCCGACGCGAAGACATCCTCGACCAGAACATCGACCGCCAGATCCAGCACGAGAGGAGCACCGCCCGATGATGCTGTTCGTCGTCTGGATCCTCGGATGCCTCGCCTGTTTCGCAACGTGCGTGTGGATCTCCGGCCGCGCGGCTCAGTCGACCGCCGACGGCATCGACGCTCGCATGGGTGTGTACGTCGCGTGCCTGTTCGTGAGCATCGTGATGGCCTCGTTCTGGATGTTCACCCTGCCGTTCGTCGTTGGCGTCGCCGGGTTCCTGTTCCTTCGAGATGAGGATGCGAAGACGGCCGAGTCGGACGTCCAGTGGCGTGAGTTCTGCGCACAGCACGGGATCGAGACGGACGCGTGAACCCCGATTGGACCCCACCGAACGGGTACGGACTCACCAAGAAGGCCAAGTGGGCGCCATCGCAGAAGCCGTACGCGTTCGACCTGTCCACGTTCAGGGTGCGTAGTAGTTGGTCATCGACCATCGACGCCGTGTGGCCGGGCCGCAAGAACGGTGTCCTGACCGTCACGATCGGCGAGTTCGGACTCAGCCCTCATCCTCTCTCCGGGGCGGAGACGCTCCCAGAGATGATCGCTGCTGCCGACCTTCGGTACGGGGGCAAATGGCGGGCCCAGTGGAACGGCGCCGACCTGCTCGTCAACCCGTCGCATCCGGTGTCGTTCAAGGACCAAGCGGCGCTCGTGGCGCGGCTCGACCCGATGCTCGCTGCGTTCCCGCTCGTCCCAGTCGGGTTCGACGGCTGGTACTACCGCTGATCGGAAGGTTCAACTCGCGCGGGCTTACTACCCGTGAGCGAAAGGAACACCGATGAACGACCAGCAGACCACCACCAAGCCTGCCGACCTGATCCCGCGCGGAATGTTCAAGCGCGAGTACGCGCGAGCCGAGATCACCACAGCCTTGGGCGAGACGTTCATCGGCGACTGGTACCGCGAGGGGTACACCGTCGCGCCCGCCGCCCACTGGGTTGACGAGGACCAGATCGTGTCCGTGAAACCCATCGTGGTCGCCGACCCGACCACCCACGTCGTCCTGCCCGTCGAAGCGGTCCAGAACCTACTCCTCATGGCTGACTCGATGGACCCGTGCGGAGACGAAGACCTCATCGAAGCGCTCCGCCTCGCCACTGAGGGTGTCATCGCCGCCGGTGGTGAGGTCTCGTGACCGACACGAACACGAGCACCGTCCGCGTCGAGGACATCTCCGGGTTCGACCCGTCCCATCGCCCCCGAAGCCGGTACGACCTGCGTACCTTCGCGGTCCTGCTGGGTCTCGACCCCGACCACTTCACCAACGAGATGACCCGCGATTCACTCGCCTGCGCGTTCGGTCATCGTCACTTCCAGAACGTCTGCACCGAAGCGTGCGACCAGAACACGTACGACAACATCGAGACCGGTGACGGTGAGAAGGTGGCAGCATGAGCGCCAACCACCCCCGACCGGCCCGCCAACAGGAGGAGGGCTCGAAGTGAGCCAGTGGAAGATCGGCGATCCGGTACTCGTCCCGGCGACCGTCACGTCCAACAGTGACGCCCTACGGTCCACCGAAGTGACCATCGGCGAGCACACGTTCACACTCCCCACGCACATGCTGCGCGACGTCCCCAGCCGACGGGCACTCACCCTCGACGACTTCCCCAAGACCGTCACCCGGCTGCTCGACCCGTTCAAATCGCAGTACGGGGGGCGTGAACTCGAACTGCACGCCGAGGTGAACCTGATGACCGGCCGCGTCACCTACGGGTACGTGAAGGACTGGTACCACGGGCCCGACTATGCCGTGGCGTACGCGACGCTCGACGAGTTGGCCGCGTACGTCCGCAACGAGGACTACTTCCCGCCCACGCAGGTCGCCGACGGCGCCGTCGAGACGATGCTCTGCGACCGGACCGACGACGACGACATCCCGGCAGGCACCGGACGAGACCGTCTGCGGGACTGGCTCCTCGCAGGCGGGTGGGCCGAGGAGAAGGACGGGTACGGCCACGCCACCGCAGACGATTTGGCTGACGCGCTCCTGACGTCCGGCCTCATCAACACCGACGCCCTCACCGATTGAGCCCGGAAGGACCGACATGAACCCCAGCGACCTCGTTGCCGCAGCCGGAGTGGGCCTCGGCACCCCACAGTGGCCCGCCCTGAACGACAACCCGGTGGACGTCGCCGAGTTCGGCAAGGACCACTACAGCCTCCTCATGTACGTCGAAGGTCGAACCGTCGACCACCACGGCGTCCTCGAGCATGACCACCTGCGATGCTCCGGCAAGCGTCACCCGCTCCTTCTGAACGCCGGGTCGCGCGCATACCGGCTCGGGGGAGTGAACGACGCCGCCAACTACCCGACCATTCTGCGTCGCGTCGACGGTGAGAAGCGGGTCCGGGAGAACCACGACGACTACGACTGCCTCGACGACCTCGTGCGCGCCGGATGGCTGACCGTCGCCATGCCGGTCGCTTCCGACACCGGGTTCCTCGACGTGCACGGCCGCCCCATCCTCGACGTCGACGGTCAGGTCATCAACCCCGGCTTCTGGACAGGACTCGACGAGTGGAGGCTCGCCAAGTACGCCATCTGGTCGCTGACCGACACCGGCCGCAAGGTGTGCGCTGCTGCGCGAGCCCACTCCGCGGACCAGCAGCCCATCTCGACGTTCGACCTGAACTCCGTCGAGGGAATCGAGGCGGCATGAGTTTCAACGACCGGTGCGGTGAAGCGTACGAGATCCTTCGCCACGGCGGCACCATCCCCGACACTCCCGAAGTGCGCGCAGCGATCCTCGATTACCTGCACAGCGGCAAGGAAGGGTGGCGGTTCCCCGACCGGGACTTCGTGTACGCGGTCCTCGACCACCCTGAGAACGCTGAACTGCGAGCCCAGACGTCCGACGGTGAGTGGTACGGACCTGAGGACGAGGCCGACCGCAACGAGGACTCGGCCGACTGATCGGGCTGCCGGTGGCGCCGGTCTTGGCACGGTCGTGAGTCACAAGTTCGGAGTCCAGTACTCGCCCCTGAGCGAGCGCATCCTCGTCGGTCGCGTCAACGCCAATCAGACCGCGTTCACCTCCAAGGAGGAGCACACCGGCGAGGTGCTGCACGCCGTCGCGCAGTATGTCCAGCACGCCCTCGACTCGGACGGATTCGTCGAGGTCGGTGGGCTCCGTATGGACATCAAGGTCACTCCCGTCGACGACTGATCGAGATGTGACCGCCGTGTGGGCTTGAACAGGGCATGAGCGACTCGACCCGGTTCCCCATCGCAGACGACGCGACCATCCTTGGTGACTACAACGCCGAAGGACAGGAGATCCTCGTCCGCTGGAAGGACGAGCGCAGCCACACCGACGGCGACTTCACCCTCATCGGCGGTCGCATCAGCGGCACCGGCCGCGACGGCGTCACCCAGATCCTCATCGACTCCCCGAGCAAGGTTCGCGACGACAGCCACGACCACATTCGCACCCTCGCCATCGACATCCTCGGCATGACGTTCGACGGTGCCGCCCACCTCGGCACCGCGTTCAAGGGCTGGATCAGCAAGGTCGGCTACTACTCGCCCGAGTTCTACGACAAGGACGCGAACGGCACCCTCACCCCTGAGGACTTCGGCCCCCGATACGCCGAGTGGATCGAGGAGTGCCACTACCACGACGACTGCAACGGCGAGCACCTCATGTACGCGCCGTACATGCCCAAGACCAACCACGAGTGCCTGCTCGCGGCCGAGATCCTCGTTCGCCCCATCGTCCGTTGGGGCCTGCGCGACGACCGCACCGGCGACATCATCTCCACCGGGTTCGAGTACCCCGACGCCAAGGGTGACGACCTGACCATCGTGCGGTCCGTCGGCGGAGGGGAGTGGCTCTGATGGCCAGCGTCAACGAGAGCACGTTCCCGTTCCGCACCAAGGCCGCCACCATCATCGGTGACGTCACCACCGGCCAGACCGCCCGGGTTACCGACGGTCTCGGCATCGACTTCAACCTCGTCGGCGCGCACATCGCCAAGCGCGGCCACCTCACCGAACTCGTCGTGAACGCGCACTCGCTCATCACCGACCCGCACCACCAGCGCATCCAGATCGTGACCGCCGAACTGAACCACCTCACCGTCGGAACCGCCGACCGTGACGGCATCTGGTTCCGTGCCGTCATCACCGGGTTCAAGACGTGGCACAAGGACTTCTACAGCGCCGACGAGAACGACCAGATGACCCTCGACGTGCTCGACGGCGCCCACGAGGCGCCGCACAACCCGGGTATCTGTGACTCGATCGGCTGCACCCACAAAGGCCTGCACCTGTCCGGAGTTCGTCAGTGGCCGCCGAACCGGTGGACAGGACACCTTCGCGTGGACATCCACTACACGCCCACCAGCCGGTATGGGCTGCTGAACCTCGACACCGGGAAGGTCACCGAAGCCGGATACCGTCTCCCCACCTCGGTGCCGAACGACCAGATCATCGTCTCGACCGTCGGCCACGACGGACTTTGGAGGGAACTGTGACCACCAGCAACAACGTCACCACGACACCGAGCCTCGCCCTGCCTCAGCCGACCGTGCTCGACGACTCACAGTTCACGCCGATGCAGGAACTCATCATCGAGACCCTCATCGCGAGGCGTCGCCTCGGCGAGCAGTTCTGGACGTTCACCCGCAAGCCCGCCATCACCACCGCGTTGCGTGCGCTCGAGAACAACGGCTGGGTGGACGTCGACTACGGCAACGTGGAGAACACGTGGCGGGTCTGGCTGTCCGGCAGCGCCATGAAGACCATCACGTGGGACAAGTACCTGTCCCCGTTGGAGAAGAGGGTTGCCGTACTCGAAACCGAGAACACGACCCTCCGTTCGAAGGCCGCGCTCATCGAGCGGACCGGCCCTTACACACCCCCGGGAGTCTGACCCATGCTCGACATCGACTTCGACCTGCTCGACGACGACGGCTATCCGACCGACGAGGCGATCGAGTACATCGAGAACTTCCGCGGCACCCCGCAACACCTGACGACCCTCATCGCAGACCTGTGGCACCTGTATGACATCGAACCGGTCAGTGACCCTGAAACCGGTCATGTGACCGTTGAACTGGTCACCTGCGGCTGGTCCGGGAACGAGTCCATCATCTCGGCACTTAACCAGACCTCGTACCGTCTGCTCGGCTGGCAGTCCTCCGAACGGGGCGGCCGCCACGTGTACGAGTTCGGCGCCGACTTCTGGACCAGCGAGGCCGTCTGGCCGTTCCCCAAGCGAACCCACGCGTGTCCCGAATGCGGTCACATCTCCCCACTGGACTGATCAGGCACGCCACCGGAACGGACTTGAAGACACCATGAGCAAGAACACCGTCGTCAACATCGACCTGCCCCTGCCGATGGACGTCGTGGGGCATCTCCTCGGCGCGTTCGGAGCCATCTACCCCGGATCGAAGGTCGCGATGGGTGGACGAGGCCTCTCCATCAACCTGCACGAAGGGGACCGTCCGGCCGTCCCGGAAGCGCTCGAGACGATCCAGCCCGCCGACCTGCCCCATGACGACGAGGACGACGTGCTCCTCACGGGTACACGCGACGACGGAACGATCAGGTTCGCTCCGCCGGAGAGGATCGCGCAGATCCTCACGAACTGGGGTCGCACCATCCTCGACCAGAACGACGCACCGAACTTCGTCGAGATGCAGTTGATCGACAACGAGACCGGCGAGGAGTACGTCACCAGCGTCGCCCGCTCCAAGGGGCAGACCCCACACCAGATGCTCGCCGCCGCGAACGAACGCGCCGACGACGCCCGAACCCTGCTGACCGAGTTCATCAAGGACTACGAGACCCCCGACACCGTGGTGGACGCCATCGGAGTCGTCGACGCGCTCAACTCGATCCTCGGAGCCCTCGATGGCGATTGAGCCCGGGCCGCGCTCCTACCAGCGCGAGACCTACGCCATCCGCATGCCCGACGGCACCCTCATCGACAACCACCTCGAATGGGACCGCAACGACGAGGACATGCCTCTCGTGTCACGCGCGTTCACCATCGACGACGTGGCCGAACACGCCGAACAACTCGGGGGAGTGCCGGTCAAGTTCATCACCAACGTCACCGAGATGACGTTCGCGGTGAAGTTCGAACCCCGCACCGTCATGCCGACCGACCCGTGCACCGACAAACAAGCCCACTACATTCGCGCCCTACTCCACAGCCGCGACGTACCCGGGTGGCTGCGCGACCAGATCCCAGCGAACCCGACCCGCGCAGACGCCCGCCGGTACATCCCCGAGTTGGAGAAGCACCCCAAGAAGATGTACGACAACGACCCCGACCTCGAGTACGACGCCTTGTACGGCATCGACGGTCACCACTGGTGATCTGATCGGGCCATCGTGGTCGTGCGGGCTTACCCATGCATGAGCCTGTTGAGCGCCGAGTCGTACGTGGTCAAGCCGCTGCCCGTGAAGGCAGTGTTCATCACGGCCGAGAACTTCCTCACCGTCGTCAGTGAACTGCGCGACGCCGGGTACCTGATGTCTGTCAACTTCGACGACGAGGACCGCCACTACCACGCCGAGGTCGGTGGCCGTGGCCTCCGCCGTTCCATCGGGTTCAACGACGGCGAGTACCTCATCTTCGACTCCAACGACTCGGTGGTCGAGTCGCTCTCATCGTCGGCGTTCGGCCAGAAGTACCAGAAGGCCTGACCGCCATGCTCGAAGCCGCCTCCAACCTGTTCGGGATCGTCCTCGCGGCGTGGATGGGTCACTACCTGATCCGTGAGTGGCGCCTCTGGCGAGCCGAACGCACCAGAAGGCTCCCTTCACGGATCAGCGACGCCGACTACGACGCCATCTACGCACACCTGCAAGCCACATACGACCAAGCCATGCGACTACGTGACCGGCTCGCCACCGACTTCGAGATCCACATCCGCGAGGACGACCAGCAGTGGCCCGGCGTCGTCGCGGACCTGCGACACGGACACCGGGTGACCCTCGGCGGCATCGACCAAGACAGCGGCGAACGCGTCCACACGCATCTGTTCATTCGTGACGGCGTGCTGCACCTCGAATCGGACTGACCGACCGCACACCTACCAGACATGAGCCCCAAGATGACGACACCCACCAAGACCCACCGCGGCCACAACGCCGTCAAGGGCAAGCAGGGCTTCCAGCCGACCGCGCCGAAGCCCGAGACGACCCGGAGCATCAGCACCGTCGACCGTCCGGCCGTCGTGTCGCCCGATGGCTTGACTGACGGGTTCGGCGCCCGGCTGCTCGCCGCGTACCCCGACACCGTGTTCGTGGACGTGGACGCCTACATGGACGCGCGCGCACAAGGGGGCTCTTTCCGTCTGCGGCTGCGTGACGCGCGAGGCACCGACATCACCCCCGGGTACGCCGACCCCGAGTACGCGGAGTTCAACGAGCGGACCGACAACGAGTTCTTCACCCCCGACGACAAGGCCGCGTTCGTCGCGAAGAACCGCCGTCACGTACAGAAAGGTGAGGAGGACTCCGGTGACGTCACCGAGTACATCACCCTCACGCACCTTCGAGTCCCCGGGTCGGCCGAGCCCGCCGCACCTGCCCCGATCGCCGACGAGTTCAACGCGTGGGCGCGCGGCATCCCCGTCCCAGCCGGGAGCACCCTCGACGTCGGCGACGACTACGTGGCCCCGTTCTGAACCGCACACCTGACCTGACATGAGCAACGACACCAAGCGGGGACACAACGCCGCATCCAAGCCCGGAGAGGTCGGATTCCAGCCGGTCACCCTCGACGAGCCCACCCGCACCGAGATCGTGGAGCAGTTCGCACCGACCCTCGGAGTGAACGGCGCGTTCATCGCCCGACTCACCGAGCACTTCCCTGACGCGGACACCATGAACGTGACCGCGATTATCGACGAGAACACCGAGCAGTTCACCTTCTCGATCAACGTGTTCGACGCCGACGGTCTGGAACTGACCCCACAAGCCGAGTACGACTACGACACCGGCGAATGGGACACCACCAACACCGACGAGTTCGACGACTGGGTCAACAACAGCCTGTTCACCGAATCCGACGCCGAAGCGTTCGCCGCCGAGCACATGATCCGGTCCACCTATGTCGAAGGGTTCGGCTACCAGATCGAGATCAACGGCGTCCCCATCGACGGAACACCCGACGACCGACCGGACTGCAACGGCATGTGTCTCAACGGCGCCGACATGGGTGGACCCGAGCACACCAACATGGTCTACCCGCACCCCGACTGCTCCAAGCACACGTACGGTGACCGGCTCGACGCGTACGACCCGCAGTACATCGGCCAGTACAAGAACAACGACGCGAAGGCGTGGGACTGGCCCAACGACTGGGCCGACGACGCTGGCGAACCACCCTTCTGACCCTCGAAGCAAGGACGCACCATGACCAACGACCGCAAGCGCGAGAAGCACCTCGGCCGACCCAGCAAGAACGGTGGTCGGTACGCCGAGGATTCCCGGGCCGAGAGCCGCGGCCTCGACCACGAGGTGTCCGGCGGCGAGTTCATCGTCCCGCTTCCCGAGACGCTCGACGCAGACCTCATCGCGTCCATCCCCGACGACAGCGACGGGTTCTCCTACGTGCAGAACTGGAACGAACGGTTCGAGATCCTCACCCGCACCGACCTGACGCCCGACCCGACCGAGTACGTCAAGGAGGCGCTCGGCCTCACCGCGGGTCACATCGAACTGGCGATGTACCGACGTGCCGGTGACCCCCGCTCGAACCACGACCTGAACGGCTACGTGAACCCTGAGGAGGGCGACTACTCCGACTGGACCGCCGTCGCCTCCGTGGACACCGCGAGCGACGTAGACGGGCTCGCCAACCACGAGGGCCTGCTGTTTCGCATGCAGTCCGAATGGGACGACGAGAGCGACCGCTACATCATCACGCTCCCGAACCAAGACGAAGCCCGCAAGGTGCACCTCGGCCGCGCGGACCGACGCGAGTACGACGCAGCCAAGGAGTTGTACGACAAGATCGCGTCCGGGGAGGAGTCCCCGCTGGCGTTCCTCGGGTTCAACCCCAAGACGATGAAGGCGCTCGACGACATCATCAGCGCCCGACGTGGCATCGTGCGTCCCGAACCGCCGAGCAAGGTGTTCGGGTTCCGTCCGTACATCTACAACATCCAACGCAGGATCGACGAGTTGGGCGAGGAGCGCATCAAGCCGCTCATCGAAGCGCTGCAGGGCAACCGGCCACTGGACGAGAACGACGAAGCGGCCATCAAGTCCATTATCGACAATCGCGCCGTCGCTCGGACGACGGTCGAGAACACTGAGGAGATGTACGAGGCGAAGCAGCGGCTCGCCAAGTTGGAGCAGGTGTCCGAGGTGCTCGACTCCGGCGCCGCGCCTCCTCTGGTGGCCGAGTACCTCTCCGAGGACGGCGCGCTGGCCAAGGACATGTCCCAAACACGTCGCACTGTCGAATGGAAGGGCGAACACGCCAAGGCGTTGCGAGGGTTCCTGCGACCAGCGCTGGCCGCGTCACGCAAGACCAAGGAGTTGGACGCCAAGGCCAAGATGCTTCTCGAGGCGCGTCGGTGGCCCGGCGACCCGGCCACGATGCCGCCGGAGTTCGCCGACACGAAGGAACGACGAGGGCTGCTCTCCTTCGACTGAGCCACACCCAGAACGGGCCCCCGGGACACGCTCCTGTGGGGCCCGTTCTGCCGCATAGAACCTAGGTGAACTCGCTCAACCTGCATCGCGGTGACGCGCTCGACGCGTACGCCTCGTGGCCCACCCCGACCCTCATCATGTCCGACGGTGCGTACGGTGTCGGCGGGTTCCCCGGAGACCCACGCACCCCCGACACGCTGGGGGACTGGTACCGGCCCCACATCGAAGCGTGGACCCGGGCGTCCACCGTGAAGACGAGCCTGTGGTTCTGGAACACCGAGATCGGGTGGGCCAACACCCACCCGGTGTTGGTCGAGAATGGCTGGCGGTACGTGCAGATGTGCGTGTGGGACAAGGGCGCCGGACACATCGCCGGACGCGTCAACTCGTCCACCCAGCGGACCTTCCCGGTCACGACCGAGGTGGCGGTCCTGTACGAGCGCGCCCCGATCTTGAACGGGGGAGCGACCGCGATGCGTGACTGGATGCGCGCCGAATGGAAACGGACCGGCCTGCCGTGGCGTGAGACCAACACCGCGTGTGGCGTGAAGGACGCGGCGACCCGAAAGTACTTCGCCGCGGACGACCGCTGGTACCTGCCTCCGGAGGACCGCTTCCGGGCGCTGATCGAGTACGCCAACACCCACGGCGACCCAGCCGGTGCACCGTACTTCCAGATGCCTCCGGAGGTGGGTGACGTGTCGAGTCAACCGTGGGAGCGTCGGGTCTGGAACTACATCGACGGGGTCCGGAACGTGTGGTCCCGGCCCACGCTGCGTGGCGATGAGCGATTCAAGGCGGGCGGCAAGTCCGCACACCTGAACCAGAAGCCGCTCGACCTGATGGAGCCGCTCATCCTCGCCTCCTCGAACCCCGGCGACGTCGTATGGGAGCCGTTCGGTGGTCTCGGGTCCGGGTCCATCTCAGCGGTCAAGCATGAGCGTCACGCGTACGTGGCCGAGTCCAACCCGGTGTTCGCGGACGCGTTGGCGGACCGGTCAGCCCTTACCGCCTGACACCACGGCTGGTCCCGGCGAACGTCGTCGTCGTCTCGTTCGAGACGATCCGGTACTGGTACTTGCGCTTGGTCTTCACCTTGAACACGAGCGTCTTGGACTTCGGCGGCTTAGCGCCCTTGACGGTCCTCCACGCGCCGGTCCCGTTGGCGTTGCGACGCTGCAGACGGAAGTGCGACGACTTGCGCACGGACGTTTGGAACTCGGACGCCTTCGCTGCCCTCCAGCCGCTGTCCCATCCGATGGAGTAGTACTGCGGGTTCGCCTTGACGGTGACGACCTTGCCCTTGCGGGACGCCTTCACTTTGGTGAATCGGGCTGCCTGCTTGGCGACGAACGATCCCTTGGAGTAGTCCATGTGGGAGGTCAGATCGAAGTCGCCTGACCACACTGACACCTCGCTCGGACCGATCCGGAACGTGCCTACACCCTCGTACGGGCAGTGGTAGTACTGCCCTCGAAGGCGGCCTGCGGACGTGTGGCTGAGGCTCACCGATCCGACGTTCTCGCTTCCGCGCCACACCTCAGCGTCGATGCTGAGGAGGTCATCGGGGTTGATGTTGGTGGACGCGGTGACAGTGACGTACCGGCACGAGTTGGAGTTCAGTACGCGGTCGGACGCACGGATTCCCCACACGTCGTAGGAGGGGTCGTCGGCGTTCGAGGGTGCGCTCGAGATGGCGAGGAAGACGCCAGCGATGAGGGTTGCTGCGGTGGCGAGAATAGGGAGGCGACGCATGAAGAGAACGCTAACAATGGCGGGTCTGGTGGGTCTGCGGAACGGGATCATTCGCGTGTTGGATGAAGGACCGCGTGTGCACAACCGTCGTTTATCACCACCACGGGACGAGTTATCCACAGGTGGCGTGGTGTTGGCAGGTGGGATGTTCGGGGTCTCCGGAGACCCATTCGGGTGACGTGAGGCGGTTCGCGGGGTGCCTCGGTGATGGTTCGGGAGCCAACGGCACGTCGCAGTTGAGTGATTGCTGAGGGTGGGGCGACGTGCCCCATGCGTCATGGAAGCCTGTCCGGGGTCGAAAGTTGGATCTGGCTCCAACGTGGCCCAACTGTCTGGAGCCAAGATTTTACCTGCGATGACGGGTTGATTCGGTCTCTGGCTCCAGAAATCCAATTTTTCCCGTACCCCCACCCTTATACAGAGACCCTGTCTCAATCTCAGTCTGAGATTTTGAGATGAGAAGCCCCTAGTAGTAGTAGATCTATTTTGGATCTTTGGATCCAAGTAAGTAAGTAAGAGGGAAAGCCCTCCAATGCCAGTAAGAAT